>NZ_JBHWBZ010000044.1:56201-77333 GCF_042735475.1 Kitasatospora sp. NPDC059577 | reverse complement strand
GAAGCTAAGCCTCACAGCGCCGATGGTACTGCAGGGGGGACCCTGTGGGAGAGTAGGACGCCGCCGAACAACCTTTGTGAAGAACCCCCATCCGGTTTCCGGACGGGGGTTCTTCGCGTTTCCGGGCACGTGTTTCCGGGGCGAACGCCGGCGCCGGCGGGGCAGGAGTTGGCCGAACGCTCACGCGGCGTTCGCGTGCGGTCCGTGTACGGCCTTGCCTGCGGCCCCTAGGTTCGATTCCTCTCCCCGGAACCACGCACGCACCCGTGCACCCCCGACGGAAGGACAACACGTGGCCTCCATCGACCGGCGCCGATTCCTCCAGCTGGGCGGCGCGTCCGCCGCCGCCGCGGGCCTCGCGGCGTTCCCGCCCGCGGTCGGCAAGGCCCTGGCGCTGCCTGCGGTCGGCAGGACCCGTTCGATCGAGGACGTCGAACACGTCGTCGTCCTGATGCAGGAGAACCGTTCCTTCGACCACTACTTCGGCACCCTGCGCGGTGTGCGCGGGTTCGCCGACCCGCGTCCCACGCTGCTGCCGAACGGCCGGCCGAACTGGTACCAGCCCGCCGCATCGGTGCGGACCGGCCGGTACCACGACCGCGGCCTGCCGGCCTCCGAGCAGGAGGTGCTGCCCTGGTACATCGACCCCGGGAACACCACCGAGTACCAGGCCGGTACGGACCACGGGTGGAGCAGTGGCCACCTCGCCTGGAACGAGGGGCGCCATGACCAGTGGGTGAACCAGAAGCAGGACGTCATGACGATGGGTCACCTCAAGCGCCAGGACCTGCGGTACCACTTCGCCCTGGCCGACGCCTTCACCGTCTGCGACGCGTACTTCTGCTCGGTGCACGCCGACACCGCTCCCAACCGCATCCACCTGTGGACCGGCACCAGCGACCCGCGCAACGCGTACGGCCGCAAGCCGAACGGCCCGGGGTTGTGGGAGCGCAACGACACCAACGGCTACACCTGGACGACGTACCCCGAGCGGCTGGAGGCGGCCGGCGTCAGCTGGAAGCTGTACCAGGGCGGTTCCGGTGAGCCGGGCACCCCGACGGACAACTACACCGACAACTCGCTGATGTTCTTCGAGCGGTACCAGGTGGCCGAGGGCGCGTCGGGCCCGCTGGTGGACAAGGGCGCCACCGACCACACGCTGAAGGAGTTCCGGGCCGACGTCGAGCAGGGGCGGCTGCCGCAGGTCTCCTGGATCGTCCCGCCGTACAAGTACAGCGAGCACCCCTCCGCCACGCCGACGGACGGCGCGTACTACATCAACCTCGTGCTGGACGCGCTGACGTCGAACCCCGAGGTGTGGGGCCGGACCGTCTTCCTCGTCAACTACGACGAGAACGACGGCCTGTTCGACCACGTCGTCCCGCCGATGCCGCCGGTGGTGAGCCGCCCGGGCGGTCAGGGCATGGTCTCCGCCGACCTGGCGGCGAGCCTCGGCGACGAGCTGCTCGACCTCGCGAAGTACCCGGGGGAGATGAGCCCGCTGGTGCCCGGCTCGGACCCGGGCGGCCTGCAGCCGATCGGCCTCGGCCCGCGCGTGCCGTTGCTGGTCATCTCCCCGTGGTCGCGGGGTGGTTGGGTGTGCTCGGAGACCTTCGACCACACCTCGGTGCTGCGGTTCCTGGAGGCCCGCTTCGGCATCGAGGAGCCGAACATCAGCGCGTGGCGCCGGTCGGTCTGCGGTGACCTCACCTCGGCGCTGGACTTCTCCGGCGCGGACGGGCGGCGGGTCGCGGTGCCGGTGCCCGCGCCGATCGCCTCGCAGGGCAAGGCCTACCAGGTGCCGCTGCCGCAGCGGATGCCGGTCCAGGAGCCGGGCACCCGGCCGGCCCGCGCGCTTCCGTACGACCTGAGGGTCAACGAGGAGGAGACGGACACCCCGGGGCAGTTCCGGCTCGAACTGGAGAACCGGGGCTCGGCGGGCGCGTGGCTCTACGTCTACGACCGGACGGCACCGACGGTCGCCCCGAGGCGGTACACGGTCTCGGCCGGCGACACCTTCGCGGACTTCTGGCCGGTGTCCGGCACCGGCGGCTACCACCTCGTCGGCCACGGCCCGAACGGCTCGGTGCAGGAGTTCGAGGGTGCGCTCCCGGGCGGGTTGGTCGGACGTGTCGACCCGTCGAGGAACCAGGTCCGCGTCACGGTCTCCAACGACGGGCCGGTCGCCCGGACGGTGACCGCCGAGAACGCCTACGCGAAGGGCTCGCGGCAGAGCCGCACCCTCCGCCCCGGCGCCACGGCCCGGTTCACCTTCGACGTGCGCGGCGACAGCCGCTGGTACGACGTCACCGTCGCGGCCAGCGGCGGGCCGGCGTTCCGCCGCCGTTGGGCCGGTCACCTGGAGAACGGCCGCCCGGGCACCAGCGACCCCGGTCCGCGCTGACCGGTCCGCGCTGACTGGTCCGCGCATACCCGGGTGCTCTCCCGGGGCTCGGTCGGCCTGGTCGACCTGGCTGCCGACACGTGCCGGAGGGCTCCGGCGGCTCGGCAGCTCCACCGGCTCGGCTGGTGGCGGTGGTGCCGGCGTCGCGACCTGATGGTGCGTCAGATGCGACGCAGGGCGCCCTCGGCGCGCAGGTCGGCGAGCGTCGGGTAGCCGTCGACGGCCATGATCAGGTCCGCCTCGGCGAGCAGCGAGCGCAGCACGTGCACGATGCCGTCGGTGCCCTCCAGTGCGAGGCCGTAGACGTACGGGCGGCCGACGCCGACGGCGGTGGCGCCGAGGGCGAGGGCCTTGACGACGTCGGCGCCGGAGCGGACGCCGGAGTCGAAGAGGACGGGCAGGCCGGCGGCGGCCTCGACGACGGCGGGCAGCGCGTCGAGGGCGGGCAGACCGCCGTTCGCCTGGCGGCCGCCGTGGTTGGAGCAGTAGATGCCGTCGATGCCGCCGTCTCTGGCGCGGCGGACGTCCTCGGGATGGCAGAGGCCCTTGAGGAGGATCGGCAGGTCGGTGAGCGAGCGCAGCCAGGGCAGGTCGTTCCAGGTCAGCGGGTTGCCGAAGATGCCGATCCACTCCAGGACGGCGGCCTGCAGGTCCTCCTCGGGGGCCTTGGCGAGGCGGGCACGGAAGACCGGGTCGGAGGTGTAGTTGGCCAGGCAGTGGCCGCGCAGCTGGGGGAAGTTGGAGGCGGCGAGGTCGCGCGGGCGCCAGCCGGTGATCCAGGTGTCCAGGGTGACGACGATGCCCTTGTAGCCGGCGGCCTCCGCCCGGTGGACCAGGCTCTCGGCGAGCGCCCGGTCGGTGGGGGTGTAGAGCTGGAAGAAACCGGGGGTGTCGCCGGACTCGGCGGCCACCTGCTCCAGCGGGTCGACGGTGAGGGTGGAGGCGATCATCGGGACGCCGGTGCGGGCGGCGGCCCGGGCGGTGGCGAGGTCCCCGTGGCCGTCCTGTGCACAGAGGCCGATCACCCCGACGGGGGCCATGAACAGCGGGGACGGCAGCCGCATCCCGAACAGGTCCACGGACAGGTCCCGTTCCTTCGCACCGACCATCATCCGCGGTACCAGGCCCCAGCGGTCGAAGGCGGCGACGTTCGCCCGCTGGGTGGACTCGTCGCCCGCCCCGCCCGCGACGTAGGACAGCACGGACGGCGCCAGGGCCGACTGTGCCCGGGCCTCCAGCTCGGCGAAGGTCATCGGCATCGTCGGCAGCACACCGCCGAGCCCGTTCAGGTAGATCTCGTTCTGGTAGTCGCCGAACCGCGTGCCGAACTCGGGAGCCATCCCGGTCGCCGTCCTTCCGCCGTCACCCGCCCGGAGAGCGCCCCGGGCCCGCCCGGGAACGTCCCGGCCGGTGGCGCCGTCCGTCGGCCCGGTCGGGCGGGTGGACGGCGCTCCGGCATTCTCGTCACGGCGAGCGCCCCTGACCAGGGTGCGGTGGTGCCGGGTCAGCGCTTCGCCCCGGCCTCCGGACCTGCCGCCGTTCCGGTCGCCTGCTGGGTGGCTGCCCCGGTCACCGGCCCGTCTGCCGTCCCGGTCACCGGTTCGGGCCGGACCCGGTGGCCGTACCGCCACGCGGTGGCGGCGGCGAGGAGGGCGACGGCGCCCCCGAGCACCATGACGGCGGCGGGCGAGGAGCGGTCCACGACGAGGCCACCGGTCAGGGCGCCGATCGACATCGTGGCCTGGAAGGAGGAGGTGAACACCACGCCGGCCGCCTCCGGGGCGTGCGGGGCCGCGGTGCGGAACCAGGTCAGCGAGCACACCGGCACGGCGCCGTACGCCACGCCCCACAGCGTCAGCAGGACGGCGGCGCCCGGACCGCCGGTGCCCAGCAGCGGCAGCAGCAGGGCCGCGGCGGCGAGCAGCAGGGCGGCCGTGCCGAAGACCGGGCGCAAGGCCCGGGCCGCACGGCCGCCGGCGAGGACGTTGCCGAGCAGTCCGGCGGCGCCGTACACGAGCAGCAGGGCGGTGGCCTGGCCGGGGCCGAGGTGGGTGGTGGCCGCGAGGAACGGGGTGACGTAGGTGTAGCTGCCGAAGTGCGCCAGGACGATCAGGAAGGTCACGGCGAGGCCGGTGCGGGTGCCCCGTCGGGCGAGCAGCCCGCGCAGCACGCCCGGGCCGGTGCTGGTCAGCGGGGGCAGCGGTGGCAGTGACACCAGGAGGACGGCCAGGGTCAGCAGGGTCAGCGCCGCCATCACGAGGAAGGCCGCCCGCCAGCCGGCGAGCGAACCGAGGAACACGCCTGCCGGTACGCCGAGGACCGAGCCGAGCGGGACGGCCGAGAAGAACACGGTGTCGGCCCGGCCCTGCCGGTGCTCCGGGACGAGCCGGGGGGCGAGCCCCGAGCCGGTCGACCAGAAGGCCCCGACGACCAGGCCGAGGGCGACCCGGGCGGTCAGCACGGCCCAGTTGGCGGGGGCGAGCGCGTTGAGCAGGTCTGCCAGGGCCGGCAGCAGCTGCAGGGCGCAGAGCATGGTCCGCCGGTCGGCGTGCCTGGTCGCGACGTCACCACCGGTGCGGCGACCGCGGCGACGATGCCCGGCAGGGTCATCATCAGCCCGGCGGTGCCGTCGGAGATCCGGAAGTCGCGCCGATCGGGGTGAGCAGGCCGATCGGCAGGATCTCGGTGGTGACGATGGAGAACACGCCCGTGGTGACGGCCGGTCCGGCGAGCCGACCGCCCCGCCGGGCCTGGGGGTCCGGGCGGGGCTGGGCGGTGTCGGCGGTACGCGGAGCCGGGTGGAGGGCGGTGTCGGCCATGCCGGAGGTCCTGTCCGTCAGTGGTGGGTGTGTCACGAATCCCACCAAACGGCCAGGGGATCGGGCTGGCGCGAATCCGACCTCGACATCCGGGTCGGCGCTTCGCCGGCCGGGTCGGCGCGTCGACCTCCGGGTGGCGTCCCGACCTCCGGGTCGGCGCCTCGCGTCCGGGCGGGTGCGTCAACGTCCGGGCGGGCCGGGCTACTTCTCGGCGAACAGCAGGTCCTCGACGGGCCGGGTCATCCGCACCGTGCTGCCGTCGGTGACCTCGACCACGTGCTGCAGTCCGACGGTGGGCGGCTTGGGGCGCTCGGGGAGGGTGAACTCGTCGGTGCCGCCGGCCAGGAAGGCGGGCAGGCAGCCCAGGCCCGGGCCGAAGAGCCGGACGTAGTCGACGAGGCGGCGGAAGAGCTTCGGCAGCATCACGAGGTCCTCGGTGATCGATTCGAGGTTCTCGATCTTCGCGCCGGTGGTGGTGACGTCGTGCAGCCAGACGCTGCCCGGGGCCCTGGCCGTCCGGGCCTGCTGCGCGGTGGCGGTCAGGTCGGCCCGGAGGGCGTCGGGCAGGCCCTGGTAGAAGGTGGGGTAGACCAGGCCGAGCGAGAGCAGGTGGTGGTTGACGGTCTGGTGCAGCAGGTCGGGGGTGACGTCCAGCCGGAAGCCGCTGCGCGCGGGCTTCGGGGGGTCGCCGACGTTCGGCGGTGCGCCGCGGCCGACCAGTGCCACGCAGCGGTGGAAGACGTCGGCGCCGCCGGTGAGGATGTAGCCGGGGACGGCCGCCGGGGTCGAGGCGGTGACCTTCTCCTGGTCGTCCTGGACGACCTCGGTGAAGCCCAGCCACGTCAGCAGTTCGTCACGGGCGGCGTGCGCGCCGAGCCCCAGTGGCTGGTGCGCGAAGTCCGGGCCGACGCCCTTGTAGTGGGTTTCGAGGGCGTCGATCGCGTCCAGCCGCAGCGAGGCGCCGCCGTGCTCGTCGCGGTCGACCCGGTTGCGGCCGGGGACGTCGCACCAGTAGCCCGGGTCCTGTGGAAGGAAGTGGACGGTGTCGCCGTCGGGGCGGTCGTGGAGGACCTGGTAGGAGCCGGTGATGAGCATCATGGACATGTCTGCCTCCCGGATCTGACGGGCCGCCACCACGGCGGCGCCGGGCCGAGAGCTCTGTCCGTATGCGAAGTGTCGGGTTCGGCGAGAGCCTCGGGCGGCGGATCCGGCGACGGGCCGTCCGCGTCGTCCTTCCTTCCACCATGCGCCCGTCCGGTGGCGATGTCACTCCGGACGGGCATGGTCACGCACGGTGAGGGGGCGGGCCCTCGCGGGGCTTCCGCGCGGGGCTCTCGTCCGGAGTGTCGCCGGGTGTTGCCGGGTGTCGCCGGGCGTCGCGGGGGTGCGGAGCGAGGGGAGTGGCGTCGTCGAGAAGGTCGGGATGACGGGTTTCGGACAAGGTCGCCCCTCGGGGTCGATTTCCTGGAACCTCCACCGAACTTTCACTCCGTCTCCCCGTAGGGTGACTCTCGATCCGCCGCCGGGCGCTCCGGCGTGCGGGACGTCCCCTCACCCCCGATCCGTCTGGAGTGGTTCGACAATGAATGTCCGTCAGCTGTGGAAGCGAGCGACGGCCGCGGTCGCCGGCCGCGGGATCGGAGCGGCCGCGTCGGCGTTCGCGCTGGTCGCGGCCGTCGTCCTGGGCGGCACGGTCTCCGGCATGTCCTCGGCGGAGGCCAAGCCCGCGTGGCCGTCCGGCCGGTGGGCCTGCTCCGGGCAGCCCGTCGACGCCGGGAACGTCATCACGGACCACGATCCGGCCGGCTGCGGCGGCTTCGGCTCCTGGTACCAGCAGCCGGTGAAGGACGGCATCTGGACCTGCTCCGGCTCCCCGGTGGTCGCCGGCTACGTGATCACGGACCACCAGACCTCCGGCTGTCGGGGCATCGGCTCGTGGCGCCACAGCCTGGTCAAGGACGGCATATGGACCTGTTCCGGCTCTCCGGTCGTGCCCGGGTACGTCATCACCAACCACCTGCGGGCCGGCTGCGGCGGCATCGGCTCCTGGCAGCACGGCCTCCCGCATGACGGGATCTGGACCTGCTCCGGCTCCCCGGTGGTGGCGGGCTACGTGATCACCGGTCACCTGCAGGCCGGCTGCGACGGCGCCGGTGCCTGGTACCACAACATCGCCCGGGTGGGCCTGTGGACCTGCCCCGGCTCGCCGGTCCCGCCCGGGTTCCGCGCCACCACCTACTCGGCGGGCGGCTGCAACGGCCTCGGTGCCTGGGCCCTCGCCCGCGCCTGACGGTCCGTCAGTTCGACGGCTCGACGGCTCGACGGCTCGACGGCTCGACGGGCCGTAGGGCCGTCGAGCCACGGCTCGGCTGTCCTACGGCTCGACCGCCTCGACGGTTCGAGTCCTCGTCCCCGCGCCCCTCGTCCCCGCGTCCGGATCCGGGCGCGGGGACCGGTCGTTCGGGAGGACGGACGCCCGTGGTGCCCGTCAGGGCAGGGCGTCGTAGGACCAGTGCGGGTCACGGCCGGTGAGGGCCAGCAGCCGGTCCTGCGTGTCGGCGCCCGGAGCGCTGACGAGCGGCGGGTCGAACATGCCGGTGCCGCTCAGGTTGCGGTAGCCCTGGAACTCGGCGAGCGCGTACCCGGCGGCGCCGGGCGGCATCCGGCCGCTCTCGCCCAGGGCCCGTGCCAGGTCCCAGCCGTGCACGACGGTCTCGGCGGTCAGCTCGCGGGCGTATCCGCCCGCGTCGCGCGTCCCGTAGGACAGGTGCACCAGTTGGTCGGGCACGCCCGGCTGGTGCAGCGCGCGCACCGCGGTGTCGGCGGCCATCGCCCACACCCCGACGGGGTTGCGGCCCAGCACGTCGCCGCCGAACCGGTGGCCGATCGCCTCCGGGGTGTAGCCGGCCACCGCCTGGCACACCCAGAGGTGCTGCGCGGCAAGGTGGTTCATCAGTGTGCGGACGTCCCAGTCCCGGCACGGTGTGCACGCCGTCCAGCCGTCGTCGGGAACGGCCCGCACCAGGCGGGTCACCTCCGCCACGGCGGCGACGTAGCGTTCACGGACCTCGACATGGAACCCGGGTGGGTGCGGACATTCCATCGGAGGGCCTCCCTCCTGCCCTGCTCACTCTCAGTAAACCGCCACTGGGAGTGACATGCCAGGCGTACGGGGGGCCTGCTGCGGTGTGTGGCCGCGCGGCCCCTGCGCGTCAGCGGCGCGCCCCTTCCTCCAGGACGGCCCGCGCCGCGTTGTGACCGGGGATGCCGCTGACGCCGCCGCCCCGGACGGCTCCCGCGCCGCACAGCAGGACGCCCGGCCGGTCGGTGGCCACGCCCCAGCGGGCGGCGGCGCCGGCACCCGCATCCCTGGCACCGGCATCCCAGGCGCCGGCACCGGTGTGCCCGACAGCGTCGTCTCCGGGGCCGTCGTCGTCCACGAACGGGAAGGCGAGGTCGCGGTGGAAGATGTGGCCGCCCGGCAGGCCGATCTCCCGCTCCAGCTCCACCGGCGTCCTGGCTTCGAGGCAGGGCCGCCCGTCGGCGTCCGTGGCCAGGCAGCCGGCGATCGGCTCGGCCAGTACCGCGTCCAGCTGCGCCAGACTCGCGGCCAGCGCACGGTCCTTGGCCGCCGGGTCGCCGAACAGCCGGGCGGGCATGTGCAGGCCGAAGAGGGTGAGCGTCTGGAGCCCCTCACGGACGGCCTCGGGGCCGAGGATCGACGGGTCGGTGAGGGTGTGGCAGTAGATCTCGGAGGGCGGCGCCGAGGGCATCCGGCCGTCCCGTGCCTCGGCGTGGGCGGTCGCCAACTGCCGGTAGCCCTCGGCGATGTGGAAGGTCCCCGCGAACGCCTCGCGCGGGTCCGCGGCGCTGTCCCGCAGTCGCGGCAGCCGGCGCAGCACCATGTTGACCTTCAGCTGGGCGCCCTCCGGTACGGGCCCCGGGGCGTCGCCCAGCAGCCGGGCCAGCACCGCGGGTGCGGCGTTCACCAGCACCCGGTGCGCCGCCACCGTGCCCTCGCCGCCCCGCGCCAGGTCCCGGTACGACACCTCGGTGTCCGCCCTGCCGCCACCACGGGCCGTCCCGCCTGCGGGGGTGCGGTCGGCGGCGATGGCGGTGACCTCGTGGCCGGTCCGGATCTCCGCGCCGGCCGCCAGGGCCGCCCCGGCCAGCGCGTCCGTCACCGCGCCCATCCCGCCGACCGGCACGTTCCAGTCGCCCGTGCCGTTGCCGATCACGTGGTAGAGGAAGCAGCGATTCTGCCGGAGCGAGGGGTCGTGGGCGTGGGTGAAGGTGCCGATCAGCGCGTCCGTCAGGACCACCCCGCGCACCAGGTCGTCCGCGAAGCTCCGCTCGATCACCGCGCCCAGCGGCTCCTCGAACAGCGACGCCCAGGCCGCGTCGTCCCCGATCCGCCGGCGCAGCTCCGTCCGGGAGGGCAGCGGCTCGGTGAGCGTCGGGAACACCCGCTCGGCGACCCGTGCGGTCGTCCCGTAGAAGCGCTGCCACGCCTGCCACTCCCGGTCGCCGCCGGTCAGCGCCCGGAACGACTCCCGGGTCCGGCCGGGATCGCCCGCGTCCACCAGCAGGCCGGTCGGCTTCCCGTCCCGCTCGGCGGGCGTGTACGAGGCGATCCGCCGCCGCCGCAGCTCCAACCGCAGCCCGAGCTCCCGGACGATCTTCCGCGGCAGCAGGCTCACCAGGTACGAGTAGCGCGACAGTCGCGCGTCCACCCCCGGGAACGCCTGTGCGGACACCGCCGCCCCGCCGACCCGGGCCAGCCGCTCCAGCACCAGCACCCGCTGCCCGGCGCGTGCCAGGTACGCGGCCGCCACCAGCCCGTTGTGCCCGCCGCCGACGATCACGACGTCGTACCGCGAGGACGCGTTCGTGTTCATCCGGCCACGCTACGCCACAACCGGGGAGCGCGGAACAGTCGTGCGGCGAGGGGCCCTTCGGAGGCGGCGGGCCGACGGAGGGCGCGGGTGACGGGGCTCGCGGAGGGTACGGCCGGGCATGCGGGTGACGGGGCTTGCGGACGGTGCGGGCGGCTACCGGTCGGCGAGGGTGCGGAGGTACGTGAGGACGGCGAGGACGCGGCGGTGGCCGGTGTCCGGGGTGGGCATGCCCAGCTTGGTGAAGATGCCGCCGATGTGCTTGTTCACGGAGCTCTCGGCGATGAACAGCAGCCGGGCGATGGCGGGGTTGTTGTGTCCCTCGGCCATCAGGGCGAGCACCTCGCGTTCGCGCGGGGTGAGGGCGGCGAGGGGGTCCCGGGCGGTGTGGTGGGCCATGAGGTGGGTGATGACCTCGGGGTCCATGGCGGTGCCGCCGTCGGCGACCCGCCGCAGGGCCTGGAGGAACTCCTCGGCGCGGCCCACGCGGTCCTTGAGGAGGTAGCCGACGCCGGTCGCGCTGCGGGCGAGCAGTTCGGTGGCGTAGGCGTGTTCGACGTACTGGGAGAGGATCAGGACGGGGAGCCCGGGCAGCCGGCGGCGGGCCTCGACGGCGGCGCGCAGGCCCTCGTCGCGGAAGCCGGGCGGCATCCGGACGTCGACCACGGCGATGTCGGGACGGTGGTCGAGCAGGGCGGGCAGCACGTCGTCGCCGTGGCCGACGGCCGCACACACCTCGTGGCCCTCGCTGGTCAGCAGCAGGACCAGGCCCTCGCGCAGGAGGGCGTTGTCCTCGGCGATCAGGATGCGCATGGGATGTCCACTTCCAGTACGGTCGGGCCCCCGGGCGGGCTGGACAGGGCGGTGGTTCCGTCGAAGGCGGCGACCCGGCGCCGCAGGCCCGGGAGGCCGCTCCCGGCGCCTTCGGCCGCGCCGCCCCTGCCGTCGTCCTCGACCCGGACGGCGATCGCACCGGCGGTGATCCGCAGCCGGACCAGCGCGGTGCGGGCGCCGCTGTGCCGGGCGACGTTGGTGAGCGCCTCGGCGACCACGAAGTAGGCCGCGGCCTCGGCGGCGGCCGGTGCGCGGGGCGGCGGGTCTGCGCTCCCGTCGAGGTCGGTCCGGGTGGGGACGGCGCAGTGGGCGGCGAGTGAGCGAACGGCCTCGGTCAGCCCGCGGTCGGCGAGCACCGGCGGGTGGATGCCCCGCACCAGGGCGCGCAGGGACCCCAGGGCCTGTTCCGCGACGCGTTGGGTGGAGTCCACCAACTCCTCGACCTGGTCCGGGCGGTGGGCGAGGGCCCGGCGGATCATGCCGAGCCGCAGCGAGACGGCCACCAGGTCGGCCTGGGCGCCGTCGTGCAGGTCCCGCTCGATCCGGCGCAGTTCGGCGGCGTGCGCGTCCAGCGCCCCGGACCGGCTCAGCGTCAACTCCCGGACGCGCTCCGCGAGCGACTCGCGGCGGCGGGCCACCAGCAGCCGGCGGGACGCCCGTGCGTGCAGGTCGGCCAGCGGCGGCAGGGCGGCCAGCGCGACCAGCGCGTAGCCGACCCCACCGACCGCCGCCGCGGCCGCCACCGGCCAGGAGTCCACGTCCAGCAGGATGATGGCGTCCCGCTCGCGCGGTAGCAGCCGCCACCACACCGGTGCCGTCAGCCAGTTGAGGGCATGGCTGCAGAGGGTGAGGGCGGCGGCGCACAGGGCCGTGCCGGCGGTGCCGTGGACGAACAGCCAGAGCAGGTCCTTGCGGACGGCCGGGTCGCGCGGGGACGGCCGCCGGTCACGGTACGGCGAGCGGACCTCGGCCCCGAGCCGGCGGCCCACCAGGCGGCGGTGGAACTCGGCGTAGCGGCGCAGCAGTTGCAGGGCGCGGGGGAGGAGCAGGAAGCCGACGCCGACCGGGCAGAGGGCCAGGACGACGGTCAGGAGGACGACGGCGACCAGGGCGCCCAGTCCGGTGCCGAGGCAGCGGAGCGCGTACCAGGCGGCGGAGGGGGAGCGGCGGGCCGTCGACCGGGCGGTGGCTGCGGCCGCTGCGGTGATTCCGGCTGCCCGCACGATCGTTGAGTGCCTCCGCGTCGACTGTTCGATCACCCTAGCACCGGCCGGTGGACGCTCCGGGGGTCGGTCCGGCGGGCCGGGCGGGCCTGTCGGGTGGTTCGGTCGGGCGGCCGGGTGCGGTGGACGGGTTCGGAGGCCTGGTGCGGTGGACGGGTTCGAAGGCTGGTTCGGGGGCTGGTGCGGTGGCCCGCTCGTGCGGAGGGGAGCCCCTCCGCCGGACGGCCGGCAACCCCACAATGGGGCGGGCGGATCATGACGGTAGGGGGGACCGGGTGGAGTGGCTGCTGGGGGATCGGCGGAGCCCTGTTGCTCGGGGTGGTGACCAATCTGGTGTACGACTTCGCCAAGTACGGCGGCTCGCGCGTCGGTTCACGGGTACCGGCGCCGCGGGTCCGGCGGGCGACCCTGTCGGAGGCGGCTCGGACGCACGACGTCCGGGCGGACGGGCTGGCGCCGCTGATCACCTGGTCGGCGGCCCGGCCGCTGACCCCCGGCACGCTGGTCACGTCGTACGACGGGCGGGTGGGCCGCCCGCACGTGCTGGACGGGGTCGGGTGGGCCGAGGAGGTGGCGCGCCAGCGGGCCGCCGGGGCGGCGGGCCGGACGGCGTACGTCTCACGCCTGACGGTCGATCACGGCGAGCACGGCGCGGCCCGGGTGCGCGAGGTGACCATCGCCGAGAGCGACTGCGCGCACGTGGCTGGGCTGGAGCGAGCCGGCCTCCTGCTACACGTTGGTCGCCACCGTCCGGGCCCGGCTCGACGCGGCGGAGATCGACCGCCGCCGCGAGGCCTGCCACAGCACCTTCGAGCACGACATGGCGGTCTGGGTACCGTTCACCCGGCGCTCGGTGTCCGGGCTGGTCGAGGGCGGCGTGTGCCCCGACGGCTCGCGGCGCTGGTCGTACCTCGCACCGCTGGTGGCGTGGGAGGCCTGGCGGGCGGCGCAGCAGGAGCGGGGGTGGAGCGCGCCGGCGTGACGGGCGGCGTCCCGGCCAGACGCTCCGTCAGGGGCGTTGCACGGTGCGTCCGCGGAGGCTCCGCGGGGCGTCGCACTAGCCTGCAGGTCCGGCCGGGACCGGCCAGGGCCGACCGGGACCGACCGGGACCGACCGGGACCGACCGGGACCGACCGGGACCGACCGGGACCGACCCGGACGGCACCGGGGCTGGTGCCACGCTCACGGCGTTCTCCCGGACCGGGTGGTGCACTGGTGGCAGTAGAGGACCTCGACCGGCCCACCGGAGCGGGCCCGTGCCACGGCCCGCGCGCACGACACGGCGGACAGCGCGGCGAGGGCGAACAGCAACACGCCTGCGGGCTGCCCGCTGAGCAGCGGTTCGGCGGCCAGGACGAGGAGTACCGCAGCCGCCAGGAACCGCACGGCGCCTCTGCCCCGGAGCACGGGCCGGTACTGCTCGCGGAACACCGTGATCTCTGTCGTCTCCTCGCACCGAGGGCAGCCGGACCCGCCGGCCTGCGCCGGTTCGAACAACAGCTCATCCGTCACACGGAAACCCTACGGTGTGCGTCCGGACGGATCGACCACGTTGCTCAAGCCGGTCCGCCGAACTGAGCGTTCCACGAACGGACTTCCCGGGCGGCTTGCACGGAACTCGTGCCGGAGCCGGTCCGCCGCGTTCGCCGTCCTGCGATGAGGCCTTCTCATGGGGCGATGCCATGAGCGCACCTCATGGGCGCGCGGCATGAGCGCACCTCATGACGCCGGCTCATGAGCGCACCTCATGAGTCGGCCCATGAGAGTGCCTCATGACGCCGGCCCATGAGAGTTCCTCATATCCCCGCCGCATGAGCCCTTCTCATGCGGCGCGCCCCTGAACGATCCTCGTCGCCCACCGCACGGCACCGCGCTCAGCCGACGGCGGACCGCCAGTCCGCCGGTCCGCTCGCCGGGAGGTGGCCGGGCAGGCCCGGTGTCCAGCGTTTGGTGCCGTCCGGCAGGACGGCGAGTGCCTCGATGCCGGGCCGGCGGGTCGCCCAGGCGAGGGCGCGGTCCGGGCCCATCGCGAAGGCGGCGGTGGCCCAGGCGTCGGTGCGGGCGATGCCGGTGCCCGGGGCGCCGACCAGGGTGAGGGAGGCCAGGCCGGTGGCCGGGCGGCCGGTGCGCGGGTCGAGGACGTGCGCGCCGCGTTCGGCGGTGCCGGAGGTGGCCACGGCGAGGTCGTGGCCGGCCAGGACGGCGGCGAGCAGGCCCGGCTGCCAGGGGTCGGCGATGCCGATCCGCCAGGGCCCGCCGCCGGTCTGCAGGTCCCCGCCGCCGCTGACGCAGTAGTGCCGGGCGCCGGAGGACCGCAGCAGGCCGGCGGCCTCCCCGACGGCCCACCCCTTGACCCAGCCGCTGGGGTCGAGCCGCCCGCCGGGCCGTTCGGTGAACCAGCCGTCGGTCTCCGCGGCCACCGCGCGGCAGGCCGCGAGGACGACGGGGACGTCGGGGTCGCAGTCGTCCGGGGTGAGTTCGCCCCGGTCGAGTCGGCTGATGTCGCTGTCGGGCCGGTAGGTGGAGAACACCGCGTCGATCCGGTGCAGCCGTTCGACGATCCGCTCCAGCGCGTCGGGCGTCCGCGGGGTCGGGTCGCGGACGGTGATCGAGAAGACGGTGCCCATGACGGGTTCGGCGTGGCGGAGCACGGTTCCTCAGCCCTTGGCCCGGTCGAGGGCGCTCTGCAGCGAGCGGATGTAGCCGTCGCTGGTGTACGTCGCGCCGCTGACGACGTCGATCCCTGCGCTCTGCGCGGAGATCGCCTCCTGGTTGAGCACGGGCAGGGCACCGGTGTTGATCTCGCGGTCGCGCCGTTCGGAGGTGGGGTACTTGACGACGTCCACGGCGGTGATCCGGCTGCCGGCCAGGGTGACCTGGACCTGCACCGGCCCGTACCGGGTGTTGACGGTGTCGCCGCTGACCTTGCGGGTGGCCCCCGCGGCCGAGGTGGACGGGGCCGCGGCGGCGGACGGGCCGGAGGCGGAGGGACCGGAGGCGGACTGGCTGCCGGGGGACCGGCCGCCGGAGGAGGGGGCGTTCGACGGTGCGGACACGTCGGAGCCCGTGGCGCTGTCCGACCCGGAGCCGATCACCGGGGCCGGCCCGGTTGCCTCGTGCGGTTTGAGGGAGAGCAACAGCACCACGCCGGCGGCGGTGGCGGCACTGGTGACGACGGCTCGGCGCATGGATTCGACGCTCCTCGGGAGTGCGGGACGGCTCGGCGGGGCTCAGCCGGGCTCAGAAGGAAAAGCTCTCGTGGTGGATGCGCCCCGGTGCGACCCCCGCCGCCCGCAGCGCGCGGGCGGCCTCCTCGGTCAGCGCCTCCGGCCCGCACAGGTAGACCTCGTGCTCGGCCAGGCCCGGGACGAGCCGGGCGAGCGCGGCGCCGAGGTCGCCGACCTGCTCCCGCGGGCCGAGCAGCTCGTGCACGACCGCGCCGCGGCGGCGGGCGATGTCGGCCAGCTCCGTCCGGAACAGCAGGTCCTCCGGTCGCCGGGCACGCTGGACCAGCGTCAGTTCTCCCGGCAGCGTCTCGAACAGGGCGCGCAGCGGGGTGATCCCGACGCCCGCCCCGAGCAGCAGGACCCGGCGCCGCCGCAGCAGCCGCCCGGTGAACGCGCCGTACGGGCCTTCGGCGCGCACCCGGGTGCCCGGGCGCAGCTCGGCGACCGCGGCGCTGTGCCCGCCCAGGTCCTTGACCGTGAAGCGCAGGAAGCGCGGGTGCGGCGGCGCGGACAGCGAGTACGGGTTGGCGGCCCAGCGCAGGCCGGGCGCCTGGAACTGGAGGCGGAAGAACTGTCCGGGTTCGGCGCCGAGTTCGTCCAGCCGCTGCCCGGTCAGGAACAGCGACACCACGCCGGGGCCCTCCGGCCGGACCTCCGCGACCCGCAGCCCGTGCCGCCGGTCGAGCAGCCACGGCCGGGCCAGCCGGTACCAGCCGAGCAGGGCCGCCGTCCCGAAGTAGAGCGCGTACCAGGCGGCCTGTCCGGGGCCGCCGCCGAGGTCGGCGCCGGTGGCGAGCTGATGGGAGAAGGCGAGTGCCACCGCCAGGTAGGTGGCCAGGTGCAGGTAGTACCAGGCTTCGTAGGACAGGCGCCGGCGCGCGGCGCGGGCGGAGACCGCGCCGGTGCCGAGCAGCAGCAGGGTGCCCAGGGTGGCCTTGATCATCTCCGGGTAGTGGAAGACGATCTCGACGCCCTCGCCGAGCAGGCCCCGCCCGTCGGTCAGCGCGTAGCCCCAGACGACCGTCAGCACGTGCACCGAGACGGCGGCCACCAGCCAGCGCCCGCCGAAGGCGTGCCAGCGGGCCAGCCGGTCCGCTCCGACCCCGCGCTCCAGCGGCGGCAGCCGGGCCATCAGCAGCACCAGCACCGGGGCGGCGTACCCGGCGAGCAGCCCGGTGATCCGCCCGGCGCCGGTCAGCCAGCCGGCGGCGCCGACGACCGCGGGCGTGCCCGTCCACCACAGGCCGAGCACGCCGAGCGCGCCGACGGCGATCAGTCCGAGCGCGACGGCCGGGTCCAGGGCGAACGAGGGGCGGCCCGCGGCCCGGTGGCCCCGGCGGACGGTCGTCGGCCGGGGCCCGGGCCGCGACTCCGGTGCGGCGGCAGTGCTCATCGGGAACCTCCTCAGCGCCCGGCAGCAGGTGCCGCCGAGGCCGCCACGATCGCACCGCAAGCTCTGAGCCGCCTCTGAACGAGCCCGCTTCCCGCGCCCTCGATCATCTTCATCATCGCAGGTCAGGGTAGGTGTGCTGGTCCACGAACGGTCTTCGGAGGTCTCACGGCTTTCTCATCGCGGCGGTGCAGAATGAACGTCGCCCGGCACGGGCCCCGCCGGCCGGCACCAGCCCGAGGGAGCACCATGGACGACACCGCCGACCGCCCGGAGTGGCGCGTGCTGGTGGTCGACGACGAGCCGGACCTGGTCGAGGTGGTGTGCGGCGCCGTCCGCTACGAGGGCTGGCAGGCGCGCGGCGCGACCACCGGCCGGGCCGCCGTGGAGGCCGCCGCGGCGTGGCGCCCGCACGCCGTGGTGCTCGACGTGATGCTGCCCGACCTCGACGGCCTGGAGGTGCTGCGTCGCGTCCACGCCGCGCAGCCGGAGGTGCGGGTGCTCTTCCTCACCGCCCGGGACGCCGTCGAGGAACGGATCGCGGGCATCGCGGCGGGCGGCGACGACTACGTGACCAAGCCGTTCAGCCTGGCCGAGGTGGTCGTCCGGCTGCGCGGCCTGCTGCGCCGGGCCGCCCCGCCCGCCGCGCAAGCCGGCCCGCCCGCGCACGCGCTGGTGCTCGGCGACCTCGTCCTGGACGACCGGGCCCGGGAAGTGACCCGCGGTGGTGAGACCGTCGAACTCAGCCCGACCGAGTACGCGCTGCTCGCCCACCTGATGCGCCACCCCCGGCAGGTGCTCAGCAAGGCGCAGATCCTGGACGCGGTCTGGTCCTACGACTTCGGCGGGCAGGCGCACATCGTCGAGCTGTACATCAGCTACCTCCGGAAGAAGCTCGACGCGGGCCGGAGCCCGATGATCCACACGGTGCGGGGCGCCGGGTACCTGATCAAGGCCGCACCGTGAAGCCGCGCATCCGGCTCACCCCGCGCCCCCGCGGTACCCGCCTCACCCCGCGCCCCTGCGGTACCCGCCTGGCTCCGCGCACCCTGCGCGCCCGGCTGATCGCCGGCCTGCTGGTGCTGCTCGTCGTCACCTGCGCCGCCGTCGGCTTCGCCACCACCGCCGCGCTGCGCCACTTCCTGGTCGACCGCCTCGACCAGCAGCTCGCCGAGTCCGGCGGCCGCTACGCCGCGAGCCTGGAGCACGCCGGCCAGGGCACCGGCCCCGACACCCGGGCGCAGACGCCGGGCACCCTCGGCGTGCGGCTGATCGGCGGCCGGGTCACGGCGGCGGGCGTGGTCGACGGCGACGCCGACGACACGGACGGCCCCGACGACGAGGACGACCGGATCGCCTTCACCGCCGCCCAGCAGCGCGCACTCGCCGCCCTGACGCCCGGCGGTCCGGCCGACACCCTCGACCTGGGCGGGGCGCAGGGCCACTACCGGGTCCGCGCGGTCGCCGGGCGGGACGGCGACGTGCTGGTCAGCGGCCTGCCGCTGCGCCCGGCCGAGGACACCCTCCGGCGGCTGGAGACCCTGGAGCTGACGGTGTTCGCGATCGCCGTGGTGGCCGCCGGTGCGGCCGGGGCGCTCTGGGTGCGCTGGTCGCTGCGCCCGCTGGGGCGGGTGGTGGTCATGGCCGAGCGGGTCAGCGCGATGCCGCTCGCCAGCGGTGAGGTCCTGCTGGCCGAACGCGTGCCGGACGACGACCCTCGCACCGAGGTCGGCCGGGTCGGTGCGGCGCTCAACCGGATGCTCGGTCACGTCGGCGGCGCCCTGGCCCGCCGGCACGCCGTGGAGGAGCGGCTGCGGGCCTTCGCCGCCGACGCCAGCCACGAGCTGCGCACCCCGGTCGCGGCCGTCCGCGGCCACGCCGAGCTGGCGCTGCGCCACCCCGGGGCCGTGCCCGCGCCGGTCCGGCACTCGCTGGAGCGGATCGACGCCGAGGCGGTGCGGATGGGGACGATCGTCGAGGACCTGCTGCTGCTCGCCCGGCTGGACGCCGGCCGCCCGCTGGCCGCCACCGAGGTGGACCTGACCCGGATCGCGCTGAACGCCGTGGCCGACGCCCGCGCCGCCGGGGCGGACCACCGGTGGCGGCTCGTCCTCCCCGAGGAACCGGTCGTGATCCGCGGTGACGAGCACCGGCTGAGCCAGGTGGTGGCCAACCTGCTGGCCAACGCGCGGTCCCACACCCCGGCCGGCACCGGGGTGGAGCTGCGGCTGGTGCGGGACCGGGCCGACGGCCGGGTCGAGTTGAGCGTCGCCGACGACGGGCCGGGGATCGCGCCGGAGCTGCTCGACCGGGTCTTCGAGCGCTTCGTCCGGGGCGACCGGGCCAGGTCGCGGGCCACCGGCTCGACCGGGCTCGGACTGGCGATCGTCCAGGCCGTCGTCCAGGCGCACGGCGGCACGGTGGACGCGGCCAGCCGGCCGGGCCGCACGGCGTTCACCGTCCGGCTGCCGTGACATCCCCTGCCGTGACACCCCCTGTCGCGGTACCCGCGGTGCCCCCTGCCGCGGTACCCGCGGTGCGGAAGCGCTGCCGGTAGTCGGTCGGCGTGGTGCCGAGGCGCCGACGGAAGGCGCGCACCAGGGTGTCGACGGTGCCGAACCCGCAGGCGGTGGCGATGCGTTCGAGCGTGGCGTCGCCGGACTCCAGTCGGTGGCGGGCGAGTTCGACCCGGGCCGACTCGATGTACGCGCTCGGGGTGGTGCCCAGCTCGGTCTTGAAGATCCGGGTCAACTGCCGTTCGCTGACGTGGGCGTGGGCGGCGAGGTCCGGGACGGTGAGCCGGCCGGAGAGGTTGCGCAGGATGTGGTGGCGCAGCTCCTCGATCCGCCGGGTGGTCGAGACCGGTTCCAGCGGGACGCTGAACTGACTCTGGCCGCTGGGGCGTTTGAGGTACATCACGAGCTGGCGGGCGACCCGCAGGGCGAGTTCCTCACCGAAGTCCTCGGCGACCAGGGCGAGTGAGAGGTCCAGGCAGGCGCTGATCCCCGCGCCGGTCCAGATCTCGCCCTCGCGGATGAAGATGGGGTCGGCGTCGACCTCGATCCGCGGGTGCTCGGCGGCGAGTTGGCCGGCCGTGGACCAGTGGGTGGTGGCCCGCCGGCCGTCCAGCAGTCCGGCGGCGGCGAGCAGGTGCGCGCCGACGCAGACGCTGGCCACCCGGCGGGAGCGGGCGGCCAGCGTGCGGACCCGGTCGACCACCGCCGGATCGGTGAGCGCGCGGACCCGGCGCCGGTCGTCCACCTCGACCGCCCCGGGCACCAGCAGGGTGTCGATGGCGCTCTCAGCGGCGCGGTCGAAGGTGAGGTCGGGCAGGATCCGCACGCCTGCCGCGGTGGTGACCGGGTCCGTGGTCTCGGCCGCGAGGACGACCCGGTAGCCGGTCGCGCTGTCGGTTTCCCGGCCGACCAGCGAGAACACCTCCGGCGGCCCGGTCACGTCCAGCAGGTCGACCCCCTCGAACAGGACGATGACGATCAGCCGCCGGACGGCCTCGGTGTCTGTCTTCACGGGAGCCCCTCGATGTCGGAATCTGCATGTTAGACGGCATTGCCGACATGCGAGCGCCGCCCGTAGCGTTTTCCACGGCGGGCCGCACCGGGCGTGACCTGCCCGATCCCCGTCCTCCGCATCCGAAAGGCGGCACCACCGTGCCCACCACCCTGCGCGCCCTCAACGGACTCGACGAGAAGCCGGCCTCGCTCGGCGACGCGACCCTGATCCTGATCGACTACCAGAACACCTACGTGCGGGGCGTCATGGAGCTGGAGGGGTGGCGGGAGGCGCTCGACGCCGCCGCCGACCTGCTCGTCCGGGCCCGGGCGGCCGGCGCCACCGTCATCCACGTGGTGAACGACGGCGGCGAGGGCACCCCGTACGACGTCCGGGCCGAGATCGGGCGGATCCACCCGAGCGTGGCACCGGCCGAGGGCGAGCGCGTGGTGGTCAAGCAGGTGCCGGACGCCTTCGCCGGCACCGACCTGGGCGAACTGGTCGACGCGGCCGGCCACCGGGACGTCGTCATCGCCGGATTCATGACCCACATGTGCGTCACCTTCACCACGGCCGGGGCCTTCCTGCGCGGCAACCGCCCGACCGTCGTGGCCGCCGCCAGTGCGACCCGGCCGCTGTCCTCCGCCGGCGCCGTGCTGACCGCCGCCCAGGTCCACCGTGCCGCACTGGCCACCATCGGGGACCTGTACGGCGTGGTGGTGGAGTCCCCGGCCGACCTGGGCTGAGGGGCGGGGAACGGGGAGCGGACCCGGGCTGCGCGATCCGCGTTTCGAGGGCTGGCGGGACCACCTGCGGGCCTCCTGGAACC
>NZ_JBHWBZ010000044.1:27771-56191 GCF_042735475.1 Kitasatospora sp. NPDC059577 | reverse complement strand
CGGGGGGGTGCTCCCCCGGCCCGTGGGGGGCGGGGGGGGGGGCCGCGGGGGGCGGCCCGGGGGGGCGGGGGCCGGCGCGCCCCCCCGGGCCCCCCCCGCCACCGGGTGTCCGGTCCGGCACCCGGACACCCCGCCCGGAGGGGGCAGGGCTCCGAGCCTGGCCGGGGAACGGGCTCCGGGCAAACGATTCGGTCCTCGCCGAACGGTCTTGCGTAGGTGCCGGTCCCGGGGAGACGATCGCGGTCGTGCTGCGAATCTTCTTCGGTACGGACGACCTGGCGCGGGTCCGGGTCGCGGAGCGCCCCGACATGTCGATGGAGTTGTCCCTCAGTGTGCACGCCCTGGTGAGCGGGCTGCGCGATCCGCGTTTCGAGGGCTGGCGGGACCACCTGCGGGCCTCCTGGAACCCGCGCACCGCGCTGCTGTTCGACCTCTACACCCGCTCGGCGATCCCGGAGTTCCTCGCCGTGCGGCGCGACCCGGGCGCCACCGAGAGCGCGACCGCCGAGGCGCCCGAGGCGCCGCTGCGCGACCACCTGCGCTCGGTGGGCGGGGAGCGGCAGTTGAGCGCCTTCGCGCGGGGCGTGGCGGCCGGCGACCGCAGGGCCAGGAGACTGCTCGGCAACGTCACCGCCGACTACCAGGTCCGGGCGATCGACCCGTACCGGCGGCAGATCGAGACCATCGTCACCACCGAGCACGGGCGGCGGCACCGGATCGCCGAGCCGGACCGGGTCCTGGGCTCGCTGCACCCGGCGGTGTCCTGGCGCCGCCCGGTGCTGAGCTTCCCGCTGGCGAACCGGTGCCGGCACGACGTGCGGCTGGACGGGCGGGGGTTACTGCTCCAGCCCTGCGTGTTCGGCCCCCGCCGCCCCGTCATCGCCCGCTTCGAAGACCCGGAGCAGCAGCCCGTGCTCCTCTACCCGGCCCGGATCGGTGGACCCTTGCGCGCCGAGCCCGAACCGACCGCGACCCCCAGCCGCACCCTGACGGCCCTGCTCGGCCAGACCAGGGCAGCCGCACTGGAGGCGATCTCCGCCCACGGCCCCTGTTCCACCAAGGAGTTGGCCGCTCACCTGGGCATCTCCAGTGCCTCCGCGAGCGAGCACGCCACCGTCCTCGCCGACTCCGGCCTCACCGCCAAGGACCGCACCGGCCGCACCGTGACCCACCGCCCCACCCCGCTCGGCGAGGCCCTCCTGGCCGGCCGGGTGCCGTCCCGCGATGCCGGGCCCGAGGCCGCCTGACCTCGCGGGCGCGGCGGCTTCCGGGGTCGGGGAGACCCCCGGGCTGAACGCGTTCAAAGCCGTGCGCCATGATGAGGGTGCGCGGGAAGCTCCCCGCCGCGGCCTGCGGCGACGGACGAACCCGGGCCGTCCCCGCCCGCGCCCCGCCACGCCCCGGACACCCTGACCGGAACCGGGAGCCGGCGCAGGCCGGGCCACCGCCGCCGCGTTCCGAGAGCCCGCACCGTGACCGAACCCTTCACCCTCGAAGCCCAGTTGCACCTGGTCGGCGCCGCCCTCGTCGCCATGGGCCTGTTCCACGCGGTGCTGCCCCGCGCCATCGGCTGGCCCGCCGACCTGCGCGGTACCGCCCTGTTGACCCGTCAGGTCTCCTACGCCCACGTGTTCTTCATCGGTCTGGGCTGCACCCTCCTCGGCCTGCTCCCGCTCTGCCTCGCCCCCGACCTCCTGGCCGGCACCCGTCTCGGCACCGCGCTGCTGGCCGGTCAGACCCTCTTCTGGGGCCTGCGCTGGCTCTTCGAGTTCGCCGTCTTCTCCCCGAAGCTGTGGCGCGGCGACCCGCTCCGCACCGCCGCCCACCTCGCCCTCTCCGTCCTCTGGACCTGGGTCACGGCGGTCTTCGCCACCGCCCTGTGGCGGGTCCTTTAGGCCCCTGTCCGGCCGAGGCCCGTCGTCAAGCCGCGTCCACGGGCGGCGGGCAAGGAAGCGGCGGGCAGGGGCCGCGGGCGGGGGGTGCCCCGGTCAGGCGTCGGCCGGGAGGACCGGGGTGCGGCGTGGCTGGCGGGGCAGCGGGAGCGCGAGGGCTTCAGGGGAGGTGGCGGGGAGGGCGAGCGCGGAGGCGGTTTCGGCGGGGAGCGGGTGGAGGCCGAGCAGGGCGGTGGTGAGGCGGGTGGTGGCGCGGTGCCAGTCGGGGCCACGCCGGAGCATGGCGTGGCCGCTGCCGGTGACGGTGTAGCCGCAGACGCGGGCGCCGGCGGCGCGGCTGCGGACGGCGAAGGCGCGGGTGTCGGCGGGCAGGGTGACGGTGTCGCGGTCGCCGTGCAGCAGCAGGACGTCCCGGCCGGCGAGTTGTTCGCACGGGTCCTCGGCCGGGCACCACGGGGCGAGGGCGACCAGGCCGGTGACGGAGGGGTGTCCGCCGGCCTGCAGCGCGGCCCGCCCGCCCATCGAGTGGCCGATCAGAACGGTGGGCACCGGGCCCAGCAGCGCGGCCAGTTCGTCGAGTGCGGTGAGTGCGTCCCGGGCGGCGTCGGCGCGCTCGCCGTTCCAGCCGCGGTGGCGGTAGCGGACGGTGGCGATGGCGACCCCGGAGTCCGCGGTCGCCCTGGTCAGGGAGCGCAGGAAGCCGTGCATCCGCAGCAGGGGGAGGTTGAGGCGACCGGGCCGGGCGAGGTTGTGCTCCTCGCCGCCGTGCAGGACCAGGACGGCGGCCCGTGCCCGTTCCGGGCGGGTCCGCCAGTGCAGCGCCCGGTGCTCCACCGCGCTGTCCGCCGTCGTACCGCTCACTGCCGCACCGTCCCGTCCGTCCCGCCCCGTCGCCCTTCCCCCGGACCGCCACTGTACGCGCGCGGACCTGCGGACCGTTCACCCGAGGGGAGCATCCCGGACACCGGGCGCGCGCGGCCCGCCGGGGGGCCTGCTATCCACGAAGGGTGGGGGGCCACCGGGTGCCCGCTCGTGGCGCCGCGTCACCGAGTGGAGGACTCCGTGGTCCAGCAGCTCGCACTGTCCGTCGACTTCGGGTCGGGCTTCACCGAAGCCTGGTCGAAGATCGCGAAGGTCATCCCGCAGTTCATCGCCTTCCTGGTGATCCTGGCCATCGGCTGGCTGGTGGCCAGGGCCATCGGCAAGGTCCTCGACCGGGTGATGCGCAGGCTCGGGTCGGAACGGGTCGCGGAGCGGTCCGGGATGGCGGCGCGCCTGGCGGGCTCGACGTACGACCTGACCGGCATCGTCTGCAAGGTCGTCTACTACATCGTGCTGCTGATGGCCCTGCAACTGGCGTTCGGCGTCTTCGGCCCGAACCCGATCAGCGTGATGATCCACAGCATCGTCGCCTGGCTGCCCCGCGCGATCGTCGCCGTCGTGATCGTGGTGGTCGCGATGGCCATCGCCAACGGCGTGCGCGACATCGTGGGCAACTCGCTCTCCGGCGCCTCCTACGGCCGGGCGGTCGCCACCACGGTCTGGGCGTTCATCGTGGCGCTCGGTGTGATCGCCGCGCTGGGACAGGTCGGGATCGCGACGGCGATCACCACGCCGGTGCTGATCGCCGTGCTCGCCACCGTCGCCGGCGTGGTGGTGGTCGGGGTCGGCGGCGGTCTGATCATGCCGATGCGGCAGCGCTGGGAGCGGTGGCTGGACAGTGCCGAGCAGGAGACCGCCAAGCTGCGCGGCAGCGCCTACCAGGCCGGACGCTCCGACGCGCTGGCCAACCAGCCGGTCCGGCCGACGGCGCAGACCGGCCCGACCGGCCCCGGGACCCAGACCGGCCCGGGCACCCCGCCGCCCCCGGGCATCGAACCCGGCGGGACCACCTGACGGGCGCCGGGCGGCTCAGACCTCCAGCAGGCCCTGCTCGCGCACCAGCCAGCAGATCGCGGTGAGCCGGAGCACGGCGTAGTCGTAGCCGACCGGCTCGCGCCAGCCGATCTCGGTGAGCGCGTCCAGGAAACCCAGGGCGTAGTCCGACAGTTCCGCACGGTCCAGGGGCCGGGGCGCGAGCTCCGGCCCCTGCATGTACAGCAGCTCGCGCAGCATCGCCGCGTGCTGGTCGACCGCCGCGACGAAGCCGGGCTCGAAGGCGAATTCGGCCAGCCGCGGCGTGAACGCCGCCACGATGCCTGGCAGCGGGCAGCCGGCCGGCTCGTCGGGGGAGCGCCGGAAGGATTCGTCGGGGGTCGCGAACATCCGTCCACGGTAGGCGAGCGCCGCGGCGGGAGCGGGCGCCCGTGACGCTTCCGTGCTGAGACCTTGGCCACCCGACGGCGGGTACCGGCACGTTCCGTGGTGTGGCCGGTTCCCTGCGCTCACGCCCGGGTGGTCCCGTACCAGAATGGTCCGCATGGATCTCCGCATCTTCACCGAACCGCAGCAGGGCGCGAGCTACGACACCCTCCTGAAGGTCGCCCGCACCGCGGAGGAGCTCGGCGCGTTCAGCGCCTTCTTCCGCTCCGACCACTACCTGAAGATGGGCGACGTGGACGGCCTCCCCGGCCCCACCGACGCCTGGATCACCCTGGCCGGCCTCGCCCGCGACACCCGCACCATCCGCCTCGGCACCCTGATGACCGCCGCGACCTTCCGGCTGCCCGGCGTCACCGCGATCCAGGTCGCCCAGGTCGACGCGATGAGCGGCGGCCGGGTCGAGTTCGGCCTCGGCGCCGGCTGGTACGAGGCCGAGCACACCGCCTACGGCATCCCCTTCCCCAAGGAGAAGTTCGGGCGGCTGGAGGAGCAGCTGGCGATCATCACCGGGCTGTGGAACACCAAGCTCGGCGACACCTTCGACTTCGCCGGCGAGTACTACACGCTGACCGACTCGCCCGCGCTCCCCAAGCCCGCCCAGGACCGCATCCCGGTTTTGGTCGGCGGCCTCGGCCCGAAGCGCACCCCCGCGCTGGCCGCCCGCTTCGCCGACGAGTTCAACCTGCCGTTCGCCTCGGTGGACGACTCCGCCGCGCAGTTCGGCAGGGTCCGCGCCGCCGTCGAGGGGGCCGGTCGCCGGGCCGACGACCTGGTCTACTCCAATGCCCTGGTCGCCTGTGTCGGCCGGGACGACGCGGAGGTGGCCCGTCGGGCCGCCGCCATCGGCCGCGAGGTCGACGAGCTGAAGGCCAACGGCCTGGCCGGCACCCCGGACGAGGTCGTCGAGCGGATCGGCCGGTTCGCGGCCGTCGGCAGCGAGCGGATCTACTTGCAGATCCTCGACCTGGACGATCTCGACCACCTGGAGCTGATCGCCTCCCGGGTCGCCCCGCAGCTCGGCTGACGAACGGCGCCGGTGCGCGGCGGCCCCTTCCGGCCACGGGCCCGGCCGCTCCCCGGCCGCGGGCCCGGTCGGTGACGGCGGCGTCCGGAAACGGGCCCGGTCCCGTCACGGGGCCGGGCCCGGCAGGGACCGTCCGTACCCGCTCCGACCTCCGCCCTTTACTCGCTCTTGGGAATGCGCCATGCTCCTGAGGAGGGAACGGCGGGGGGAGAACCGGTGAGCGGGACGAGAACGGCGCGGGCGGCGGGGCCGAGGGTGCCGCCGCGGCGCACCGCCGGGGAACGCGTCGTCCTGCCCCCGTCGCACGACCCGACCGCCCTCCACGAACTGCGCGGACCCGGTCCGGCGGCCCTGCGCTACCCGGCCGGTGACCTGCTGGTCGTCACCGGTCTGCCCGGCAGCGGCAAGAGCACCCTGATGCGCCGCTGCGTCCGCGCCCCGCTGATCGACTCCCAGCTGGTCCGCGAGGAGTACGCGGCCAGGCTGCCCGGCCGCCTCCCGTACGCCCTCTACCGCCCGCTCGCCCGGATCGCGCACTACCGGCGACTGCGCCGCGCCGTGCTGGACGGCGGGTCGCTCGCGGTGCACGACTGCGGCACGCTGCCCTGGGTGCGGGCCTGGCTCGCCCGCACCGCCGCGGGCCAGGGCCGTCGGGTGCACCTGCTGGTGCTCGACGTCGACCCGGCCGAGGCGCTCGCCGGGCAGCGGTGGCGCGGGCGCGGCGTCTCCCGCTACGCCTTCGTACGGCACCGCTCCGGCCTCGCCCGGCTGCGCCGGTGGATCGGGGCCGGCCGGCTGCCGGCCGGCTGTGCGTCGGCCGTGGTACTCGACCGGGCCGCCGCGCGCGCCCTGCGGGAGATCGACTTCACGGCGTCGTAGTCTCGGCGAGTCCGCGCCGGGCAGCGGGCCGGCGGGTCCGGCCGGAGCGCGCCGGGGCGTGGCCGAGACTCCGTCACCTCCCCGTCAGGAGCGCAGATGCGCCGTACTGCCCGGGTGCGCTCGCGTGCCCCCCGCCTGTTCCCCTGCGCGGCCGCACTGGTCGCCGCCCTCGGTGTGAGCCAGTTCGCGGCGCCGGCCCCGCAGCGCGCGGCCGCCGCCCCGACGACGACCGCGTGCGACGGCTCCGACGCCGACGCCGTCGGCGCAGCCGCCCGCAGGCCGGCCGGCAGCCAGGCCGGGAAGGATCCGAACGCCGTCACCGCGGCCCAGGCCCGTGCCATGCAGGCCGACCTCGACGACCGGCTCACCGCTCTCGGTTCCACCCACGTCCCGCTGTCCGGCGGCGCGACCACCGTCCCGGTGTACGTCCACGTCATCCACGACGGGAGCGCCGGCCGGCTCGCCGACAGCACCGTCGCTGCCCAGATCGACCACCTCAACGCCACCTACGGCGGCGAGGGCGAGGGCAACACCGCCACCGGCTTCCGGTTCGCACTGGCCGGCACCGACTACACCGACAAGGCCGCCTGGTACACCGGGATGACGCCCGGCTCGGCCGCCGAGAAGGCGATGAAGAAGCAGCTGCGCAAGGGCGACCAGGGCACCCTCAACCTCTACACCGCCCACCTCGGCCAGTCCCTGCTCGGCTGGTCGACTTTCCCGAACGCCTACCGGTCGGACCCGGCCGACGACGGCGTGGTCGTGCTCGACGCCTCCCTGCCCGGAGGCTCCGCCACCCACTACAACGAGGGCAACACCGTCACCCACGAGACCGGCCACTGGCTCGGCCTTCTCCACACCTTCCAGGGCGGCTGCCTGCTCCCGGGCGACTACGTGGACGACACCCCGCCCGAGCGCAGCGCGGCCTTCGGCTGCCCCGAGGGCCGGGACACCTGCCCCGCGACCGGCGCGGACCCGATCCACAACTTCATGGACTACAGCTACGACGAGTGCATGAGCGAGTTCACCCCCGGACAGATCCAGCGAATGGTGAACTCGTGGTCCGCCTACCGGAGTTGATCTAACAGGAGACGTCGAGGTAGAGCAGTGTCCGGCCGTCCGCGGCGCGGAACTCGTACGCCCGGTGGTCCTCGGCGCAGGCCGCCCGCCAGGCGGCCGGGCGCTCCTCGGGGGCGAGCAGGACGGGGACGAAGCGGTCGGGGAAGTCCTCGTGCCAACGGCCCCGGAGGCCGAGTGTCAGCTCGTCGGCGCCGGCCGCCAGCCGCCGGGCCAGCCGCCGGTCCACCGGGCCGCGGACCAGCCGCCAGTAGCAGCCCGCACCGTCCAGGAACCCGCCCGACCCGATCGGGTCCCGGACGTCCAGGCGCTCGTGCTCCTCCTGCGGCGGCAGCGCCGCGAGGACCTCGGCGAAACCGCCGGACCGGCGGCGGGGCTTGTTCGGCATCCGGGCATCGTTCCAGCCGGCCGGGGTGAACGCACTCGATTTGAATGCGGTACCCCGCGATCGGCGCGGCAAATGCCGGACATATGTCCGATTTGATCTATGTTTGAAGGGTCGGACCGATCAGGAGCCCCACCCGGCTGCACCAGCCGGCAGGAGCAAGCGAAGGAGCAAGGCCATGAGTGCCAGTCCCCGGATCGTCGTCGGCGTGGACGGCTCGCCCGCCTCGGAGCAGGCGCTGCACTGGGCGGTCGACTACGCGAAAGCCGTCGGCGGCACCATCAACGCCATCGCCGCCTGGGAGTACCCCGCCTTCTACGGCTGGGCCGGACAGGGCGTGCCGACCGTCGAGACCTTCAACCCCGAGGAACTCGCGGGCAAGATCCTCTCCGACACCGTCGCCAAGGTGGTCGGCGAGGACCCGGGCGTACGGATCAGCGAGACCGTGATGCCCGGTAACGCCGCCAAGGCGCTGCTGGAGGCCGCCGGCGGCGCGGCGCTGATCGTCGTCGGCAGCCGCGGCCTCGGCGGGTTCTCCGGCGTGCTGCTCGGCTCGGTCAGCCGCCACCTCACCGAGCAGGCGCCGTGCCCGGTCGTCGTCGTCCGCGAGGGCCACCCCGGGCAGTAGGCCCACGAGCCGGCCGGTCGTCGCCGGGCCGCCGCGCGGGAGAGGATGGAGTCATGCCAGAAGGTGACTCCGTCTACCGCGTGGCGGCCCGGCTGCACGAGGACCTCGCCGGACAGCCGCTGACCGCCGCCGACCTGCGGGTGCCCGCCCACGCCACCGCCGCACTCGCCGGCCGCCGGGTGCTGGAGGTCGCCCCGCGCGGCAAACACCTGCTCACCCGCCTCGAAGGCGGCCTCACCCTGCACACCCACCTGCGGATGGACGGCCGCTGGGAGGTCTACCGCCCCGGCGAACGGTGGACCGGCGGACCCGACTGGCAGATCCGGGCCGTCCTCGGCACGGACCGCGGCACCGCCGTCGGCTACCGGCTCCCCGTCGTCGAACTGCTGCGCACCACCGACGAGCGGCGGATCGTCGGCCACCTCGGCCCGGACCTGCTCGGCCCCGACTGGGACCCGGTCGAGGCCGTCCGCCGGCTTCTCGCCCGGCCCGGCCGCCCGGTCGTCGAGGCCCTGCTCGACCAGCGCAACCTGGCCGGGATCGGCAACGTCTACGCCAACGAACTGTGCTTCGTGGCCGGCGTGACACCGTGGACCGAGGTCGGCGAACTCCCGCACCCCGACCGGCTGGTGGAGCGCGCCCGGCAGATGCTGGAGGCCAACAAGCTGCGCCCCGGCCACATCACCACCGGCGACACCAGGCCCGGCTACCAGCACTGGGTCTACGGCCGGGCCGGCCGGCCCTGCCCGCGCTGCGTCACCCCCGTCGTGACCGGGCGTCAGGGCACGCCGCCGCGCGACCGCACGGTCTTCTGGTGCCCCTACTGCCAGCGCGGCCCCGCCCCGGAAGCCGTCCGGACCGCCCGAGGGAGCCGGCCGGGTCGGTGAGCCGGCGCCGGGGCGGTGTGCGGAGACGGCCGCTACGGCTGCTCCACCAGCGCCGGGTGGCGGGGGTCGTCCATCCGGACGGTGAGGTCGGCGAGTTGCGCGGGGGTGGTCTCGGCCTCGTAGCGGGCGAAGGCCGGCAGGGTCCACTGCTGGTCGGCGGCGGTGCGGCGGGCCAGCGCGGCCGGGGTGAGGGCGAGGTGGACGGTCAGGTCCAGCGGCAGCCAGCGGCCGAGCAGGAGCGCTCCGTCGAGCAGCAGCACGCCGTTCGGCGGGAGCCGGGTGTACGCCGCGCGGGTGGAACGGTCGGTCACCGGGTCGCGCAGCGTGGGCAGGACGCGGCCGCTGCCGCCGGGCTCCAGCGGGTCGAGGACCTCGCGCAGCAGCGCGCCGTCGTCCAGCCACAGGTCGTGGAAGGCGTCCGCGTCGTGGTGGCCGTACTCCAGCCGGATCGACGCCGGGCGCAGGAAGTCCGCCGCCGACACCCGCAGGGTGGGGCGGCCGCGCAGCCGCAGCGGCTCCACCAGGGCGTCGGCGAGCGCCTCGGGGCGGGCGGCCGCCGCGCCGTCGACGGCCACCCGCAGCCGGCGGTCGGCGGCGCCGGGCAGGGCGGTGATGCGGTCGGCGAGCAGCTCGGCCAGGTTGTCGGGGGAGATCGGGCGTACCTGCATCGGGCCATCCTGCCGCGTCGTGGAGCCGCTCAGCTCAGGGGGAGGGCGTGCAGGACGTCGTCGTGGCCCGCGTACAGGCGGCCGCCGTCGGTGGCGACGCTCCAGACGTCCTTGCCCGGCCCGGAGTCGTGGAAGGTCCAGTCCAGTCGCCCGGTCGGGGTGTGGATCGCGCTGACCCCGCCGGTCGCCGTGCCCGGCACGAACAGCATGTCGGCGGCGACCACCGGACGGCTGCGGCGGTCCAGCAGGAACGGCAGCCGACAGGTCCACAGCACCCCGCCGGTGACCGCGTCGTGGCAGGTGACGATGCCGTGGTCACTCGGGACGTACACCCGGGGGCCGTCCGGGACGGGCGGCAGCGCCCGCCAGGAGTCGCCCCGGGCGGGGGAGTAGGTCCAGCCCGGTTCGCCGGTGGGCTGCAGCATGCGCACGCCGCCGTTGCCGTCGGGGACGTAGACGTCCTGCGTGCCGGTGGCGCACCAGCGCAGGTCCTCGTCCCCGTGCGCGGTCCACAGCGGGCGGCCGGTGGCGGCGTCCCGGGCCACCAGTTCGGCGCGGAACCCGAGGAAGCGGACGCAGGCCACCACGCTGCCGCCGATCCTGGTGGCGGGGGCGACCGGCTGCTCCTCCTGCTCGGTCGGGACGGTCCAGAGGAAGGAGCGGTCGGCGACCCGCAGGGCGAAGAGGTGGTTGTCCGGCGGGGCGCCGTCGGGGCCGGGGCGGCCCCAGGAGTAGCCGTAGAGGATGCCGCGGTCGTAGCCGGTGAGGCGGGTCCGGCCCTGCAGCTCGTCGGGCAGCGGCAGGCTCCAGTCGGCCGCGGGGTCCGTGAAGTGCCGGGCTTCGAGGTGGCCCTCGTAGGTGGTGGTGAAGAGGAGGTCGGGCCCGATCACGACCTTGCCGAGCAGGTCGAGGTCGCTGGGCCAGTCCCGGCTGTCCGGCGGGTCGAAGACCAGCAGCCGGGCGGCGGTGCCCCGGGCGGCGTCGAGCACCTGGAGGCCGTTCCTGGACAGGTAGACGGGACGGGCCGGCGGGCCGGTGAGCCGCGCCGGGGTCATCGCCTCGGGGCCGCGGTAGGTCCAGAGGGGGGTCGGCCCGGAGAGCGCGGTGGGCGGCGGCTCGGTCGGCCTCGGTGCGGGGGGCGCCCCGTCGGCACCCGAACGGCCGAACGCCCACGCGGCCCCGCCCGCCGCGAGGGCCCCGGCCCCGATCAGCATCCGGCGCCGACTCGGCCGCGGACCGTCCCCGCCGCCGCCGATCACGTCCTCGGGCGCCTCGCCGCCGCTGCTCTCCTCCCCGTCCCACTGCCACGACGCCTCGTGCGCGGTGTTCCCGGACGACGGCGACTGCATACGCTCTCGCTTCCCCACCGGCGGCCCCGCGCCGCCACCCGTCCGGAGGATATCGAACAGTCCCCGAACGATTCGAACGGTTCGAACGTGCGCGACGGCGGGAGGGGAAGCGGTTCCTCGGGCACCGGCCCTCAGGGGCGCTCCGGGGAGTGCTTCGAGGAGTCCTCCGGGGGGTGGTCGGCGAGCTCGGCGAGGACGTCGGCGTGGCAGGGGAGCGGGGCGCACCAGCAGGCGAGGCGGTGGCCGCGCAGGGGCGGGACGAGGGCGAGGAGGTCCGGGCGGGCGAGCAGGTACGCGCGGTACTTCGCGACCATCTCCTCCCGGGTGAGGTCCGGGCCCGGCCGGTAGGGGCAGTGCAGGGGGGACTCGGCGAGGTGCCAGCCGCCGCGGTGCGCGGCACGGCCGACGTAGACGGCGTCGCCGTAGGCGGGGTCGTCGCGGTGGCCCTTGAGGTTGACCACGGTGGTGCGGCGGGACGGGCTCGGCATGCCGTCCATGCTGGTGCAAGCCGGGCCTCGCGGCAGCCCGGGGCGGGGCGGGCTCGCCTTGACACCGTTCCGGCCCCGGCGTAGCAAAAGAGCATGCGCCATCCGCATGCGACCGGTGGGGCCCCTGGGGCGTGGTCCGGACCGGACCAGCCGCGGGAGCCCGGGGCCGACGCGGTGGTGGGCCGGGCTGCTCCCCGGACCGGGCCGGCGGCGGACCGGCCTGCGGAGCACCGTCGGGACGAGCTGTTCGCGGACGCCGTGCGCGGGGTGCTCGGGCGCACCGGGGCGTACGGCGCGCTGGTGTACCTGCGGTCGAGGGACCGGCGGTCGCTGGCGCTGCGGACGATCGCGGGGGTGCCGCTGGCGGTGATGAGCCCGTTCCGGCGGGTCGCGGCGGCCGGGCCGCTGCCGGTCGCGGTCTGCTTCCGGACCGGGCACGAGATCGTGCTCACCGGCAGTGAGGACACCATGCGGCGCTTCCCGCAGCTCGCGGTCGGTCTGCCGTACGACTTCGCGTCCGCCTGCGTGCCGGTGGAGCACGGCGGCGAGCGGTTCGGGGTGCTGAGCGTGCTGTGGCCGGCCTCGGACGACGGGGTGCCGGAGTCGTCGCGTCCGCTGATCGCCGCCGTCGCGGCCGAACTGGGCGACGGTCTGGCCGGGTTGGAGGAGTCCGGGCAGTCGGTGGAGCCGGGCGGGGAGGGGGAGCCGGCGGTGGTCGAGCTGCCGCCGCCGTCGTCGGTGCCGACCATCCGGGTCGGGCTGTTCGACTGGGACGTGGCCACCGGGGCACTCGCCGCGGACGAGCAGTTCCGGGAGATCTTCGGTTTCGGCCCGGGCGAGTTCGACGGCACGGCGACCTCCCTGAGTGGCAGGATCGCCCCGGGCGACCTGCCGCAGTTCCGGGCCGCCGCCAGGACGGCGCTGGAGCACGGCGAGGTGCTGGCCGCCCGGGTCCGGGTGCTGGGGCCGGACGGCTTGCCGTACCCGGTGGAGCTGTGGGCGCGGGCACCCGCGGTGGTCTCCCGCGGCCGGACCCACCTGGTGGGCGCCGTGCTGGACGTCCGGAGCCTGACCGCCGCCGCGGCCGCCGTCGAGCGGCTGCGCGAGGGCGTGTTCTCACTCGACCTGGACGGCCGGATCCGTTACGCCAACCACGCCACCGAGCCACTGCTGCGGGCCCGCCGCGAGGACCTGATCGGCCACCACCCCTGGGACGTGCTGCCCTGGCTCGCCGACCCGTTCTACGAGAACCGCTACCGGGCGGCGCTGCTCTCCCAACGGCCCGCCACCTTCCTGGCGGCCCGCCCGCCGGACGGCTGGCTCGCCTTCTCGCTCTACCCCGACGCACACGGCGTCACCGGCCGGGTGGTCTCCGCCGAGCCCCTGCCGGACGCCGTCGAGCCCCTGCCGGCCGCTCCGCCGCCGGCCGCCCGCACCGGCGTCGGCGGCACCCACCACCTGCTCCAGCTGGCCAGTGCGCTGACCGAGGCGGTCACCGTTCGCGACGTGTGCCGGGCGGTGGCCGAGGAGATCCTGCCGGCCTTCGGCGGCCAGGAGCTGGCCATCTACACGGTGCACGACCAGGAGTTGCAGCTGGTCTCGCAGTCCGGCTACCCGGACGGCTTCCTGGACTCCTTCGAGGGCACCCCGGTCGACGCCCGCGTCCCGGGCGCGGAGACCCTCAGCTCAGGCACCGCGATCTTCTTCGAGTCGGTGCGCGAACTCGCCGCCGCCTACCCCGGCCTCGCCCTGGACGAGATGGGCGCCTGGGCGTTCCTGCCGCTGATCGCCTCCGGCCGGGCGGTCGGCAGCTGCATCCTCGGCTTCGACCGCCCGCACCAGTTCACGGTCGAGGAGCGCGGCCTGCTCACGGCGCTCGGCGGCTTCATCGCCCAGGCCCTGGAACGCGCCCGGCTGTACGACGCCGAGTTCGCTGTGGCCCGTGGGCTGCAGCAGGCGCTGCTGCCGCACCGGCTCGCCGAGGTGCCCGGGATCCGGATCACCGCCCGCTACCTGCCCGGCACCCAGGGGATGGAGATCGGCGGCGACTGGTACGACGCGATCGTCACCGACGGGGACGTCACCCTGGTGATCGGCGACGTCGAGGGCCACAGCGTCGGCGCCGCCGCCACGATGGGCCAGCTGCGCAGTGCGGTCCGCGCCTTCGCGACCGGCGGCGACCCGCCCGACCAGGTGCTCGCCCACACCAACCGGCTGCTGCTGGACCTCGACCCCGGGCTGCTCGCCAGCTGCTGCCTGGTCCGGCTCGCCTCGGCCGACGGAACCGCCCGGATCGCCCGCGCCGGGCACATGCCGCCGGTGCTGCGGCACCCGGACGGGCGGACCGAGGCGCTGTACGTGGCGGGCGGGCCGCTGCTGGGGGTGGACGAGCTGGCCGCGTACCCGGTCAGCGAGCTGCGGCTGAGCCCGGGCTCGGTGCTGGCCCTGTACACGGACGGGCTGGTCGAGGACCCGGCGGCGGCGATCGACGAGGGCGTGGACCGGCTGCGGGCCGCGATGGCCCGGGCCGAGCCGGGGGAGGACCTGGAGGAGGCTGCCGAGCGGCTGCTGCGCGAGGTCGGTTCGGCCCGTCGGGTGGACGACGTGGCGCTGCTGCTGACGGCCTTCGGCCGGGCCGCCGCCGGGCCGACGCCGCCGTCGGTGTGATCGGACATCGGCGCGAGCAGGCACCGGCGGGTGTGACCGGTCGCCGGTGTGACCAGGAGACTTTCGTCGGACCCGGCGACGACGAAGGTGGACGGCGGGGGCTCCGGCCGGCCGGTTAGCCTCGACGGGTGGATGCGATCGCGCGGGCCTGGAAGAAGGCGGTACGGACGGCGCTGCCGGGGCCCTGGCGGCCGTGGCGGGTGGTGGGCGAGGCCGTGCTCGCCCTGCTGATGGGCGGTCTCGCCGCTGTGACGGAGGTCGCCGCCGGCACCGGCCTGGCGGTGCCCTTCGGCCTGGGCGTCGCGGTGCTGTGGGTGCTGCGGCGGGGACTGCCGGTCACCGTGCTGCTGGCCGCCGCGGCCGCCACCGGCTGGTCGGGAGGGCCGGTGCTGCTGCTGATCTGCGCGGGCTGGGCGGCCGGCGCGCGGATCCGCCGGGTCTGGGCGCTGGTCGGCACCTTCGTCCTGGGCTGGGTGCTGTTCACCGTGACGGGCGTGCTGAAGGACGCCTCCTCGTTCTCGCCCGAGCTGCTCCTGGGGCTGTCGCTGGGTGGCTTCCTGGTGCTCGCGGTCCTGCCCGGGCTCTACGGCCGCTACCGCGCCCAGCGGCGCGCCCTGCTGGACGCGCTGCGCGAGCGCAACGACCAGCTGCTGCGGGAGCGGGTCATGGTGGTGCACCAGGCGCGGCTGCGCGAGCGGCACCGGATCGCCCAGGACATGCACGACAGCCTGGGGCACCAGCTGGCGCTGATCTCCGTGCACTCGGGCGCGCTGGAGGTGGACCGCACGCTCACCGACCGGCAGCGGGAGGCGGTCGGGGTGCTGCGGCAGGCCGCGGTCGCGGCGATGCGCGAGCTGCGCGAGGTGGTCGGGGTGCTGCACGACGAGTCGACGGCGGTGCCGCCCGCGGCGGGGGCGGTGGGCGCGACGCCCGCCCGGGGCGGGGTGGACGGGATCGACGGGCTGGTGGATTCCTCCCGGGCGGCCGGAGCGGTGGTCGTGCTCACCCGGGAGGGCGAGCCGCGCCCGCTGCCGGCCTCGGTCGACCACGCGGCGTACCGGATCGTGCAGGAGGCGCTCACCAACGCGCACAAGCACGCCCCCGGCGCGCCGATCGGTGTCGCGCTCCGGTACGAGCCGGACGCCCTGGTGGTGGAGGTCACCAACGACCGTGCGCCGGAGCTCGTGGGCGCGTGCGTCGGGGTGGGCCAGGCCGTGAGCGGCGGCCAGGGGCTGACCGGGCTGCGGGAGCGTGCCCGCCTGGCCGGCGGCATGGTGCACGCCGGGTCGACGCCCGAGCAGGGCTTCCGGCTGGCCGCCGTCCTGCCGTACGAGGGGACGGAGGGCGGCAAGGAGGGCGCCGCCGCAGCGACCGGGGTGGACGACTGGGTGTTCGAGGGCCTGCCGGTCGACGACGCGGCCGCTAAGCGCCGCAGTCCGGCGTTGGGGTGCGCGGTCGGCGTGGTGGCGGTCGGGCTGACCGTGCTGGGCCTGCTGGTCTGGGGCGTCGTGGGCTTCGTGGACGGCAGCCGCGCCGCGACGCTGAAGAAGCCGCGGTACGACCGGATCGAGGTCGGTGCGGCGCAGGACGCGGTGATGCGTGAGCTGCCGTCCGGCAGCAGCTTCTTCACCGACGAGTACAAGGGTGGCGGACCGACCCCGCCGGCGGGGGCGCAGTGCCGCTGGTACCTCCTGGAGGGCTCGTCCGACGACGGCTGGAACGACCAGCACGTGGCGCGGTTCTGCTTCAAGGACGGGGTGCTGGTGGAGAAGCAGGAGTACGTCGGCAAGGACTGACCGCGCGGGCGTCCGGACCGGGGGCCGGAGGTCCGGTCCGGACGGCGGGGATGTGAGGATGGTGCCGCAGCCGAAGCACCGTTCGAGGGGAATGACCAGCGTGATCCGAGTCCTCGTCGCCGACGACGAGCCGCTGATCCGGGCCGGGATCAGGATGATCCTCGGCTCCGCCGACGACATCGAGGTGGTCGCCGAGGCCGCCGACGGCCGGGAGGCGCTGGAGCTGGCGCGGGCGCACCGGGTGGACGTGGTGCTGCTGGACATCCAGATGCCGGTGATGGACGGGCTGACGGCGCTCGGGGAGCTGTCGAAGGCCGCCCCCGGCGCGCGGGCGTTGATCCTCACCACCTTCGGGGAGCGCGAGAACGTCCTGCGCGCCGTGACCGAGGGCGGCGCCGGCTTCCTGCTGAAGGACACCGCGCCGAACGAGCTGATCCAGGCCGTCCGGGCGGCGGCCGGCGGGAACGCCTTCCTCTCCCCGGCGGCCACCCGGCACATCGTCGACTCGTTGGCGTCCGGACACAGCGGTTCGCTGGCCGCCCGCGGCGCCGCGGCCCGGCGCCGGCTGGAGGTGCTCACCGAGCGGGAGCTGGAGGTGCTGGCGCTGCTCGGTGAGGGCCTGTCCAACGCCGACGCCGGGGCCCGGATCCACATGAGCGAGGCGACGGTGAAGACCTACGTGAGCCGGATCCTGGCCAAGCTGGGCTGTGAGAACCGGGTCCAGGCGGCGCTGCTGGCGCGGGACGCGGAGCTCGACGGCCGGAGCTGAACGTGTCCGCACGGTCACGGAACGTGTCGGGTGTGGTGGATGCCACTCGGCGGCCGTGCGGAACCGGGAACTCCGGCCGGGCTGCTGACGGTCCGTCAGTGATCGGTGACGGTGTGTGGGTGGTGCGGGGGGCGCTTACGGGTGAACAGATGTGAGTGAGGGCACGGGAACTGATCATTTGATCTTGAGAATGCGGTCAAACCTGGTCGAGCCGGGCACCGTTTCTTGATCGATACCGCCGGTAACAGTCAACTGACCTGCGACGTCCAGGAATTGCTTGCTGTGCGCCGAGGTTGCCCCCTAGCTTCATTGGCGGCGCACCGAGCGCCACCCGGGTTCACCCCGACGCACCGCCCGCCGACTGACCCACGGCGCGAGGGCGGTGCCCGCCGATCAGGCCGGCTCGAACAGGCCGTCGGCGAGCGGAGGTGACCGGGGCGGCAGGGCACGTCCGACGCGTGCCCGGCCGCCCGTCGAGTGAGGTGAGCGAACACCACCGGCCCCTGTCCCGGGCCTGGTTCCGTCTGCCCGCCCGGGGCTTGTCGAGAGGATCTGTATGAATCCCCGTCACGAGACCGCCGCTGCCACCGAGACCACCACCAAGCGCAACCGCGTGCGGATGGCGGTCGTCGCGGGCGCCGCCGTCGCGGCCCTGCCGGTGGCCGGCCTCGTCACGGCCACCTCGGCCTCCGCCGCACCGGCCTCCTCCTGGGACGCCGTCGCCCAGTGCGAGAGCGGCGGCAACTGGAGCACCGACACCGGCAACGGGTTCCACGGCGGCCTGCAGTTCTCCCCCAGCACCTGGAGGGCCTACGGCGGCACCGCGTACGCCCCCCAGGCCAGCCAGGCGACCCGGGCGCAGCAGATCGCCGTCGCCGAGAAGGTCCTTGCCTCGCAGGGGCCGGGTGCCTGGCCGGTCTGCTCGAAGAAGGCGGGTCTGAGCAGGGGCGGCGCCCCGGCCGACGTCGACACCACGTCGGCCGCCAAGCCCGCCAAGCCCGCCAAGCCCGCCACGAAGGCGGCGAAGCCCGCCGCCAAGCCGGCCCCGGCCGCCCCGGCGGCCAAGCAGCAGGCGCCCAGGGCCGCGGAGGCGGCCGCGGGCCGGCCGTCGGCGAAGCCGGCGCAGTCCGCGCCGTCGACCGCGAGGAACACCGCGGGCGGCAGCTACACCGTCAAGGCCGGCGACACCCTGAGCGACATCGCGGCCAAGTTCGGCGTCGACACCGACGGCCTGTACAGCAAGAACGCGCGTGTCATCGGCGGCAACCCGGACCTGATCTTCCCGGGCCAGACGCTGACCGTCTGACGGAACCGCGAGTGCCGCTGCGGCGGAGCGCCTGACCCAGCCTCCGACGGAGCCTCGCGACCCGGGGCGCGGGGGGGGGGGGCGGGCCGGGGGCCGGCCGGCGCCGCCGCGCGCCCCGCGGGGGGGGGGGCGGGGCGCGCCGCCCCCCCCCCCCCCCCGCCCCGCCCCGCCCCCCCCCCCGCCCCCGCCCCCCCCGCGCGGGGGGGCCCCCCCCCCCCCCCGCGGTGCGTTCCGGGCTGGTCCCGGCCGCAGGGCCGAACCGTGCGGGCGGCCGGGGGTCGGTTCGTACGGCCGGTGGGCGGCGTGCATGCCGGGCCCCGGGGGCGCTTCGAGGCATGGTTGAAATTTCAACGCGACGTCCGAATACCGCCGGAGGTCCGCGGCGCCCCGGACCAGGATCGAGTCATGTCCGAGATCGGAACGAGGAGTTCTGGAGATATGACGATGAACGGTGCGGCAGTGCTCGACGGCAAGGTGGCCCTGGTGACCGGCGGCAGCCGTGGGATCGGCGCGGCGGTCGCGCTGCGACTGGCCGAGGACGGCGCCGACGTGGTGCTGACCTACCAGGGCGGCGCCGAGCGGGCCGACGAGGTCGCCGCGAAGATCACCGCGATGGGACGGACCGGCTGGGCCGTCCGGGCGGACAGCGCCGACCCGCAGGAGGTGGCGGCCGCCGTGGCCGCGGTCGCCGAGCGCTTCGGGCGGCTGGACATCCTGGTGAACAACGCCGGCGTCGGCGTCCTCGGCCCGATCGGCGAGCTGGCGCTCGACGACGTCGACCGGGTGCTGGAGGTGAACGTCCGGGCGCCCTACCTGTACGCCCGGGCCGCCTCCGCGCACCTGGCCGACGGCGGACGGATCGTCACCATCGGCAGCTGCGTCGCCAAGCGGGTCGCCTTCCCCGGCGCCACGCTGTACGCGACCAGCAAGGCCGCGCTGATCGGGCTCACCAAGGGGCTGGCCCGTGAGCTCGGCCCGCGCGGGATCACCGCCAACCTGGTGCACCCGGGCCCGATCGACACCGACATGAACCCGGCCGGCGGCCCGTCGGCGGAGTTCCAGAGCGGGCTCACGGCGCTCGGCCGCTTCGGCACCGGGGCGGAGGTCGCGGCCGCCGTCGCCTACCTGGTGGGAGGGGACGGCCGGTACGTGACCGACGCGGAGCTCGCGGTGGACGGCGGCTTCGCGGCCTGACCGCCCGGCGGGCCCGGTCGGCGGCACGCACCGGCGCACGCGGGGCGGTGTCGTGCCGGACGGTCGTCGGCGCTCGCGCTTACGATCGCCCGGCACGACCCGTGTCCCCGACCGAGAGGTGTGCCATGACCGCAGCGGAAGACCCGATCGGACTGCTCGCCCGGGCCCTCGCGCAGACCGCCGGGCTGATCGACGGTACCGGCGTCGAACTGGCCGGCCACCCGACCCCCTGCCGCTCCTGGGACGTCGGCGACCTGGTCAGCCACCTCCTCCACGACCTGCGGCAGTTCACCGTCCGGGCGAGGGGCGGGCAGCCGGACTGGTCGCAGCCCTTCGAGCGGGTCGAGGACGACTGGCTGCACGCCTTCGAGGCCGGGGCCGAGCAGCTGGTCGACGCCTGGCGCGCGGCCGGGGACCTCGGCGGCACGCTGGAGGTGCCCGGTGTCGGCACCCTGCCGGCCCGCTTCCCGGTCGACCAGCAGATCGCCGAATTCGCCGTCCACGGATGGGACTTGGCGCGTTCCGGCGGTCAGTCCACCGAGGGCCTGGACCACGAGGTGGCGCTCGCCGCCCTGGCCTGGGCCGAGGGTGCGCTCAAGCCCGAGTACCGTGGCACCGAGCAGGAGCACAAGGCCTTCGGTCCGGCCGTCGCCCTGCCCGAGGACGCCCCGCCGTACGACCGGCTCGCGGCGTTCTTCGGCCGCGACCCGGCGGCGCCGGTCGTGCCGTAGGCCGCGTTCGCCCCCGGTCCGCCGACGGCACGGACGCACCGGTCGGTGCCACCGGGCGCCCGCGCCCCGCCCGGACCGGGCGGGGCCTGCCCGGGTCACAGCGGCCGGCGGGCCGCGGCCTGCTTGATCGCCTCGCGGATGCGCGGGTAGGTCCCGCAGCGGCAGACGTTCTGGATCCCGTCGATGTCCGCGTCCGTCGGGTTCGGGGTGCGGCGCAGCAGGGCGACCGCCGCCATGATCTGGCCCGGCTGGCAGAAGCCGCACTGGGCGACGTCGCAGGCGAGCCAGGCCTCCTGGACGGGGTGCAGGTTCTCGCCGTCGGCGAGGCCCTCGATGGTGGTGACGGTGTGGCCCGCGCAGTCCTTGACAGACCGGGTGCAGGGCTGGAACTCCCGGCCGTCGAGGTGGCTGGTGCAGGCGCGGCAGACGCCCACCCCGCAGCCGTACTTGGGGCCGGTGACGCCGAGCTTGTCGCGCAGCACCCAGAGCAGCGGCATGTCGTCCGGGGCCTCGACGGTGACGGGCTGCCCGTTGAGGACGAAGGTGTGGGTGGGCATGGGGAGTCGGGATCCTCGGCTCTGGATGGTCGGGTGGCTGTGACGCCCGGGTGGTGGCGCCGGCCCGGTGGTGGTGCCGGGAGGGTTCAGAAGTCGATGGGGAAGGAGCGCGGGCTGGTGCCGGTCGCGCGGGCGTAGGCGTTGGCGACCGCGGCGCAGGCGGCCGGGACGCCCAACTCGCCCGCGCCGCCGGGCGGTCCGCTCGGCGGCATCAGGTGGATCTCGACCACCGGCGGGGTGTGCCGCTGCCGGGCGTAGTGGAAGTCGCCGTAACTGCCTTCCCGGAAGGCTCCGTTGTCGAGGTGGTTGCCGGCCTGCAGGATCACCGAGATGCCGTCGACCAGTGCGCCGGTCAACTGGGCTTCCAGGCCACGGGGGTTGATGACCCGGCCGACGTCGGCGGCGACCACCGCCCTGGTCACCCGGGGGTTGGCCCGGTCGGTGGCGTCCAGCTCGACCAGGTAGGCGGCGGCGCCGCCGTTCTCCTCGTGGTACCCGACGCCCTGGGCCCGGCCGGGGGGCATCGGGCGCCTCCAGTTCCCCTTCGCGGCGACGGTGTCCAGGACGGCCCGGCCGGCGGCGCCGCGCAGCCGGGCCCGGCGGAAGGCGACCTCGTCCTGGCCCATCCGGCGGGCCAGTTCGTCCATCACGATCTCGTCGCAGACCCGGACGGTCCCCGAGTACACCGAGCGCCAGCTGCCGGTGGGCAGGTCCAACGGGACCTCGGCGAGCAGCTGGACGGGGACGCCGACCTCGTACGGGTTCTTCTCGGTGAGCAGGAAGAACACCTCGGAGGTGGTGAGCCCGGCCAGTGGGAGGTCGTAGCCGGCGGCGGTGAGCGCCTCGCCGAGGCCGTGGCCGAAGTCGGTGCGCACACTGGCGGCGCGGTGCTCCCAGGCGAGCACGCGGTCGAGGCCGTAGACGGCCCGGATCCGGTGGTGGCCGGCCGGGCGCATCCGGCCGTGGCGCATGTCGTCGTTGCGGGTCCACATCAGCTTGACCGGGCGGCCCGCGGCCTTGGAGATCCGGGCGGCCTCCAGGGCGGCGTCGAAGAACAGCCGTCGGCCGAACGAGCCGCCGCCGCGCACCACGTGGACGGTGACGGCGTTCTGCGGCAGGCCGAGTTCGGCCGCGATGGTCTGCTGGGCGACGATCGGGCTCTGCGCGGCGAACCACAGCTCGGCCCGGTTCGCCCGGACGTCGGCGATGGCGGTGAGCACCTCCATCGGGGCGTGGTTGACGAAGGCGAAGTCGAACTCGGCGTCCAGGTGCTGGGCGAGCGGCGGCGGCGGGAGGAACGGCGCGTGGGCGGCACGCAGCCGTTCCCTGACGTCGGCGTCGGACAGGCCCGCGACCGGGCCCGGGTTCCAGGTGGTGCGCAGGGCGTCGCGGGCCTTGAGCGCCTGGTCGAAGGTCTCGGCGAGGACGGCGACGCCGCTCGGGACCTGCACCACGCCGAGCACCCCGGGCATGGCGCGGGCGGCGGAGGCGTCCAGGGACTTGAGGGTGCCGTTGACGGTGGTGGGGCGGGCGACCACGGTGGGGACGGCGCCGGGTACGGACAGGTCCCCGGTGTACCGGGCGCGGCCGGTGACGATGTCGCGGGCGTCGATCCGGCCGGTCGGCCGGCCGACCAGCCGCAGCCGGTCCGCCGCCTTGGGGAGGGCGGGGACGGCGGGCGCGGCGATCGCGGCCGCGGCGGCGGCGAGTTCGCCGTAGCCGAGCCGTCGGCCGTCGGGGGCGAGGACGGCGGAGTCGGCGGTGCGCAGGGTGGGCGCGGGAACGTTCCAGCGCCTGGCGGCGGCGGTCACCAGCCGGGCGCGGGCGGCGGCGGCGGCGCCGCGCACCGGGTCGTACAGCGAGCGGATGGAGTTGGAGCCTCCGGTCAGCTGGTTGAAGAGCAGTTCGGGGCGGCCGTCGGAGAGCGGCACGTCGACGTCGCCGAGCCGGGCGTCGAGCTCCTCGGCGACCAGCATCGCGATCGCGGTGGTCAGGCCCTGACCGACCTCCAGCCGGGGCAGGTGCAGCACGGCCCGCCCGGCGGGGGTGACTTCCAGGACCAGCAGGTGCGAGGTGGGCAGTCCGGCGAGGATCATCGCGTCGCCGAGGTCGACGACGTCCGGGATTCCGGGCAGGCCGACCAGCCGCGGGGACGCGGCGTCCCGGGCGGCCGCGGCGGCGTGGACGGCCTGCGCGGCGGCCTGTCCGGGGCCCGGGGCGGCGGCCCGTGCGGTGGCGGGGTCGGCGGCGTCGAGGCCGAGACGGGCTCCGACGGTGAGGGTGGGCGCGGCCAGCAGATAGGTGAGGAAGCGGCGGCGGCGGGTCGCGCCGGCCCCGGCGGCCGCTGTCGCGTCGCGGCGCTCGGCGGTGCCCGGGCGGGTGGCGGTGGACGGGCGGTCGGTGGAGCCGGGGAGGGTGGGGGCGCGCGGGTGTCCGGTGGGCTCCGGATGTCCGGTGGGGTCCGAGGGCGCGGCGGAGGTGCTGATGGGAGGAGCCCTTCGAGCCGGAGACGGCGCCGGATCGGGCGGGCACGGCGGCCCCGGCCCCGGTGCCGGATCGCGAACGCCGTCGAGCATAAAAGGGCGCTACTGACGGGTCAACACGGTCAAAGTTGGCCCCAGGCTTGGCCGATCGCGGTTTTGCAGCGTTCGGGGAGAGCGGATTCGGAGCGGGTACGGACGGCGCTTCGGTGGCGCGGGGAAGGTCGGGGCGAGGCCCTCCCGAAGCGCGCGGAGACCCCAACGGCTCGGTGTCGCACGAGGGTTCAGCGCTCGGTCGGCGGTGCGGCGGCCGACGGAAGTGGCCCAGGAAATTCCTTGATCACTGGACCTGTCGGCTGGGCCGGTTTCTGCCTAGGGTGGGTGGCGAACCGTCGCCGACGGTTGTGAACGTCCGGCCCGTGCGCCGCTCGTCGTCGCGGTGCTGTCGCCCGTCCGTGGGTGGAAGGCCCCCCGTCGGGCGAACGGTGACGGTCCGTCACCACCGAAGGAGAGGCGTGCCGACCGACCGAGCCGCCCGGCGGGGCAGCCTGCTGCCGCCCGCCGGCCCCCAGCGGACCCTGGCCGCAGCCCAGTTGGCGAGCGCGGTGGGCGACGGTGCGTACTACACCTGCTCCGCGCTCTACTTCACCCGCGTCGTCGGCATGTCACCGACCGCCCTCGGTCTCGGCCTCGCCGTCGGCTGGGCGCTCGGCTCCGTCGCGGGCGTCCCGCTCGGCCACCTCGCCGACCGGCGCGGCCCGCGCCGCACCGCGGTGGCGCTCGGGCTCGCGGCCGCGGCCGTGGCCGCCGCCTTCCTGACGATCCGTTCCTACCCGCTGTTCCTGGTCGCGGTCTGCCTCTACGCGACGGCCCAGTCCGGGCTGACCGCGGCGCGGCAGGCGCTGGTCGCCGGCCTGGTGCCGGCCGGGGAGCGGACCGGACTGCTCGCCCACCTGCAGTCCACCCTCAACGGGGGCCTGGCCGTCGGCGCGGCGGTCGGCGGCATCGCGCTGAGCGTCGGCACCCGGACCGCCTACCTGGGCGCCTTCGTCGTCACCACGATCGGCCTGCTGATCGGCGCGCTCGTCCTCGGCCGGCTGCCCGAAGTCCCGCCCGGCCCGAAGGAGTCCGGCACCGGACCGCGCCTGGCGGTGCTGCGCGACCGGCGGTACGCCGCCGTCACCCTGGTCAACGCGGTGCTACTGCTGCGCATGCCGCTGCTCAGCCTGATCATCCCGCTCTGGATCGCCCAGCGCGCCCCCGGGATCGGCTGGCTCGGCTCGGCGCTGTTCGTGCTCAACACCCTGGCGGTGCTGGTGTTCCAGGTCCGGGCGGCACGGGACGTCACCGGGCTGGACTCGGCCGCGCGGGCGGTCCGTTCGGCCGGGGTGCTGCTGCTCGGCTGCTGCGCGGTCTTCGGACTGTCCGCGCTCGACGTGCCGGTCTGGGCGGTCGGCGCGCTGCTGGTCGCGGCGTCCGTGCTGCAGGTGGCCGGCGAGATGCGGCAGTCGGCCGGCTCCTGGCAGATCGGCTTCGACCTCGCCCCGCCGGAGCGGATCGGCCAGTACCAGGGCTTCTTCGGAACCGGCGTCGCCGTGGCCCGCACCCTCGGGCCGCTGCTGCTCACCGCGCTGCTGCTGGACGGCGGCCTCGCGGGCTGGCTGGTCCTGGGCGGGGTGTTCCTCGCGGCGGGCTACGCGATGGGGCCGGTCGCCCGGTGGGCGGAGCGGGACCGCGGTCACGCGGTGTCACCGGCGCCGCCGGTCGTGACGGGCGCCGCGGCAGAGGGCGCGTAGCGGCGCCGGACGGCGGGTGGGTGGCGGGTGGATGCGCGGGCGCGCAGTGTGAGCGGGTGCACGGTGTGATGGGCGCGCAGGTGCACGGGCGCGCGGGTGCACGGGCGCGCGGGGCGCGTGCAGCGGGAGAGCACGCGGGTGCGGTGGGCGCTGCGCGGGCGTCCGGGACGGGACAACCGGCGGGGGAAGCCGGAAACCGGTGGCCCCCACCTGCCGCGCGCTGGCATGCTGGCCGCGTGGACCGACCCCAGATCTGGCTCGACTTCGCCCCTGAGCTGCACCTCTTCGTCTCCGCGCCCCGCCGGGCGGGCCGCACCGAGCTGCGCACCGACGGTGTCTCCACCCTCGGTCACGTCGTCGAGTCCCTGGGCGTCCCGCTCACCGAGGTCGGCGCCCTGCTGGCGGACGGCCGGGCCGTCCCCGACGCGCACGTCCCGGCCGACGGCGAGCACATCGCCGTCCGGGCCGTGACCAGGCCGCAGCCCTCGGAGACGGCGCCCCGCTTCCTGCTCGACGTCCACCTCGGTACCCTCGCCCGCCGACTGCGCCTGCTGGGCGTGGACGCCGCCTACGAGAACCCCGACATCGGCGACGCCGCGCTGGCCGCCCGATCCGCCGCCGAGCAGCGCATCATGCTCTCGCGTGACCGCGGCCTGCTGCGCCGCCGCGAACTCTGGGCCGGCGCCTACGTCTACAGCCACCGCCCCGCCGAGCAGCTGCGCGACGTGCTCTCCCGCTTCGCCCCGCCGCTCGCCCCCTGGAGCCGCTGCACCACCTGCAACGGCACCCTGCGCGCGGCCACCAAGACCTCGGTCCGCGAGCAGCTGCGGGACGGCACCGAACGCTCCTACGACGCCTTCGCCCAGTGCACCGAGTGCGGGCAGGCCTACTGGCGCGGCGCCCACCACGCCCGGCTGGAGGCGATCGTCACCGAAGCCGTCCGGGACTTCGGGGAGGGCCGGGGTCATCTCGGGGTCGTCTCCGGGTAGCCCGCTCTGGCGGGCGCCCCGGCGGCCGTGGTCCCATCGGCGGTGGGGGACGAGACCCACGCTACTCGGTCGCACGAGAGAGGCCAGGTCGTCGGATGAGCACTCACGAACAGCACCCGCCCTTCGGTACCGCGGACCCCGGGGACACCCCCGCGGTCACCGCCCCGGACGGCGCCGAGGTGTACCCGCTGCTGGTCCTGGAAGGGCGGGGGAGCCTTGCGGTGTTCGCGCTCGCTCCCGGACAGGTGACCCGTGCCGTTTCGCACGCCACCGTCCAGGAGCTGTGGCAGGTCACCGCGGGCAGCGGTGAACTCTGGCGCCGCCAGGGCGGCCGGGAGGAGACCGTACGGCTCGCTCCCGGCACCGCCGTGTCGGTACCGCTCGGCACCGCGTTCCAGTTCCGGGCGGACGAGGACTCCGCCGGGCCGCTGCGCATCACCGCCGTCACCATGCCGCCCTGGCCCGGGACGGACGGCGAGGCACGCCCGGCGGAAGGCCCCTGGAAGGCGACCGTCCGATGAGGCGCCCGCTGCCGCGCCGCCCCCTGGCGGTGCTGGCCGCGGCCGCGGCGGTGCTGGGGCTCACGGTCGTCCCGGCGGCCGCCGCGCCCGCCGCCGGGCCGGCCCGGCCCGCCACAGGAGCCGTTCAACCGTCCCTGCAGTCGCGCTACGTGACCATGCCCGACGGGGTCCGCCTCGCCGTCGACGTCCATCTGCCGGAAGGCACCCGGGCCGGCGCGAACCTGCCCACCGTGCTGGTCACCCAGCGCTACTGGCGGGCCCGGGTGCGGGCCGGCGAACCCGGCGAACCCGGCGGCGCCGACGGCGAGTCCGGGCTGTGGACCGCCCGCGGCTACGCCTACGTCAGCGCCGACCTGCGCGGCACCGGCGCCTCCTTCGGCACCCTCACCTCGGAACTGGGCGCCGCCGCCGTCGCCGACAGCGGACCGCTCAGCGACTGGATCGCCGCCCAGCCCTGGTCCAACGGCCGGGTCGGTACCACGGGCATCTCCTACAGCGGCGACACCGCGATGCTCGCCACCGCACTCGGCAACCACCACATCACCGCCGCCGCCCCGATCTCCTACGACTTCGACCCGTACGAGGACCTGGTGCGCCCCGGCGGCGCGCTCATCGAGCCCCGGCTCGCCCCGTACGCGCTGCTGCTGCGCATCCTCGACCAGGCCGGCGGCACCACCTGCGACACCGACGAACGGACCCGGGAGCTCTGCGCGCACACCGGCCTCACCGGCCTCCAGCCCCGCCCGGTCGACGGCCCGGACGGACCGGCCCTGCTCGCCGCCGCCCGCGCCGAGCACGCGGACAACGCCAACCTGGTCGAGATGGCGGACTCCGGCGTCTTCCGCGACTACCGGGACGGACCGAAGAGCTGGACGGTCGGCAGCGTCGGCGAACGGACCGACGCCGTCGAGACGGGCGGGGTGCCGATCCTGACCAGGGCCGGCTGGCTCGACGCGGGCACCGCGAACGGCGTGCTGTCCCAGTTCACCGGCCTCGCCGGCACCCAGGACGACTGGATCGGCCCCTGGAACCACGGCGCCGGCTGGCTCGCCGACCCGTTCCAGCCGGCCCGCCCGCTCACCGAGCCGGAACACGCCGTGCTCGACGGGCGCACCTCCGACTTCTTCGACCGCTACGTCCGGGGCGACGCCCGCCCCGACGGCACCCGGCAGGTGCACTACTACACCTTCAACGAGGGCCTCTGGCGCACCACCACCCGCTGGCCGGTGCCCGGCACCCGGACCCAGGCGTTCTACCCCGGGGCCGGCAACACGCTCGGCCGCCGGCCGGATGACCGCCGCACCGGCGCCGACCTGCTGCGCCTCGACCCGACCGCCGGCACCGGCCCGCTGGACCGCTGGAACACCAACCTCAGCGGCGACGAGGTCAGTTACCCCGACCGCGCCGCCGTCGACGCCAAGCTGCTCGGCTACACCACCGCGCCGCTGACCGCCGACACCCGGGTCACCGGGAACGGAAAGGTCACCCTCGACGTCACCGGCCTGACCGGATCGGCCCGGGGCGCCCTGCACGTGTACCTGGAGGACGTCGCCCCGGACGGCCGTGTCACGTATCTGACGGAGGGCCAACTCGCCCTGCAGGACCGGGCAGTGGCTGACAGGGACGACAATCCCGACTGGCGCCGGCTGCGCACGCCGCGCACCTACGCGGCGAACGACGCCGAGGACTTCCCGCAGGGCGAGGCGCAGCGCGTCACCATCGACCTCCAGCCGGTCTCGGTGCTGTTCCGGGCCGGCGAACGGATCCGGCTCACCGTGGCCGCCGCCAACCCGGACTCCTTCCAGCTGCTCCCGGCCGACGGGCGGGCGAGCTACCGGATCGGGTGGGGCGGGGACCGCGGATCGGTGCTGGAACTGCCGGTCGTGGGCTGACAGCGGCCGCGCCGTGCCCTCAGGGTGGGGGCCGTCCGGCGGTGGTGCCACCGCCCCCCGACGGCCCCCGGGGCCGGCCGGGGCCGACGCCGCGTCGACCACCAGGCCGGAGGCGACCCCGGC
>NZ_JBHWBZ010000044.1:0-27761 GCF_042735475.1 Kitasatospora sp. NPDC059577 | reverse complement strand
CGGGGCGGGGCGGGGCCCGGGGGGGCGGGGGGCGGCGGGCGGGGGGGGGGGCGGGGGGGCGCCCCCCCCGCCCCCCCCCCCCGGCCCCGGTGGCCGGACGGGGCCTACGCCTCGTCGACCTCCAGGCCGTAGGCGACCACGGCCTGGCGCAGCCCGCCCGGGTAGCCGGCGAGGGCCGGGGTGAACTCCCAGTCCCCGGAGGCGTCGCGGTCGAACCGGCCGAGCCGCATCGCCGTGTTGGTCTCCGCGCCGTCGGCCAGGTGCATCACGGCGGCGTCCTGCTCGGCGCCGGTCTCCAGGATCAGTGCCGGTCCGGCGAACCCGGCCATGGTGGCGTCCGGGTGGTTCTCGGTGTCGGCGGCGGCGATGACGACGAGCCGGTCGACGTCGGCCGGCAGCGCGTCGAAGTCGACCATCAGGCAGGCGTTGGCGTCCTCGTAGCCGGTCACCAGCCGGACCGAGCCGTCGGGGGTGGAGCCGTTGTTGTAGAACACCAGGTGGTCGTCGGAGACCGCGACGTTCCCCCGGCAGACCAGGGCGGCGATGTCGTACTCCTCCTCCCCGGTCCAGTGCAGGAGCAGCCGGGCGGGTTCCGCGGCGATCTCGATCGCGGGCAGCCCGTCCAGGCCGGCCGCCTCGACGGAGGACTCCTCCTGGGCGGCCGCGAACACCTCGTGGAAGCCGTGGTGCTTGAGCAGGCCGACCAGCTCGGAGCCGTTGATCAGGGTGACGGCCTTGCCGGTGACGAACTGGTGCGAGCTGGGGCCGAACCGGCTGGTCGTGACGAGGACGGCCTTCGTCGCGGCCTCGTCGTGGCGCAGCGTCCCGTAGAGGTCCCGTACGGCCGAGGGCGGCACCGTGTCGCGGTACCGCTTGACCTGCACGATCACGTTGCCGCCGCGGAACGGGTCGGTGTCGACGCCGCGGACGTCCACCCCGCCGTCCCGGGACCGGGCGGTCAGCTCGACCTTCAGGCCCATCGACTCCATCAGCCGGGCGACGAGCTGCTCGAACTCGACCGGGTCCATCGCCACGAGGAGCTGGAGTTCGCGCACCCGCTTGGCCATCCGGCCGCGGTTGGCGTTGGTGTCGTCGCGGAGGTGGCGGAACAGCACGCGCTGGGCGCGGCGTTCGTCGGCGTCGGGGTTGCTGAGGCGGTGGAGTTTCCGGCTCCGGGACATGGAGTGCCCCCTCTTGCAGGTGACGATTGTTGCAGGCGTCACCGTAGGGGAATCGTGGGCGAAGTATTGTCGGCCCGTCAGTTCCGCTGCTCAATCGATACCTGGGCCGGCGGGGCGTCCGCCCGGCCCCGGTGCGGCGGGTGCAGTTCGAGCCGCCAGGCATGGGTGGTGTACGCGCCCATCCGGGTCGGGTGGCGTTCGACCAGGCTCACGTCGAGGCGGTCGCCGGTGCGGTGCAGCGAGCCGGTGAAGCGGTGCTGCCGGTCGGGGGCCAGCGGGTGCAGTTCGGCGAGGACGGCGTCGTCCAGGTCGCGCCCGACGGCCCGCAGGGTCCCGGCGTCGAGGACCAGGAGGGTGCCGTCGGGCAGCACCAGCGGCTCCGGGGCCTGCGGGTCGGCGAGCAGCGGGCCGCGTTCGATCCGCCCGCCGGGCAGCAGCCGCACCACCCGGCTCGCGGTCGGGCGGCGGCGGTCCGTCTCCACCACCCGCAGGCCGCTGCCGACGACGTAGTGGCCGTAGCTGCGCCAGGAGTCGACCAGGGTGCCGTCCCGGTCGTACGCCCAGGTGTCGAAGGCGTCGTAGCCCTCCAGCCCGAGGGCGAAGCGGCCGCCGCCGAGGGCCGCCGCGCGTTCGCCGCGGAGTTCGGCGACCGGGGTGCCGTCGGCGAGGTCGAGCAGCAGGGCCGGGCCGAGGTGGCCCCAGGCGGTGTAGTCGAAGGAGTCGGTGGTGACCAGCACCCGGTCGGCGGAGATGTGGGCCGCGTTCGGCCGGCCCGGGCAGGGCCGGCGCCAGCGGACCCGGCCGGCGGCCTCGACGCAGCTGAGTTCGCCGTCGCGGCCGTGCACCTCCAGCCCGTCCCGTCGGGCCAGCGGGCCCTCCGGGCGTCCCTGCGGCCGTCCGCCGCTCCTGCGTCGGTGGTCCGTGACCGTGACCCGCCAGCTCCCCATGGCCCGGATGCTAGTGGACTCCGCCGAACGGCGGAGGCGGTTTCGGGGGGTGCCCGAACTGCCGACACTCTCTCCGGGAGTCCGTGCGCTCTCCCGAGGAGCCGAGGAGGAGGCCGCGGTGGAGTTCGAGGTGATGATCGAGATCCCGCAGGGGTCGCGGAACAAGTACGTGATGGACTTCGCGGCGGGCCGGATCCGCCTCGACCGCACCCTGTTCACCGCCACCCGCTACCCCGCGGACTACGGGTACGTCGAAGGCACCCTCGGCGGCGACGGCGAGCCGCTGGACGCCCTGGTGCTCGGCGGCGAACCGGCCGTCCCCGGCTGCGTGCTGACCTGCCGGACGGTGGGCATGTGGGTGATGCGCGACGAGCGCGGCCCCGACCAGAAGGTGCTCTGCGTCCCGGCCCGTGACCCGCGCTACACCTCCCTGCAGGACATCGGCGACCTGCCCGAGTTCGACCTGCTGGAGATCACCCACTTCTTCCGGGTCTACAAGGACCTGGAACGCGGCAAGTCCGTCGAGGGCTCGCACTGGGCGGACCGCGAGGCCGCCCACGCGGAGATCGCCGCCTCGCGCGCCCGGGCCGCGGGGACGCACTTCGCCGGCCCGGCGTGAGCGGGCGGGAGCGGAGCGGGGGCGCGCCGCCGGCCGCCTCCTGGCCGGCCCGCACGCCCCCGGGCCGCCTCCTGGCCGGCCCGCACGGCCCCGGGTCGCCGCCTCCGGGTCGCCGCCTCCTCGGGCCGCCGGGCGGCGGGCCGGGCCGTCGGCTGCGGGACGGAGTCGCCCGCTGAGGGGCGGAGCCGTCCGCTGAGGGTCAGAGGCGGGCGCTGCTCAGGACGGCGCGGACCTGATCGGCGATCGCGGCCTCGTTCTGCTCGAACTCCGGTGCGGTGAGCCGGTTCCGGTCCGCCGGGAGGCCGGTGAGGACCGGGGTGTGGAGGTGGCCGCCGGGGAGACCGGGGGCGAGGTCGAGGCGCAGGCGGTTGGAGCGGTAGGCGACCTCGTTGGAGAGGTAGCCACCCCCGCCGCCGGCGACCGCGCGGGAGCCGGGGGTGGGGCCGTCGGTGCGGACGACGGGGTCGGTGGCGCCGGCGGGGATCTCGGTGACGGGGGTGTTGAGCAGCACCGGGTAGGGCTGCTGGACCGCCGTCATGGCGTCGGTGGGCAGGGTGGTGCGGATGAACTGGGGCCCGGCGGCCAGACCGGGGGCGTCGACCGGGTGCCGGGTCGTCCCGCCGGAGAGGGCGGCGACGTTGTCGGTGGCCGGGTCGGCGGAGCGGGCGCGCCCGGCCCAGGCCTCCAGGGTGAACGTGCCGGGGTAGCCCTGGCTGATGCTGGTGATCAGGTCGGCGGCCTGCGGGCCGGGCACCAGGTGCGGGCCGAAGGCGCGTTCCACGATGCCCTCGTCGAAGTCGCGGTAGCGGACCGGCAGGACGACGGCCCGCACCTCGGCGGTGCTGCCGTCGGCGAGGGTGATCCGCCGTCCGTTCAGCTGCAGGACGGCCGCGCCGGAGGGGTTGGCGCGGCGCGGCTCGCTGTCCAGGCCGTACGGGTCGAAGCCGCTGACGAAGATCCGGCGCACGCCGGGCGCGGCGGCGAAGCGGTCGCCCAGGCCGCGCGAGGCGTCCTCGAAGCGGGCCCGCAGCCCGGCGCGGTCGACGGTGAACCCGGGCTGCCAGTCCGCCAGCCGCACGGTCATGGCGAGCCGGGTCCAGTACAGCGGGCGGTCGTCGCGGGCGGGCAGTTCGCCGCTCGGCCGCCGGCCCTGGGCGCGGTCCACGCCGGCCTGCCAGAGCGCCCGGCCCCAGGCGTCCACCACCTGCTCCGCCCGGTGGGCGGTGCGGGCGGAGCACAGGGCGGCCGGGAACCCCCGGAGCAGGTCGCGCAGGCCGGACCGCTCGGTGAAGGCGGCCGTGCGGGCGTCCTGGAGGCGGGCCTGCTCGGCGTCGGGCGCCGCCGTGGTGACGGTGCGGCAGCCGCCCGCTTCGGCGTGGGCGGCGGCCGGGGCGAGCAGGGCGGCGAGCGTTCCGGTGAGGGCGGCGGCCAGTCCGGCGGTACGGCGGAGAAGTGTCATGTTACCTGACAATAGGTCCGGACCTGACGCCCCGCCAGGGTGCCGCCGCACGGCCCGTAGGCTGGGCGGGTGACAGCGCCCGACCTCACCCTCGCGACCCTGATCGCCGATCCGTACGGCAGCTACACCCGGCTGCGCGCCGACGCTCCCGTCCACCGGGTCGTCGGCCCCGACGGCCTGCCCGTCTGGCTGGTGACCCGCTACCCGGACGTGCGCCAGGCCCTCGCCGACCCGCGGCTCGCCCTCGACAAGGTGCACGCCGCACCCGGCAACTACCGAGGCTTCGCGCTGCCGCCCGCGCTGGACGCCAACCTGCTCACCATGGACCCGCCGGACCACACCCGGATCCGCCGCCTGGTCGCCCAGGCCTTCGGCCCGCGCCGGATCGCCGCCCTGCGCGCCCCGATCGAGAAGGTCGCCGAACAACTGCTGGACGCCATGGCCCCGGCCGGTCGCGCCGACCTGCTCGCCGCGTACGCCGCACCGCTGCCGATCACCGTCATCTGCGACCTCCTCGGCGTCCCCGAGGACGACCGGCACGACTTCCGGGCCTGGACCGACAGCCTGATCACCCCCGACCCCGAGCGGCCCGAGGCGACCCGCGCCGCCGTCAAGGCGATGCTCGGATTCTTCACCGCACTGATCGAGCGCAAGCGCGCCCGACCCGGCGACGACCTGCTCTCCGACCTGATCGCGGTGCGGGACGAGTCGGTGCGGGACGAGGCCGTGCGCGAGGGGCAGGTCGGCGAGGGGCGGGAAGGTGGTCGGGCAGCGGCCGGGAACGACCGGCTCAGCGAGGACGAGCTGACCTCGCTCGCCTTCCTCATCCTCTTCGCCGGCTACGAGAACACCGTCCACCTCATCGCCAACGCCGTCCTCGCCCTGCTCACCCACCCCGAGCAGCTCGCGGCCCTGCGCGCCGAGCCGGAGCTGATCGACGGCGCCGTCGAGGAGTTCGCCCGCTACGACGGCCCCGCCCCGCTGGCCATCCGCCGCTTCGCGCGCGAGGACGTCGGCATCGGCGGCGTCACCGTCCCGGCGGGGGAGACCGTCCTGCTCGCCCTCGGCTCCGCGAACCGCGACCCCGGGCAGTTCGCCGACCCCGACCGGCTCGACCTGCGCCGCCGCGAGACCGGCCACCTCGCCCTCGGTCACGGCATCCACTACTGCCTCGGCGCGCCGCTGGCCCGGATGGAGACCGCCGTCGCGCTGACCGCGCTGCTGCGCCGCTTCCCCGGCCTCGCCCTCGACGTGCCGGTCGGGCAGCTGCGCCACCGCCCCACCCTGCGGGCCCGTGGCCTGCTGGAACTCCCCGTCCGGTACTGATCCGTGGTCGGTGCGGGGCGGGGGCCGGGCCGGGTTCGGTCCGGCCCCGGCCCGGGCGCGGTGCTGACGCGATCCTGACGGCGGGGCCGGGAACCGGTGCGAGTTCTACAGCGTTGTCGTAGTCGAACAGCGGAACTTCGTACGGTCGTGGAGGAAGTCCCATGAGTGTGGCCCTGACGAAGGGCGGCAACGTCTCCCTGGGCAAGCAGGCCCCCGGGCTGAGGGTGGTCCGGGTCGGCCTCGGCTGGACGGTCGCGGGCGGGTACGACCTGGACGCCAGTGCGCTGCTGTGCGGGGCGGACGGAAAGGTCGGCTCGGACCAGAACTTCGTGTTCTTCAACAACCTGCGGAGCCCGGACGGCTCGGTCCGCCACCAGGGGGGCTCCGGCGGCGGGGCCGACCGCGAGCAGATCGAGGTCCGGCTGGCAGAGGTCCCCGCCGCCGTCGAGAAGATCGTCTTCGCGGTGGCGATCTACGACGCGGCGCAGCGGCGCCAGAGCTTCGGGCAGGTCCGCGGCGCGTACGTCCGGATCACCGACCCGGACGGCGGCGCCGAGGTGGCCCGCTACGACGTGGCGCCGGAGGCGGGCAGCGAGACGGCGATGGTGTTCGGCGAGCTCTACCGGCACGGCGCGGACTGGAAGTTCCGGGCCGTCGGTCAGGGGTACGCTGCGGGGCTCGCGGGCATCGCCGCCGACTTCGGCGTGGACGTCCTGCAGCCCGCTCCGGCAGCCCCGCCCGCCCCTGCCCCGGTGAAGCCGGCCGTGCCGCCGGCCCCGCTGCCGCCGGCGGTTCCCGTCGCAGCGCCCCCCGTTCCGCAGACCCCGCCAGTACCAGGGAGTTCCCCCGTGACGTGTTTCTTCGACCCCTCGCACGGTGCCGGCACGACGGCGGTGTTGTGGTCGCCGCAGTGGGGCGTGCCGCGCCAGATCGAGACCTGCGTCGCCTGCGCCCAGCGGGTGCAGACCACCGTCCCGCCGTTCTACACCCCGCAGCAGGGGTACCCGCAGCCCGTCCAGCAGCAGGGGTACCCGCAGGCGCCCGTCCAGCAGGGGCCGCAGGGCCAGCAGGGCCAGGGAGGCGGACGCCGCTTCGGCACCGGCGCGCTGATCGGCGCGGGCGCGGCGGGCCTGGTCGGTGGCGCCCTGCTGAGCGAGGCGTTCGACGACGGCCCGGAGGTCGTCGTCAACAACTACTACGAGGACGACGGCCTCTTCTGAGCCGCCGGGCGAGCCGTCAGGGTGGCACCCCGGCGGCCCCCGTTGTCGGAGCGGTGCGTTTGAATGGCGTCGGCACACCGTTCCGACCGGGGGAGACGCACCGATGACCACGCCTGATGCCGAGCTGCTCGCCGCGGCCCTTACCCCCACCGCGGCCTGGCTGGAGTCCTGCTTCGGTCCGGGCGCGCTGTGGCGGCCCGAGACGCTGCCCGAGCGCCTGAAGGACCGCGGGACCCGTGAGTTCCTCGCCGGGGTGGGTCTGCCGGCCGTCGAGGTCGACCTCGTCGACTACGACGCGACCGGCCTGCCCGAGCGCGGGATGTGGGAGGCGGACCTCGACGAGCTGTTCGGCAACCGCACGCCGGACGACGACACCCCGCCGAGCACCTGGGGGTACTGCGTCGGGACGTTCGGCGAACTGCACATGATGGTCGACGCGGAATCCGGCACCGTGCAGATCTACGACCCGAACGGCTGGGACCACGCGAGCGGCCACCGCGGCGAGGCGGCCGGCTCCCTGCCGGGGCTGATCGGCGCGCTGGCACTGCTGGCCCGCTTCGACGGCCGGATCCGCAACGGCGAGGCGAAGAGCGCGCTGGACGAATTCGTCGCGCTGCTGGAGGAGTTGGGCCAGGGTCCGGAGGATTCCGAGCTCTGGAGCGACGTGGTGGAGAGCCTCCGGGAGGAGTACGAGGACCTCGACGAGGACTGATCTCGTGACCACATCCACCGTATGAACCGCATGCACCGCATGATTCGCGTCCATGGCACGCACTGCATGCACCGCATTCGACGGCCGCACGACGCGCTTGCGTCGTGCGGCCGTTCGCGCGCTCAGCCGTCGGCCCGCCGGTACGCCCCGGCGCGGGCGGCGGCCTCGGCGGCGGCTGCGGCACGGTCGGCGGCGGCCTCGTCCAGCGGTTCGGCGGTGGTCAGCATCCGGTAGTAGAGCGGAGCCGAGACGGCCCGCACGACCTCCGGCGCGTCGGTGTCCGGCGGGAGTTCGCCGCGTTCGACGGCCTCGGTGACGCACGGCGCCCACTCCTCCACCCGGCGCCGGTAGAAGTGCCGCAGGGCCTCCGCGGCGTCCTCGTCGCAGTTCGCCGCGACGATGACCGCGCGGAACAGCGCGCCCTGGCGGGGGTCGGCGAGGGTGCGCCGGACGAGCCGGGCGTTGGCGCGCAGGTCCTCGGTGAGGGAGCCGCTGCGGGTGCGCGGCAGGGACTGTTCGGCCATGTCCGCGAGCAGGTCGGCGACCAGGGCGGTGGTGCCGCGCCAGCGGCGGTAGACGGTGGTGCGGCCGACCTCGGCCCGCTGGGCGATGTCGCCGAGGTCGAGGCCGCTGAAGCCGTGTTCGACCAGGGCGTCCTCGGTGGCCCGCAGGACGGCGGCGCGGACCCGGGCGGTCCGGCCGCCGGGGCGGACGGTCCCGGGCGAGGAAGGCTCGGGCGGGGAGGGCTCGGGCGAGGAGGGCTCGGCGGTCATTAACGGGATTCCTGTTCCATTAGGCGGCGGCAGTCTGCTAGGTTCACGGCATACTAACGGAACGGGAGTCCCATTAGGGGCTTCGAGGGGAGAACCGCCATGGGCACCGCCGACACCGACATGGAATACCGCCGCCTCGGCGCGTCCGGACTCAAGGTCCCCGCGCTCAGCCTCGGCACCGGCACCTTCGGCGGGCGCGGCCCGCTGTTCGGCGCCTGGGGCACCACCGACGTCCAGGAGGCCCGCCGCCTGCTCGACATCGCCATCGACGCCGGCGTCACCCTGTTCGACACCGCCGACGTCTACTCCGACGGCGCCTCCGAGGAGGTGCTCGGCCAGGCCGTCCGCGGCCGCCGCGACCGGGTCCTCATCTCCACCAAGGCCGGGCTGCCCACCGGCGACGGCCCGCAGGACGCCGGCACCTCCCGCGCCCGCCTCGTCCGGTCCGTCGACGACGCGCTGCGCCGCCTCGGCACCGACCACCTCGACCTGTTCCAGCTGCACGCCTACGACGCGGGCACCCCGATCGAGGAGGTGCTGGCCACCCTGGAGGACCTGGTCCGGGCCGGCAAGGTCCGCTACACCGGCGTCTCCAACTTCTCCGGCTGGCAGCTGATGAAGTCCCTCGCGCTCGCCGAGCGCCACGGCCGCCCCCGCTACGCCGCCCACCAGGTCTACTACTCCCTCGTCGGCCGCGACTACGAGTGGGAGCTGATGCCGCTCGCCCGGGAGGAGGGCGTCGGCGCGCTGGTGTGGAGCCCGCTCGGCTGGGGCCGCCTCACCGGGCGGATCCGCCGCGGACAGCCCCTCCCGGCCGGCAGCCGCCTGCACGACACGGCCGACTACGGCCCGCCGGTGGAGGACGAACTGCTCCACCGGGTGGTCGACGCCCTGGACGAGGTCGCCGCCGAGACCGGACGCACCGTGCCGCAGGTCGCGATCAACTGGCTGCTGCGCCGGCCGACAGTCTCCTCGGTGATCATCGGCGCCCGCAACGAGGAGCAGCTGCGGCAGAACCTCGGCGCGGTCGGCTGGACACTGACCGACGACCAGGTCGCCCGGCTGGACGCGGCGAGTGCCCGCACGGCCCCGTACCCGTACTTCCCCTACCGGCGGCAGGAGGCCTTCGCCCGCCTCAACCCGCCCCTCGCGGGCTGAGGGACGGAGCGCCGGCGCCGCACTTCTACCGGCGGTGCCAGGCGGCGAGGAGCTCGGCCTCCCGTTCGGGCGTCAGGGTCTCCGGCATCGGTTCGAACGCCGGTACGTCGCGGGCCGTGTCGGCCACCGGGCGGAGCCGGAGCCCGCTCGCCAGGGCGGCGGCCGGGTCGGCGGTGTTGGTGGCGCGGAGCTCGGGGCTTCCGGGCCACAGCGGGAGCGCGCGCTCCGGGACGCCGGCGGTGCGCAGGAAGTCCTCGGCGACCCAGGTCACCGTGGTGCCGGCCGGGGCGACGGCCGAGGCGACGGCGTCGAGGAGGTCGCCGAAGGTGAAGGGCGGGGGAGTGGCGGCGTGGAGGGCGCCGGAGGCGTTCCGTTCCAGCAGCGTCAGCATCCACGCGGCGAGGTCGCGGGCGTCGACGACCTGGAGCGGTGCGTCGGGCCGGCCCGGGGCCAGGACCTCGCCGCCCCGGGCGAGCCGCCGCACCCAGTAGTCGAAGCGGTGGGTGTAGTCGTGGGGGCCGATCACGTACGTCGGGCGGACCAGCAACGTCTTCGGGCCGAAGGCCTCCCGGGCCGCGCGCTCGCACTGCACCTTGAGGACGCCGTACGTCTCGCCGGTGACGGCGTCGGGCTCCGGGCCGTCGGCGGGGCGCAGCGGGGAGTCCTCGGTGAAGGCCGGGGCGGCCGGGGTGTCGTACACCGCCATCGACGAGACCAGGAGGTAGTGCCCGGCGGCGCCGGGGTCGAGCGCCGCGGCCAGGTCGCGGACCTGGCGGGGGTAGTAGGCGCTGACGTCGACGGTGGCGTCCCAGCGGCGGCCGCGCAGCGCGGACAGGTCGGCGTCGCGGTCGGCGATCAGGTGGGTGGCGTCGGGGAGCAGGTGGGCGCCGGACCTGCCGCGGTGCAGCACCGTGACGTGGTGTCCGGCGGCGAGGGCCGCCTCGGCGAAGTGGAGGCCGACGAACCTGGTTCCGCCCATGATCAGTATGCGCATCGGGCCATCGTGCCAGAGCGGGTTTCGGCCGCGCCGGGTGGGAGCGGGGGGACGGAAGTCGCCACCGGGGCAGGTGTTTTGGGGCGCGGTGTGTGCGGACGGGGCGGGACCCGTGTTCGATTGTCGACAGGTTCATGCGGTGTCCGGCTGCGGCGGCTCGCGGCGGGTCGCGCTCCTCCGCAGGTCAGCGGGGTCGAGCCGGGCGGAGAGTGCGGTGGTGCGACGGCCGTCGAAACGTCTGACACGCCGTCAAAGTTCCTTGTTTTCCTGCGAACTTCCGTGAGGCCGCTTTAAGCTCCCGTTAACAATGGCGGCTTTCCGCCACACACGAACTCCCTCGCGAGATCGGGCGGCAGACCCCACTGGACAGTGCCCCCAACGTGACGATGAGAGCAGGGATGACGACGACAAGTGAACGAACAGCCGGCGCCGCGCGAGGCGCGGACCGGCGGCGACCGGACGGGCTCGGCCGCCGGACCGCGGCCGGCGCCGTGGCACTCGCCGCGATCGGCGCCTGCTCGTTGGCCGCGGCCCCGTCGGCGTTTCCGCAGACGGGCGACGGCACGGTGACGGTCCGGGTGATCCGGGCCGTGGACACCACCGGCGTGTGGACGCCGGTGCTGGAACCGGGCATGGCGGGCGTGAAGGTGACGCTCACGGACGGCGCCGGTGCCGGCATCGAGGGCACCACGGCGGCCGACGGCACCGTGACCCTGGCCCCGGCCGCGGCCAAGGTGACCGGCGGCAAGTACCGCGTACAGGTGGTGAACCCGAAGCCGGGCGTGCTGTTCCCGGCCTTCGCCTCGCGCGAGGGGCTCACCGGCGCGCCGAACAAGCTCAGCAGCAACGAGGAGTTCGTCGACCTCACCGGCGGCAAGAAGGTGGAACTCACCACGGGTCTGTGGAGCCCGGGTGACTACTGCCAGAAGAACGCGCCGCTGGTGTCGACCTGTCAGCCGGCTCCCAGGGAGGGCGCGTCGGCGCACACCCTGGTCACCTTCCCGTACAGCGCCCGCGGCGTGGCCGGCACCGACGCGACCGTGACCGACCTGGCCACGGCCGAGCAGACCGGCAACATCTACGGCGTCGCGTGGAACCGGGCCGACAAGCGGCTCTTCACCACCGCCTCGGCCAAACGCACCACGGCGTACGGCCCCGGCGGCCCGGGCGCGATCTACGTGACCGACCCGGCGAAGAAGACCACCACCCTCTTCGCGACCGTCCCGGACGCCGGCAGCACGCCGCACGGCCCGGGCGACGACGACGCCTTCCTGCCCGCCGTGGGCAAGGAGAGCCTCGGCGCCGTCAAGATCAGCGACGACGGCAAGGACCTGTTCGTCGTCAACCTCCACGACCGCAAGGTCTACCGCTACGACGCCACCGGGCCGACGGCGGCGGAACCGAAGGCCGCGTACGCCGTCCCCGACCCGGGCTGCCCGGCGGCCGGGGACTGGCGGCCGTACGGCCTCGGGCTGCAGGACGGCACCGGCTACCTCGGCGGTGTCTGCTCCGGCGAGTCGACCGGCAAGGCCTCGGACCTGCGGGCCGTGGTGCTGCCCTTCGACCTCGCCACCGGCACGTTCAAGAAGGCCGTCCTGGAGCAGCCGCTCGACTACCCGCGCGGCAACACGGTCGGCACGGCTTGCCCCGGCGCGGGCTGGTTCCCGTGGCAGGACACCTACCCGGCCACGCAGAACGGTCGGTCCTGCGGCACCGACTACATGGCCAACCCCGAGCCGGCGGTGGCCGAGATCGCGTTCGAGACCGACGGCTCCATGCTGATCGCCTTCCGGGACCGCTTCGGCGACCAGTCGGCGGCCGGACCGACGGCCGGCACGATGGCCAAGGTCCTGCCCGGCGGTGACCTCGACAAGGCCTGCCTGGTGAACGGCACCTACGTGCTGGACACCAACAACGGCTGCGGGGCCACCACCCGGGGCACCCGGTTCTTCGACAACAACCGCATCGGCCACAACAACGCGCTGAACGCCGGAATGGCGTTCTCCAAGGTCGAGGACTCCATCGCGACCTCGGGCTACGACACCAACGGGATGGCGTTCGGCTACGGCCCGGGCTTCGACAAGCGCGACGGCAAGGCCGACGGCGGCCTGCGGCTCAACCCCGTCGGGCCGCTCCCGCCCTTCGGCAAGGGCGCCGCGATGGGCGACCTCGAAGTGCTCTGCGACCAGGCGCCGCTCCAGATCGGCAACCGGGTCTGGTACGACCCCGAGCGCAGCGGCCTCCAACTGCCGGGCCAGCGACCGGTCCCGGGAGCCACCGTCCACCTGTACGACGAGTCGGGAAAGCTCGTCGGCACGACGAAGACCACGGCCCGCGGTGAGTACTACTTCGACGACAGCAACGTCGAGGGCGGCCTCAAGCCGAGGACCAAATACACCATCAAGCTGGACAACCCGGCCGACTACGCCAAGGACGGCCCGCTGTTCCAGTGGGTCGCCACCGAACACGACGTCGGCGACAACCACTTCATCGACTCCAAGGGCATCGTCCCCACCGGCGGCAAGTACCCGGAACGGGCACTCACCACCGGCGGCCCCGGAGAGAACGACCACACCTACGACTTCGGCTTCCGCCAACAGGAGGGCGCGCTGCGCCTGGTCAAGCACGACCAGGACGGCAAACCGCTGGCGGGCGCCAAGTTCCAGCTGTGGCACGAGACGAACGGCACCGACGGGCTGCAGCCGACCGGCGACAAGCCCGACACCAAGGTGGGCGAACCGTGCACCACCGGGGCCGAGGGGCTCTGCCAGGGCAACGGCGTGCCGGGCACCTACTACTGGCAGGAGCTGAGCCCGCCCGAGGGCTACTCGGCCCCGGAGACCACGGTGTTCGGACCGCTCGTGCTCACCTCGGGCAACCTCGACGACGGGGTCTCGGTGACGGCGGTCAACCGGCTGATCCCGACGCCGACCCCGACGCCCACGCCCACACCGACCGAGACCCCGACGCCGCCGCCGACGACGTCGACCCCGGTCCCGGCGCCCCCGGCCCCGCCGGCACCCGCGCCCGGGCACCTGCCCAACACCGGTGCGGGCGCGGCGATCCCGTTCTACGTGGCGGGCGCGGCGGTACTGCTCGTCCTCGGTGCGGCGCTGGTACTGCTGGCCCGTAGGCGCAGGGCCGTCCGGCAGGACTAGCACACCCCGCGCCGGACACCCGGCGCCGGACACCCCGCACCGGCACGCCCCCGTGCCGGTGCGGGATCGGGCGGGTTCGCGGACCACGGTCCCCGGACCCGCCCGACTGCCGTCACCGTCCACCGACGACCCACCCACGAGAGAAGGCACCCGCATGGCCCGGAAGACGAAGACCGAGACCCGGCGGCGGTGGCGGAGCCCCTGGCTCCGGGCGCTGGTCGCGACCGCGGTGTGCGCCACCGCGGCGGGCGGCCTGGTCGTCTACCGGACGGTCTCCGACGAGGCCACCGAACGGCCGGTCACCACGGACGAGGCCGCCCGGCTGGCCCTGTCACGGCTGAACCTCTACCAGGCCAGCCCCGTGGGGGTGACGCTCACCGCCGACGAGGGCGGGGGCGTCGGCATCCGGGTCGAGGGCGTCGTGGACTACCGGACCCACCGGGGCGTCGGCCGCTACCGGACCACCGGGGCGAGCGGCCCCCTCGACCACGGGCTGGTCGTCTGGGACACCGGCGGCCTCGGCCTGGCCCCCGAACCGGCCGGCGTCGACGGCCCGGCCTGGCAGCAGGCCGAGCACGTGCCACGTCAGGGCTGGTCGCCGCGCTCCTACACCGCCGACCCCCTGGACTCCGGGCTGCGCCTGGTGGTCCAGCTCGGCGCGGACCGCCCCGACAACCCGCTGCTGCTCGCCCAGTCCGGGGCGCGCTGGCTGGGCCGCGACCGCATCGACGGTCGCAGCTACGACCGCGTCGCCGGGCCGCGCGCCCAGGGATCCGCGCCCGACGGCGAACGCTCGCCGCTGACGTACTGGGTCGACGGGGACGGCGCCCTGCGGCGGGTGACGATGCGGATGCCCGGCCTGGGCACGCCGACCACGGCGGACTTCACCGGCCACGACGGCAGCGGCGCCGTACTCCCCGAGGCCCCCTGGGTGGCCGGCTGACGGCACCCGCCCGCCGTGCGGCAGTCGACCCGGCCCTAGATCCGCGCGCCGTCCGTCGAGCGGGCGTAGGGCGGGAGGCCGTTGGTGAGGTCCTCGACCAGCAGGCGCCAGGCGACGGCGTCCGCGGCGGTGCGCAGTTGCGGGCTGCGCGGCCGGCCGGCGTCGGCGTCCAGGCGGGCGTTGAGCCAGTCGGACCAGGCGCGGCCGAGGGCCCGGACCTCTCGGGTGCCGGCTTCGGTGTGGACGAGGCGGTCGCCGTCGCGGACGAGGTAGCCCTCGGCCGCCATCCGGTCGAAGACCGGCTCCAGGACCTCGGGCGGGATCCGTTTGCGGGCGGCGATGAGGTCGAGGTCGGCCTGGCCGAGGGCCTCGGCGTGCTGGGCGACCTCCATCAGGGCCCAGGCCCCGGCCAGGTCCACCCGGGTGTCGGCGTCGGCGACGATGCTCCGGACGGTGCGGATGTCCACGCCGCGCACGATCTTGCAGACCGAGTACTCCAGGTGCGGGTCGGAGTCGGAGGTGGTCGGCTGGGCGAAGCCCTCGCCCATGTCGGTGGAGCCGGCCCGGGCGGTGTCGCGCAGTGGCACCTGCTTGAGGAAGAGCGCGACGACGAAGCCGATCACGGCGACCGGGATCGTCCACAGGTACACGGTGTGCAGGGCGTCGGAGTAGGCCTGCACGATCGGTGCGGCCTGTTCGGGGGGCAGTTGGTGCAGGCCCTGGGGGCTCTCGGCGGCGTGGGCGAGGGCTGCGGGGTCGGCGCCGGTGAGCTGTGCGGAGGTGGCGATGCCGTGGCCGAGTTCGGTTTCGAGGCTGTTGGCGTAGATGGTGCCGAACACGGCGGTGCCGAAGGAGCTGCCGATGGTGCGGAAGAAGGTGACCCCGGAGGTGGCGGTGCCGAGGTCGGCGTAGTCGACGGTGTTCTGCACGGCGATGGTGAGCACCTGCATGCTCAGTCCGATGCCGACGCCGAGCACGAACATGTAGAGCGAGGCGAGCGCGGTGCCGGTGCCGGGTTCGAGCCGGGAGAGCAGGTAGAGGCCGAGGGCCATCACGGCCGTGCCGATGATCGGGAACACCCGGTACTTCCCGGTCTTGCTGACGACGTTGCCGCTGCCGATCGAGGCGATCAGCAGACCGATCACCATGGGCAGCATGCGCACGCCGGAGACCGTCGCCGACTCGCCGTCCACGTACTGCAGGAAGGTCGGCAGGAAGGTCAGCGCGCCGAGCATCGCGAAGCCGACGATGAAGCTGAGTACCGAGCAGACCGTGAACACGGGGTTGCGGAACAGCCGCATCGGCAGCATGGGTTCGGCCGCGCGGGTCTCCGCCCAGCAGAACAGTCCGAGCGCCAGCGCTCCGCCGATGAACAGGCTGATGATCACACTGGAGCTCCAGGGGTACTGGTTGCCGCCCCAGCTGGTCGCCAGGATCAGTGCGCCGGCCCCGACCGCGACCAGGGCGATGCCCAGGTAGTCGATCACCGGCCGGGTCGCCGAGCGCACCGAGGGGATGGTCCGGGCGGCGGCGATCACCACCGCGACCGCGATCGGCACGTTGACGTAGAACGCCCAGCGCCAGGACAGATGGTCGGTGAACAGCCCGCCCAGCAGCGGCCCGATGACGGTGGCGACGCCGAACACCGCGCCGATCGCGCCCTGGTACTTGCCGCGTTCGCGCAGCGGGATGACGTCCGCGATGAGCGCCATGGCGGTGACCATCAGGCCGCCCGCGCCGACGCCCTGGACGGCCCGCCAGGCGATCAGCAGGGTCATGTCGGTGGCCAGGCCGCACAGGAAGGAGCCGCCGACGAAGACGATCGCCGAGATCTGGAACAGCAGCTTGCGTCCGTACAGGTCGCCGAACTTGCCGGCCAGCACGGTGGCGACCGTCTCGGCCAGCAGGTAGGCGGTCACCACCCAGGACATGTGCGCGGCCCCGCCGAGGTCCGCGACGATGGTGGGCAGCGCGGTGCCGACGATGGTCTGGTCGAGGGCGGCCAGCAGCATGCCGAGCACGATGGTGCCGAAGACGACGTTGCGCTGCCGGAGGTCCAGTACCGGCGGGGCGGACGGCGGGGTTCCGGTGGCGACGGTCATGCCGTCAGCCTCCGAGGTGCGGGCGCCGCCCGCGATCCGGTTCGACCGTTCGGGTGAGATGGCCGGTGCGGCGGCGGGTACGGCGGTCGGTGCGACGGCAGGTGAGACAGCAGGTGCGACGGCGGGTGCGGCGGAGGTGGCCCGGGTGGCGGTACGGGGGGCGCCGGGCCACGATGGGCCGAATCGGGCCCGCCGCCCACCGGCCGGGCCGAAGGCCGCCCCGGGACCCCGGGAGGAGGCACTTCATGACCCCCGACCCCCCGCGCGGCACCGCGCACCCGGACCGGTCCGGCGCCTCCGCCCCGGCCGGGCGGGCCGATCCGCGGCGCTGGCGGGCACTCACGGTCTGCCTGGTCGCGGGGTTCATGACCCTGCTGGACGTCAGCATCGTCAACGTCGCCCTGCCGACCGTACGGGCCGGGCTGCACATGTCGGAGAGCGGACTGCAGTGGGTGCTCAGCGGCTACGCGCTGGCCTTCGGCCTGGTGCTCGTCCCGTCCGGGCGGCTCGGTGACGCACGCAGCCGGCGGGCCGTCTTCCTCACCGGGCTGGCCCTGTTCACCGCGGCCAGCGCGCTGGCCGGCGCGGCGCAGAACCAGGAGTGGCTGGTACTGGCCCGGCTGTTCCAGGGGGCGGCGGGCGGCGTGCTCGTCCCGCAGGTGTCCGGCTTCATCCAGACCCTCTTCCGTGGGGCCGAGCGCGGCCGGGCGTTCGGCGCGCTCGGCGCCACCATCGGGCTGTCCACCGCCGTCGGACCGCTGCTCGGCGGGCTGCTCATCCACCTCTTCGGCCCGCAGGACGGCTGGCGCTGGGTGTTCCTGGTCAACCTGCCGATCGGCATCGCCGCCCTGCCGCTCGCCCACCGGTTGCTCCCGCCGCCCGCCCCCGCCGCGGAACGGGCCGGGCACCGCGACTTCGACCCGGTCGGCGTGCTGCTGCTCGGCGCGGGCACGGTCGCGCTGCTGCTGCCGTTCGTCCAGGCGCAGCAGTGGCACGGCCCGGCGCGCTGGCTGCTGCTGCCGGTGTCGGCGGTGCTGCTCGCGGCCTTCGTCGGCTGGGAGGTGCACTACGGGCGGCGGCACGAACCGCTGGTGAGCATGGCACTGTTCGCGGTGCGCCCGTACGCGGCGGGGGTGTTGTTGTCGCTGGTGTACTTCGCGGGGTTCACCGCGATCTTCTTCATCTTCACGCTGTACCTGCAGGTCGGACTGCACTACTCGGCGCTGACGGCGGGGCTGGCGATCACCCCGTTCGCGGTCGGCTCGGGTGTGGCCGCCGCAGTGGGCGGGCGGCTGGTGAGCCGGCTCGGCCGACGGCTGGTGGTGGCCGGGTTGCTGCTGGTGCTGGCCGGCCTGCTGGCCTCGGCGCTCGCCGTGGAGCTGTGGTCGGGCCCCCGGGTGGGCTGGACGACGGCGCTGCCGCTGCTGGTCGCCGGGGCCGGCAGTGGGCTGGTGATCGCGCCGAACCAGACGCTGACCCTCCAGCAGGTGCCGGTGGCCAGGGCGGGCAGCGCGGGCGGCGTGCTGCAGACCGCGCAGCGGGTCGGTTCGGCGGTGGGCATCGCGGTCGTCGGCTCGGTGTTCTTCGGCCACGCCCAGGGCCGCCACCCGGACTGGGCGGCGGCCTTCCAGCTGGGCGTGTCGGTCGCGGCCGGCCTGGTGCTGGTGGCGCTGGTCGTGGCGGTGGTGGAGACGGTGTCCGGCGGGTTGCCGGACGGGCCCGGCCTGAGGGGGAACCGATCGTGACGGACGCCCGGGCGGACTTCCTGGCGGCGGCCGGCGCGGCCGAGCGGCTGCTGGGCCACCCCGAGGTGGCCGGGGCGTGGCGCCGGCCGAGCGCTCTGGCGCAGTGGAGCGTCGGGGGGCTCGCCGGGCACCTGGCCTATCAGGTGCTGTGCGTACCGGAGGCCCTGGCCGCCGCGGCGCCGGCCGAGGAGACGGTCGGTCTGCTGGACCACTACGCCCGGGTGGCGTGGATCGGCGCCGGGCCCGAGGCGGAGATCAACGTGCGGATCCGGGAGGGCAGCGAGGCGTTCGCGGCGGCCGGGCCGGCGGCGTTGCACCGGCGGGTCGCCGGCGCGGTCGCGGACCTGACGACCGCCCTGGCGACGGCGGCGGGCGACCGGCCGGCCCGGCTGCCGTTCTGGGGGCCGTGGTCGCTGACCCTCGACGACCTGCTGGCGACCCGCACGATGGAACTGGCCGTCCACGCCGACGACCTGGCGGTCAGCGTCGGGGTGCCGACCCCGGGACTCCCGCCGGAGACCGCCGACTCGGTGGCCGGGCTGCTGGTCCGGCTCGCCGTGCGGCGCCACGGCTGGGTCGGCGTGCTGCGGGCGCTCAGCCGGGCCGAGCGGGCGCCGGGGAGCATCGCGGCGTTCTGAGCCCCGGTCACCGGCGTTCCCGAAGGGCGCGCCGTTCGCGCCGTTCCCGCCATTCGTGGTGTTCTCGCCGGTCGTGCTGTTCCCGCTGTTCGCGCCGTTCGTGCTGTTGCCGACGTTTGCCGGCCGCGCCGTTCCCGACGTTTGCCGGCCGCGCCGCGCCGGACAGGGGCTCGGGTCAGTGGTCCCGGCGGTGGATGACGAACGCCGCGACCGCCACCGAGGCGAGTGACCAGGCCGCGAAGGTGATCCAGGAGCCCGCGACGGTCGCCGGGTACTCGCTGGGGCGCAGACCGGCCAGGGAGATGCGGGCCAGGCGCTGCCAGGCGGGCAGCGGCAGGGCGTGCAACAGGTCGGCCGTCCAGCGGTAGCGCTCGGTGACGAGGGAGGGGACGAAGAACAGCACCACGACGGTGCCCACCACGGCCCCCGCGCTGTGCCGGATCAGCGTGCCGAGGCCGAGACCGACCAACGCGCAGACCGGGCCGAACAGGACGGCCGCCGAGACGTACCGGAGGGCGGCGGGGTCGGTGAGCGACTGCCCGATGCCCAGATCGGCGAGGATCGCCTGACTGGCGCCGAAGGAGACGCCGATGCTGACCACGCCGAAGCCGAACATCACGGCGGCCAGCACGCACGCCTTGGCCGCCAGCACCGCCCGGCGGTCCGGCACGGCCGCCAGCGTCGTGCGGATCAGGCCGGTCGCGTACTCGCCGGCGATGACGATCGCGCCGAGGCCGCCGCCGACGAGCATCAGGACGTCGGCGCAGACGAGGTTGAAGGCGTCGTAGAGGGCCACCTGCGCCATCACCGCGGGATCGCCATCGCCCGGTGTGTAGTGGGCGTGGGTGTACTGGGCGGACTTGAGGCCGGCGCCGATGATCGTGAGGGCGCTGAGGCCGAGTACCCAGGGGATCGAGCGGAGCGACCAGAACTTGATCCACTCGGCGGCGAGCAGGTCACCGAAGCCGCTGGTCTCCGGGGGACCGCTCCGCGGGCTGCCGCTCTGCGGATTGCTGCTCGCCGGGGCGTTGTTCTGCGGGGCGCTGATCTTCGGGGGGCTGATCTTCGGTGCGCTGGTCATCGGGGCTCTCCGGCGAGGTACTCGACGCTGTCGGCGGTCAGTTCCATGAACGCCTCCTCCAGGGAGGCGCTGCGGTCGGTCAGGGCGTGCAGCAACAGCCTGTGCTCCAGGGCGAGTTCGCCGATCCGGGTGGAGCCCAGTCCGGTCACCGTGAGAGCGCCTGCGGTCGTCGCGGTGACGCCCTCCGGTCCGGGGCGGACGGTGGCACCCGCAGCCGTCAACACGGCGGCCAGTCGGTCGGGTTCGGCGGCCCGGACGGTCACGGCGGCGCGGCCCGCGCGGGCCGAGAACTCGGCGAGGCTCTCGTCGGCGATCAGTCGGCCGCGGCCGATGACCACGAGGCGGTCGGCGGTGTGTTCCATCTCGGCCATCATGTGGCTGGAGACGAAGACCGTACGCCCTTCGGCGGCGAGGCGGCGGAGCAGTCCGCGCACCCACAGGACACCTTCCGGGTCCAGGCCGTTGAGCGGCTCGTCGAACAGCAGCACGGGCGGGTCGCCGAGCAGGGCGCCGGCGATGCCGAGCCGCTGCTTCATGCCCAGCGAGTAGCCGCCGATCCGCCGACCGGCGGCCTCGGCGATCCCGACCTCCGTCAGCACCTCGTCCACCCGGCCGAGCGGGATGCGGTTGCTGCGGGCCAGCGCCGACAGATGGGCCCGGGCGCTGCGCCCGCCGTGCACGTCGCCCGCGTCCAGCAGGGCGCCGACGTGGCGCAGGCCGCGCGGGCGGCCGGCGAAGGGCACGCCGTCCACGGTGACGGTGCCTGCGGTGGGGGTGTTGAGGCCCAGGATCATCCGCAGGGTGGTGGACTTGCCGGCGCCGTTGGGGCCGAGGAAGCCGGTGACGGTGCCGGGCAGGACGGTGAAGGTGAGGCGGTCGACGGCGGCCCGGGCGGCGGTGCCGCGGCCGTAGCGTTTGGTCAGCTCGATGAGTTCGATCACGGGACCCACGGTGCCCGGGGCACGGGCCGCGGCACATCGGACCGGTGTCGACACCGGGGGCCACCCCCGGCCGTACAACCACGGGTGGATGACGGCTCGTCGGCCCGCCGATACGATCTTGAATCATGTCCACGACCCCCGCTCCGCCGCTGTTCCGGCGCCTCCCACCCGAGGCGTGGGTCGGGCTCGCCTGGTGCGTGGCCGTCGCCTACCCCGCCGTCCGGCTCGGCGGCGGCGCCGCGCAGCACCACGGCGCCGCCGCGCACGGCGGCTGGGCGTTCACGCTCGCCGACACGGGGGTGGCCTTCGCCGGCGCCGCGCTGGTGCGCCGGCTCCCGGTGCCGTCGGTCGCGCTGCTGCTGATCGCCGCCTGGACCGAGACCGACGGATGGGCCGGGGGGACCCAGGTGCCGCCCGGCGCGCTGCTCGCCGTGGACACCGCGCTCTGCCTGATCACCGCCACCCGGCCGCGCCGCACCTCGCGGGCGGTGTTCGCCCTGGTCATGGGCTTCCTGGTGCTGCACATCGGCCTGGTGCGGGGCAACACCGTCGGCATCTTCACCGGCACCCACATCGGCTCCGCCGACGGCGCCGCCCTGCTCGCGCTGGTCGCCTGGCTGGTCGGCCGCTCGGTGCGGCAGAACCGGGAGCACGCCGAGGCGCTGAGCAGCCGGGCGGCCGACGAGGCGGTCACCGCAGAACGGCTGCGGATCGCCCGGGAGATGCACGACACCGTCGCGCACAGCCTCGGCATCGTCGCCCTGCAGGCGGGCGCCGCCCGCCGGGTCATCGACAGCCGGCCCGAGCGCGCCAAAGCGGCGCTGGGCGAGATCGAGACCGCCGGGCGGGACACCCTGGCCGCGCTGCGCCGGATGCTCGTCGTCCTGCGGCGGGCCGCCGGCGAGACCTCGGCCACCGTGCCGCAGGGTCTGGCCGACCTCGACCGGCTGGCCGGGGCGACCACCGCCGCGGGCGTACGGGTGGAGGTCCTGCGGCACGGCGAACAGCGGCCGCTGCCACCGGAGATCGACCTCGCGGCCTTCCGGATCATCCAGGAGTCGGTCACCAACGTCGTCCGGCACGCGGACTCCGGCGCCTGCGTCGTCTCCGTCGACCACCGGACGGCCGGGGAGCTGTCCGTCGAGGTCACCGATCGGGGCCGGGGGCGCGGCACCGACCCGGGCAGCGGCTTCGGGCTGGCCGGGCTGCGCGAGCGGGTCACCCTGCTGCACGGCGAGTTCGACGCCGGGCCGCGCGCCGACGGCGGCTTCCGGGTCGCCGCCCGGCTGCCGGTCCCGGTGGAGGTGGGACCGTGATCCGGGTCGTGCTGGCCGACGACCAGCCGCTGGTGCGGGCCGCGTTGGAGATGGTCATCGCGGAGACCACCGACATCGAGGTGGCCGGTGAGGCCGGCACCGGGGCCGAGGCCGTCCGACTGGCCGCCGAACTGCGCCCGGACGTCGTGGTGATGGACATCCGGATGCCCGGCACGGACGGCATCGAGGCCACCCGGCTGGTGACCGCCGCCGGCGGCCCGACCAGGGTGGTCGTGCTCACCACCTTCGACGAGGACGAACACGTCTACGCGGCCCTGCACGCCGGGGCGTCCGGCTTCCTGGTCAAGGACATGGCGCTGGACGACATCCTCGGCGCGGTGCGGGTGGTCGCCGCCGGGGAGGCCCTGATCGCGCCGAGCGTGACCCGGCGGCTGATCGGCGCGTTCGTCGCCGGACGGCCGCCGGTGCAGGTGCTCGGGAGGGGCGCGCGCGACGGAGCCGTCCGCCGGCTGGAGGTGATCACCGGGCGCGAGCGCGAGATCCTCACGTTGGTCGGCCGGGGCCTGTCCAACACCGAGATCGCCGCCGAGCTGGTGCTCAGCATCGCCACCGTCAAGACCTACATGACCCGGCTGCTCGCCAAGCTCGACGCCCGCGACCGGGTGCACCTGGTCATCCTGGCCTACGAGGCGGGCCTGGTCTCCGTCGCCGGCTGAGCGCCGACGGACGGCCCGGGCCCGCCCCCTCGGCGCCGTTCAGCGCTTGACCGCGACGCCCGCGTACATCGCGATGTCCCGGTCGCGCACGGGCGCGGCACCGGCGTCCGGGCGCCAGTGGTGGACCAGGGTGACGCCCGGGTCGAGCAGCTCGAAGCCGTCGAAGAAGGCCTCCGTCTCGGCCTTGTCGCGGATCTGCAGCGGGATGCCGCGCGCGTTGTACTCCCGGCCGACGCCGCCCACGCCCACCGGGTCGGTGTCACCGGTGAAGACGGTCAGGGCGAGGAAGCTGCCCGGCGCCAGGGCGTCCATGAAGCGGCGCACGATGCCCTGCGGGTCGTCCTCGTCCAGCACGAAGTGGACGATGGCGATCAGCGACAGCGCCACCGGCTGCGAGAGGTCGAGCACCTCGCGCAGCCGGGCGTTGCCGATGATCGACTCCGGGTCGCGGAAGTCGGCGTCCACGTAACAGGTGCGACCCTCGGGCGTGCTGTCCATCAGCGCACGCGCGTGGGTCAGCACGATCGGGTCGTTGTCCACGTACGCGACCCGGGCCCCGGGCGCGATCCCCTGGGCGATCTCGTGCACGTTCGGCGAGGTGGGGATGCCGGTGCCGATGTCCAGGAACTGCCGCACGCCGTACTGCTCGGTGAGGTGGCGCACCGAACGCTGCATGAAGTCGCGGGTGGTGCGCATCGAGATCGGCAGCGACGGCCAGGCCTGCACCGAGGCGTGCGCGGCGACCCGGTCCGCCTCGAAGTTGGTCTTGCCGCCGATGAGGTAGTCGTAGACCCGGGCGGAGTGCGGGACGTCCATCCGCAGGTCCACCGACGGGTAATCCTGCTGCGGGCCTCGCTCCGCCCGGACCTCGTTCGCCATGCTCGCCCTCCCGTTGGGGATCCGTCACCGGCCGCCGCGGCGGCGGTCCTTGGTGCGCATGGTAACGGTCGTCCGGTACGACGAGATGACAGGGCCTCAGTCTCGCGCCCCGACGGCCCCGACGGCCCGCGACGGCCCCGACGGCCCGGGTCCGGGTGTCAGCCCCGGGCCCTCGGGGCCCGCTGTCACGCCGGGGCCTCCGGCTGGACCGCCTCCGTCACCGCGCCGCCCGGCTGCCGCGGCACGACGGCCCGGTCGGAGTCGCCCCGGTGGTGCGCGGCCAGTTCGCGCGCCGCCCCGATCCAGGCCGCACCGAACGACCACGTCGCCAGCCACTCGCACAGGTACAGCGGCCGCACCGCCCAGTCGTCGCCGACGCCCGTCGCCCCGGCCGCGAGGGAGAGCAGCAGGGCGACCAGGATCAGCACCCCCGCCGCCAGGTAGGCCGCGCCGACCCGGGCCGGCTGGGTCGACCGGGGATTGCGGAAGGAGTAGAGGCAGAACATCGCCAGCATGACGAACAGCAGGCTCGCGAAGACCAGGTGCAGTACCCCGACGGTGCGCTGGAGGGCCGACGCGTCCGACGGGGACGTCGGGCACAGTGCCACCCCGAGTGCGAAGACCCCGGCGGCCGAACTCCACCGGTCGTCCCGGCGGTCGAAGCGGTAGCAGATCAGGAACACCCCGAGCGCGCACAGGGCGCCGACGAAGACGTTCCGCGTGCCGGTGTAGTACGAGGCGCTCATCGAGCCCGGCCAGAAGCCGTCCGTGCTGCGCCCCGTCACCTCGGCGGCCAGCCAGTTGCCGAACGGCAGGGCCGGCGGCAGCAGGATGCCGATCAGGCCGACGCCGAGACGGAGGAATGTGACGGTCCGTTCGTCCTGGACGCCCCGCCGGGCGCCAGGGGAGTTCTGCGCGCGTGAGTCGTGGGTCACGGACGCCTCCTTGCATGCGTACGGGCGCGGGCGCCCGCGGACTTCTCGGGCCGTGTGGGGACAGGGGGCGGATCGGTGCCGACGGGCACCACCTCACCTGAACGGCCGTCAGCTTGTGTACCCGCAAAGACGTTCGGAGCACCACCGAATCGGGTGGTTTACCGGCCGGGCCGGCCCCGGGATTCCCCCGGTGACCAGCGTCGATCAGGCCGCCCCCGGCGGCCCGGCCCGACCCGGGCGCTCGCCGCGGTTGCCCACCCCGGCTGCCCGTCGCGGGCGCCCGCCGCGGCGGACCTTACTGACCGGCCGGCTGTCCGGTGCGCGCGATCAACGCGTTGAGCAGGGCGGCGCCGCGCTCGGCGTCGTCGACACTGACCGCGAAGTCGGTGCCCCGGCGGGTGCGCACCACCAGGCAGCCGCCGCCGCGCAGCATCACCGTGGTGCCGAGCCGGTTGATCCGGTAGCCCCAGCCGCCCGCCTGCGCGGCGGTGCGGTGCTCGGCGCGGGCCGAGGCGAGGTCGGCGGGGGACCAGTGCCGGGCCGGCCGGCCGAACGGGCCGAACCCGACGGTCAGGCCCCGCTCGGTCACCCGGGCCTGGACCGAGGAGCAGGCGAGGACCGCGACCGCGGGAAGCGCGAACGGCAGGACGAACGACCAGTCCAGCCCGGCCAGTCCGCTCGCGGCCGCCAGCACGCCCGCGGCGGCGGCCAGCCCCAGGACGACGGCCAGCAGCTGCAGCCACGGGTTCGCGGCCCGCGACAGCCAGACGAACCGCTCGCCCTCCGGTACGTCCAGCACCGGCGCCCCGGCGTCCGGCCCCTTCCCGGCCGGGCCGCGGAGCTTGCGGCCCGCCAGCCAGGCCAGCGCCCCGGCGGCGGCCGTGGCCGCGAGTACCAGGACCACCTCGATGCCCATCGGCGCGGCGTCCTGCCAGCGGGCGCGGTCCAGGTTCGCGTGCACGATGGCGGTCTGCGCACCCGTCAGCAGCACCCCGCCGGCCACCAGCGTCGCCGCCCCGCTGCCGGGCGACCGCTCGGCGCAGTACCGCTGCAGCAGCGCGGCGACCAGCACCAGGACCAGCCAGACGCCCGCCGGGAACAGCGCGGCCGCCGTCACCGACATTGAGCCGTCCGCGGCCCGGCCGCCCCAGTGGGTGGCCAGCGGGTCCGGCAAGCGGTGGCGCGCCACCAGCGGCAGTGCGACCAGCAGCGCCGTCACGCCGAGCGACCAGGCCGCCGCCCCCCACCACGCGCCCCGGTGGGCCGGCTTCGCCGGCTGTGATCCTTCGTCCGTCACGACATCCCCCTGATCATGTCCACGAGATCGTTCCTGCTGTAGCCGAATCGGGCCGCGTCCTCCACCAACTGCCTTACTCGCTCGGCAAGTTCGGAGCGGGTGTCGGCGCCGGCCGCGATCGTGATGCCGCGGCCCCGACGGAACTCCAGCACCCCCTCGTCGCGCAGCGTCCGCAGTCCGCGCAGCACGGTGTTGGTGTTCACGCCCAGCGCCCGGGACAGCTCCCGGGCGGGCGGCAGTTTGTCCCCGGGGGCGCACTCGCCCTCGGCGACGGCGCGTCGGATCGCGCCCGCGACCTGTTCGTGCAGTGGTCGGGTGTCCCCGACGTCCAGCTTCAGCAACATGGTGCTACTGACGATAGCACCATGTTGGTCTCGGGGCCGGGGCGCGGTGCCTCCCCGCAGCCCGTTCCCGCTCCGGCCCTCGTCGCAGGCTGCTCCCGCTCTCGTCGCAGGCCGCTCCGGCCCCCGCCGTATGGGGTGCGTACGGATCGCTCCCCCGGCCGTCAGGGAGGCGTCAAGGAGCGGGGCGGGCGCCCGCCCCCGCGGTTGGGTGGAGAGCACGAGGCATCACGGCACCCACGACACGAGGACGGACCATGCACGGCAGCGGGCGGCAGCAAGGCGGCGCGGCACCCAGGGTGGTGGTCGGGGTCAGTGGCTCGCTGGGAAGTCTGGCAGCACTGCACCGGGGAGCGGCCGAGGCGCGGGAGCGGGGAGCGGAACTGCTGCCGGTCCTGGCCTGGGAGCCGCCGGGCGGCGAGTTCGGCTACCGGCGGTCGCCCTGCCCGCCGCTGCTCGCCGCCGTCCGGGACGCCGCCGAACAGCGCCTGCGCACGGCCCTCGACGAGGCCTTCGGCGGCGCCGACCCCGGGGTGCCGCTGCGCCCGGTGGTGATCCGGGGCGAGACCGGACCGGCGCTGGTCGACGTCGCCGACCGGCCCGGCGACCTGCTGGTCCTCGGGCGGGGCGGCGGCCTGCTGCGCCGCCGGCTGCGGCGTTCGGTGTCCGCGTACTGCGCGCGGACGGCGGGCTGCCCGGTGCTCACCGTGCCCACCCCCGAACTCCTCGCCGAACTGCGCCAGCTGGAGGCGAGTCACCGGCGCTGGGCCCGGCCCGAGGCCGAACTCCTCCCGGTGCGGGGGTAGTCCGCGATGCGGATGTACTCGGCCCGCCCGGGCGGCACCCGCTACCACCCCGTGCCGGCGCGGCCGTCGGTCGGCACCTCGGGCACGCTCGCCCTGCTCGCGGGCGGCGCGCTGGCGCTCGGACTCGGCGGATTCGGCGCACTGCACTCCGGACGCCCCGCCTTCGTCGCCTATCTGGCCCTGTGCGGCCTGGTCGGCGCCTTCTCCCGGCCGCGGGCCGCACCGCTGGTCGGTCTGGCCGGGTGGCTGTGCGGCAACGCCCTCGCCGAGCACCACCACGCCGAACTCGGCTGGTCCGGCATCCGGTGGGAGGGCGGCCACTACGTGGTGTTCACCGCCGCCGCCCTGCTGCTCGCCGTGCCGGCGGCGCTGCCGCGACGCACCGTACGGGTCTCCGTGGTGCGTCTCGACCCGCCGCACTGAGGCCTCCCCGGACGGCCTCCGTCGCCCCTGGCGGCGGGTTGCTGCCGGGGGGGGGCGGGGGTGGGGGGGGCGGGGGCGGGGCGGGGGGGC
>NZ_JBHWBZ010000043.1:41398-77534 GCF_042735475.1 Kitasatospora sp. NPDC059577 | reverse complement strand
TTTTTTTATTTTTTTTTTGGTATTATGTTTTTTTTTTTGGTTTGGTGGGTTGTTTTTTTTTTATATGCCCCGGCCGGGCGATACCGGCGCTAACTTACCGGGGGGGGGGGCCGGGGGCTTTGTTCCCGGCGGGGGCCACAGCCGTGCTCGGCCGCACCCAGGACCGCGGAGGCGCCCCGGGACAGGGCCCCGCCCGGGCAACGGACCGCGCTCCGCCCGCACCGCCCGCCCCACCGGGGTCTGCGCGCGGTGCCCACCGGGCCGAACGGCCCGAAGCCGAGAGCGGGGCCGCCCACCGGCGAGCGCGGCGGTCCATCGAAGAACGGGGCAGGCCACCGGCGCGCGGGGCAGGCCCGAGGTGCGGCCGGCCGGGTGGAGCGGGTGATCGGCCGCTCGCACGGGCCCGGGAGCGGGTGCGCCGGGAGGTGGCCGTCGACCGGGGCGCACCGTACGTCGCCTGCGGGCGAGGGCGGGAACGGGAACGGGAACGGGAACGGGTTCACCCGAACACCTGCGGCCGGGGCCGTTCGGGCGCCCGGCCGTTGCTCGTCCGGAGTGCGAAACCGCCCCGCAGGGCTTAAGTCCTTTAACAAGACAATCCGGATGTCACCCGAACGTCCCGTTAGACTGCTAAGGACGCGTCAAGACCCCCTGTCGGGGATCCGGGCGTCACAGGGCGCGCCGGGAAGTCTGGTCGGCAACTGCACCACCCGTGTATCCGTTGCCGCTCCCAGCCCCTCAGGAGGTCCCCCGTGACCGACCAGCCGCCCGTCCACGAGCCGACGACCCGCCGCCGGCAGTTCCTCGGCCGGCTGCCACTGCCCGAGCGCGCCTTCATCACCGACGCCCTGCGCACCGAGACGGTCGGCGGCGTGCTGCTGCTGGGCGCCGCCGTCATCGCGCTGATCTGGGCCAACGTCTGGCCGCAGGCGTACGAGAGCGTGCTCGACTACACCGTCGGCCCCTCCGCCCCGCTCCACCTCGACCTCTCCCTGGCCACCTGGGCCCAGGACGGGCTGCTGACGATCTTCTTCTTCGTCGCCGGGATCGAGCTCAAACGCGAGTTCGTCGCGGGCGAGCTGCGCACGCCGAGCGCCGCGCTGCTGCCCGTGATCGCCGCCGTCTGCGGGGTCGCGCTGCCCGCGATCGTGTTCGCCGTGGTGAACTCCGGCAGCGGCGGGCACCCCGGCGGCTGGGCGATCCCGACCGCCACCGACATCGCCTTCGCCCTCGGCGTGCTGGCCGTGGTCGGCAGCCACCTGCCCTCGCCGCTGCGTGCCTTCCTGCTCACCCTGGCCGTGGTCGACGACCTGATCGCGATCCTGATCATCGCGGTCTTCTACAGCTCCGGCATCAAGTTCTGGGCGCTCGGGCTGGCCTTCGCCGGGCTGGTGCTGTTCTGGTTCCTGCACCGGCGCGGGGTGCACGGCTGGTACCTGTTCGTGCCGCTGGCGCTGGTCACCTGGGCGCTGATGCACGAGAGCGGCATCCACGCCACGGTGGCGGGCGTCGCGATGGGCCTGATGCTGCGCTGCCACCGGGAGGGCGACGAGCAGCACTCCCCCGGCGAGCACATCGAGCACCTGGTCCGCCCGCTCTCCGCCGGACTGGCCGTCCCCCTGTTCGCCCTGTTCTCGGCCGGGGTGACGATCTCCGGCCCGGCGCTGCGCGAGGTGTTCACCCAGGCCACCCCGATCGGCATCGTGGCCGGCCTGCTGATCGGCAAGTCGGTGGGCATATTCGGCGGCACCTGGCTGGCCGCCCGGTTCACCCGGGCCGAGCTGAACCCGCAGCTCAAGTGGGCCGACATGGTCGCCGTCTCGGTGCTCGCGGGCATCGGCTTCACCGTCTCGCTGCTCATCAGCGAGCTGGCCTTCCCGGACGACCCGGAACTCGCGGACCTGTCCAAGACGGCCGTCCTGGTCGGCTCGCTGCTCTGCGCGGTGCTCGCCACCGTGCTGCTGAAGCTGCGCAACCGGCACTACCGCGCGCTGTGCGAGGAGGAGGACCGGGACCTGGACGGGGACAGCGTCCCGGACGTCTACCAGGAGGACGACCCGGCGTGGCGGGCGCGGGTCTCGGAGCGGGCCCGGGCCTCCGAGGCGACCCGGCCGCTGCCCGGCGGCGGCCCCGAGGACTCCGGCGCCTCCGGCACCACCGACGCCTCCGGCACCACCGACGCCTCCGGCACTACTGGCACCACCGGGAACCGGAAGGCCACCGGGGACCCCGGGAGTCCCGACACCTCCGGGACGGACCGCTGACGGTCCCTCCGGAAGCTCCGCACACCCGCCCCGGCCGCCTCCCGGAAGCCCCGACCGGGAGGCGGCCGGTGGGCCCGCCGACGACCGCGCGCAGGCCTTCCCCGGCCGGGACACGTCCCTCCGGCGGGGCCCCGGAGTGGTGTCCGACTGACCGGTAGGGGCATGATTCTGAGCTGTCGACAATCCACTGACGCCTCCGGACCCCCCACCGGCCCCGGAACCGCGGACCCGCGGGGCGTCACGCCGTACAGCCGCAGAGGAGAACCGCTGATGCCCGCAGGAACCGCAGACCCGTCCAGCAACGGCCGGGCGCCCTACGAGGGCGAGCGTTCAGTGGGGCAGCTGTTCGCGGCGGCCACCGCCGATCTGTCCGCGCTGGTCCACGACGAGATCGCACTCGCCAAGGCCGAGATCCGGGCGGACGTCAAGCGCGGCGTCTCGGGCGGTGTCTCGCTGGCGGTCGCCGGTGTGGTGGCGCTGTTCTCGATCCCGATGCTGAGCGCCGCCGCGGCCTACGGCATCCACGCGCTGGGCCTGTCGCTGGGCTGGTCCTTCCTCATCGTGGCCGGCGCCTACCTGCTGCTCGCGGTCCTGCTCGGGGTGCTGGCGTACCGCTCGTTCAAGAAGATCGAGCCGCCGCACCGCACCATCGAGGGTGCCCAGAAGACCGCCGACGTGCTGAAGAACGCCCGGCCGCGCCCGGCCACCAAGGAGGAGATCGACCGGGCCCTGGGCCGCATCCCGTAAGCGGTCGCCTCCGGGTGAGGGCGGTCCCGCCGCCGCGACGGCCTGCCGACGGCCCTGCCCACGGCCCTGGCGGCGGCCCCGGCAGCCCCACCGGCAGCCCCACCGGCGGCACTGACGGCGGGCACTGACGGCGGGCACTGACACACAGCCGTCGTCGAGCTGACGGGCGGCCCCGACGACGGACCGTCAACGGGTCCCGTCAACGGAGCCCGCCGGCGGTACCGGGAGCGGACGGCTCCGGTCAGCCGCCGTGGCCCGGGCGGACCCGCCGACAGTGAGTGCCGGGCACGTGTCCGGCACGCGGATGTGACACGCTCTCGGTATGCCGCTTGACCAGAAGCCCGTGCCCGCGCAGCCGTCCGCCGATTCCGGCCCCGACTCCGGCCCCGGGCTCGTCCCCGGGGGCTCCGGCCCGGTCCCCGGGCGGGGGCCCGGCGAGGCGACCGCCGGGGCCGCCGCGACCTGGAGCATCCGGCAGTCCGGCCCGTGGACGCACCGCGACCTCGCGGCCAACGGCGCCCGCTTCCACATCGCCGAGCTGGGCTCGGGGCCGCTGGTGCTGCTGGTGCACGGCTGGCCCGAGTACTGGTGGGCCTGGCGCCACCAGCTGACCGCGCTCGCCGAGGCCGGCTACCGGGCGGTGGCGCTCGACCTGCGGGGCATCGGCGGCAGCGACCGCACCCCGCGCGGGTACGACCCCGGCAACCTCGCCCTGGACATCACCGGGGTGATCCGCTCGCTCGGCGAGCGCCGGGCCCACCTGGTGGGGCACGCCTCCGGCGGCACCCTGGCCTGGGTGGCTGCGGTGATGCGCCCGTCCGTCATCCAGAGCCTGACCGTGGTCTCCGCGGCGCACCCGAGGGACCTGCGCCGGGCGCTGCTGACCGACCGCCGCCAGTTCGCCGCCTTCGAGCACGTGCTGGGCTTCCAGCGGCCGTGGATACCGGAGCGCCGCCTGGTGGCCGACGACGCCGAGCTGGTCGGCCGCTACCTGGAAGCCTGGACCGGCCCGAACGGCCTGGACGAGGCCGCGGTGCACGCGTACCGGCAGGCGATCCAGATCCCGAGCACCGCGCACTGCTCGATCGAGCCCTACCGCTGGCTGCTGCGGTCGCTGGCGCGGCCGGACGGCATCCAGTTCGCACGACGGATGAAGAAGCCGATCACCGCGCCGACCCTGCACGTCCAGGGCGCGGCCGACCCGGTACTGCTCTCGCACACGGCGCTCGGCGGCGGCGAGTACGTGGCGGCGCCGTACCGCTGGCGGCTGCTGCCGGGGGTCGGGCACTTCCCGCACGAGGAGGCGCCGGAGGAGTTCACCGCCGAGTTGCTGGACTGGGTCGGGCGCCACAAGGAGTGACCTCGGGCGAGGCACCCGGGGCCGGACGTGTCATGTCACGGAAGGGCCTTCGGACCCAACTCCCGTGATGTTTCGCTCATATGACAACCGCATAGGCCAATTTCGGCACACCCCGGGCGATTACCTCCACCGGCCCAGGGGCATCCATTCCGGTATGAGTTGGATGCCCGATCGCGGCGCCGCCCCGCGCGGCCGACGCCAGAACAGCCCGCAGCGTTCCGCCCACCGCCCCGACCGGGCGGACGACCTCGGCTTCGACGGCCTCGACGGCAGTCACCGCGCGGACCCGCGGCAGCTCGGTATCCCGCGCATCCTCGGCCGACGCGCCCGCTGGGTGGGCGCACGACTGCGGCGCGAGACCTGAGGCCTCGCGCCGCGTGGGGCCGGTGACACCCGGCGACCGGGCGGGCCGTCGAACGGCCGCCCGGAACGCACCGCTCAGTTCGTGATCGGCGACACCGCGGTGAACCAGAGCAGGACGAAGGTCGCCACCGACATGATCGGCACCAGCACCTTGGTCTCGACGTCGTTGCCGCTGCGCTTGATCAGCACGACCTCGTAGCGCTCCTTGTGCGGCCAGAGCAGCGGCGCGCCCTTCTTGGTCAGGCAGTCGCCCAGCAGGTGCGCCAGCGTGCCCAGCGCCACCGCGTACGGCAGCCAGCCGGGCGAGTTGGGCATCCAGGTGTTCATCCCGAAGGTGCCCAGCGCGGACAGCCCGATGACGGTGATCCAGGCCTGCGGACCGTCGCCCGGCGGGCAGAGTCGCAGCGCCCTGATCGCCAGTGCCAGCAGGAAGAAGGTCAGCCCGAGCGTGAAGTTGCGGCCCAGGAAGGTCACGCCGGCCCAGGTGCCGGCGCCCATCAGCCCGACGAACAGCAGCGAGTGGGTGGCGTGCCGGTGACCGCCGGAGGCCCAGGCCACGAAGCGGCAGAGTGCCTTGGAGACCGGGCCGAGGAAGTTGGCGATCGAGCCGTCGTGGTGGTCGAGGTCCGGCAGCAGGGCCGCACCCGCGCACAGCACCGTGCCCATCAGTATGTCCGCCGGCTGCAGCGTGGTGTGCAGCAGCAGCGGGGGCAGGAAGGGGGCCGACGCCGCGTACAGCATCGCCCCGCTCACCGCGTGCGAATGACCCATCATCGGACTGCCACGACCTCCCGTCGGGCCCACTCCGGGACGGCGCCCGGTTGAGCCGAACGGGTGAGCGCGGCCGAGGCTATCAGGGCGGGCTGACGGTACGACGGATATCGGACGCCGCAGCCCGGCGCGTCCCGGGCGGGGCCTCCCCGGACAGACTGCCCTCGGAGAGGCCGCCCCTGCGGGGCCCCGCCCGGGACGGCCCGGGACGGCCCGGTCAGAGCGCGCAGCCCTGGGTGTCCACCCGGGCGGTCGCGGTGCCGCCCTGCTGGGCGTCCTCGCGCACCTCGGCCGCGGTCAGCACGTAGCCGGTGTCGGCGCTGTCCAGGGACTTGGCGAACACCACGCCGTACACCTGGCCGTCCGGGGTGAGCAGCGGCCCGCCGCTGTTGCCCTGGCGGACCACCGAGCGCACCGAGTAGACGTCGCGCACCACCGGGCCGCGGTGGTAGATGTCCGGGCCGTTGGCCTGGATCCGGCCGCGGATGCGGGCCGGCTGGACGTTGAAGGCGCCGTTCTCCGGGAAGCCGGCCACGATCGCGCTGTCGTTGGTCTTCGCCTCGCCCGCGAAGGTCAGCGCGGGCGCGTTCAGCTTGGGCACGTCCAGGACCGCGATGTCGCGCTGCCAGTCGTAGCGGACCACCGTCGCGTCGTACAGCTGGCCGACGCCGCCGATCTGCACGGTCGGCTCGCTGACCCCGCCCACCACGTGCGCGTTGGTCATCACCCGGTGCGGGGCGAAGACGAAGCCGCTGCCCTCCAGGGTCTTGCCGCAGGACGTCGCCGTGCCGACCACCTTGACCAGGCTCTGCTTGGCCCGCGCCACCGCCGGGCTGGCGGCCAGCGCCGGGTCCGGGGTGTCGACCTGGGTGATCGGCTCGTGCTCGAAGGGGTTGAAGACCTGCGGGAAGCCGTTGCGGGCGAGCACCTTGGAGAAGTCCGAGAACCAGTTCGGCGCGTCCGAGGGCAGCGCGTTCTGCACCCCGCCGAGGATCGCCGAGGAACGGACCTGCTTGGAGACCGTCGGCAGCGAGGCCCCGGCCAGCGCCGAGCCGATCAGCCAGGCCACCAGCAGCATCGAGACCACGTTCACCACCGCGCCACCGGCCGCGTCCAGCACCCGGGCCGGCCGGCGGTCGATGTGGCCGCGCAGCTTCCAGCCGAAGTGCGCGGTGACCGCCTGGCCGATCGCGGCGAAGACGATCACCACCACGACGGCCACCACCGAGGCCGTGGTGCCGGGGCTGAGGTGGTCGAGCAGCAGCGGCAGCAGCTCGACCGCCAGCAGACCGCCGCCGAGGAAGCCGACCAGCGACAGGACACCGACCACGAAGCCCTGCCGGTAGCCCGACACGGCGAATCCCACGGCAGCGGCGATCAGCAGCACATCCAGCACGTTCACTCCGACACCCTCCCACGGTCCGGTGGCCGGTCGCGCCGGCGGTCGGTCACGAGGCTCCGGCGTCGCCGCCCGGCAGCGCGCGGGAGTGTTCGAGGTCGCCCTGGACCAGGGCCAGCGCGTCGTCCGAGAGGTCGACGATCCGGGACGGGTCCCAGGGCAGCTCCAGTCCGCTGTGGTGCAGCACCCGGTCGATCACCCCGGCGGTGAAGCCCCACACCAGCCGGCCGGCGACCGCGAAGGCCGGGCCGACGTGACCGGAGGGGTGCCGCAGCCGCACCCGGTTCGCCGGGTCCGCCAGGTCGGCGATCGACACCCGGAACACCGCGCCGGTCTCGCCCCGGTCCACCGGACGCACCGGCGACTCCTCGCGCCACCAGCCGAGCACCGGGGTCACCACGAAGCTGCTCACCGGGATGTACAGCCGCGGCAGTGCCGCGAACACCTGCACCCCGGCCGGGTCCAGGCCGGTCTCCTCCCAGGCCTCGCGCAGCGCCGCCGCGATCGGGCCCGGGCCCTCCGGGTCCCCGTCCTCCGGATCGAGCGCGCCGCCCGGGAAGGACGGCTGGCCGGCGTGCGAGCGCAGCGACCGGGCTCGCTCGATCAGCAGCACGTCCGGCCCCTCCGGGCCCTCGCCGAACAGCATCAGCACGGCCGCCGCCCGGCCGCCCTCGACCGGCGGCAGGAAGCGGCTCAGCTGCTCCGGCAGCACCCGCTCGGCCGCCTCCCGGACCGGCTCCAGCCAGGCCGGCAGGTCGTCCCGCTCGATCCCGCGCGTGATCATCCGGCCACCGCCAGATCCGCGACCCGACCGTCGTGGCCGGCCGCGTCGGCCCGGGCGGCCGCCTCGCCGGGGAAGTCCGCCGGGGGCCTCAGCCGTTGCCCCGGCTGTCCGCCCATCTCGTACTTGAGCAGCGCGCGTGCCTTCTCCGGGTCGGTCTCCCCCTCGCCGTACGCGGGGCACAGCGGCGCGACCGGGCAGGCACCGCAGGCGGGCTTCCGGGCGTGGCAGATCCGGCGGCCGTGGAAGACCACGCGGTGCGAGAGCATCGTCCACTCCGACTTCGGGAAGATCTCGGCGACGACCGCCTCGACCTTCACCGGGTCCTCCTCGGCGGTCCAGCCGAACCGCCGGGCCAGCCGGCCGAAGTGGGTGTCCACGGTGATCCCCGGGACCCCGAAGGCGTTGCCCAGCACGACGTTGGCGGTCTTGCGGCCGACGCCCGGCAGGGTCACCAGGTCGGCCAGGCGGCCCGGCACCTCGCCACCGAACTCGTCCCGCAGCGCGATCGAGAGGCCGATCAGCGACTTCGCCTTGTTCCGGAAGAAGCCGGTCGGCCGGATGAGCTCCTCCAGCTCCTCCGGGTTCGCCGCCGCCATGTCCTCCGGCGTCGGGTACTTCGCGAACAGCGCGGGGGTGGTCTGGTTCACCCGCAGGTCGGTGGTCTGCGCCGACAGCACGGTGGCCACCAGCAGTTGGAAGGGGTTCTCGAAGTCCAGCTCCGGGTGCGCGTACGGGTACAGCTCAGCCAACTCGCGGTTGATCCGCCGGGCCCGCCGCACCATCGCCAGGTGCGACTCGGGCTTCCTCGGCTTCACGGCGGGCTTCTTCGCCGCCTTCTTCACCGCCGGCTCGGCCTTCGGCGTCGCGTTCCGGACCTTGCTCTCTGCCATGCACGAAGGCTACGCCGACCGGCGGGCGGGGCGGGCGTGATCAAGCGGAAGCGGGCTTGGCCAGGGCGTGTTGTCTAATGAAGTCTTCGCGTGGCGGTTACCTGACAGGGGGCGGGCTGATGATCAGGGTCCTGTTGGCCGAGGACATGAGCATGGTGCGCAGCGCGTTGATGGCGCTCCTCGCCTACGAGGACGACCTGGAGGTCGTCGCCGACGTGGACCGCGGGGACCTGGTGCTGCCGACCGCGCTGGAGGTGCGGCCGGACGTCGCGGTGCTGGACATCGACATGCCCGGGCTGGACGGACTGCAGGCGGCCGCCGAACTGCACGAGAAGCTCCCGGAGTGCGGGACGCTGGTACTCACCGGGCTGGCCCGGCCCGCCTACCTGCGCAGTGCGCTCTCCGCCCACGTGCTGGGCTTCCTCGGCAAGGACGCCCCGGCCGAGGAACTGGCCGCGGCGATCAGGAAGGTGGCCGCCGGCGAGCGGGCCGTCGACCCGGAACTGGCCCTGGCCGCGCTGGGTGCGCGCGAGAACCCGCTGACGCCCAGGGAACTGGACACCCTGCGGCTCGCCGCGCAGGGGGCCTCCGTCACCGAGATCGCCGCCCGGCTCTTCATCTCGCCCGGCACCGCCCGCAACCACCTGGCCGCCGCGGTGTCCAAGACCGGGGGGCGCAGCCGGGTGGACGCGATCCGGATCGCCGAGGAGATGGGCTGGCTGTCGGTCGGGCCCCGGCTCGGCTGACGCCCCGGGCGGGCCTGCGGCCGCCCGTTCAGCGGGCTCCCGCCGGGCGCCGCCAGTGGCCGGTGAGGTCGCGGTAGAGGGCGGAGCTCGTCAGCAGTTCCTCGTGGCTGCCAGCGACGGCGTCGGTGCCGTCCATGACCAGGACCCGGTCGGCCCGCAGCGCCGAGCTCATCCGGTGGGCGATGACCAGCAGGGACCCCCGGCGGCGGGCGAACGCCTCCTCGGCCCGGGCCTCCGCGACCGGGTCCAGGTGGCAGGTCGCCTCGTCCAGGACGACCAGGTCGGCCGGGGACAGGTAGGCGCGGGCCAGCGCGATCTGCTGGCGCTCGCCGGCCGAGAGCGCGTCCGGCGCGATCTGCGCCCCGTGGCCACCGAGGCGTTCGACCAGTCCTTCCAGCCCGATGGCGGCCACCGCCCGGTCCACGTCCCCGGGCCCGGCGTCGGGGGCGAGGTACCGCAGGTTCTCGTCCAGGGTGCCGGTGAAGACGTACGCCTCCTGGGGGATCAGGACGCGGTGGCGGGCGAGTTCGGCGGGGTCGGCGGGCAGCGGGCGCCCGCCGAGGCGCACCTCGCCGCCGGTCGGCCGGAGCAGTCCGGCGATCAGACCGGCCAGGGTCGACTTCCCGATCCCGCTCGGCCCGACCACCACCAGGTGCTCCCCCGGACCGATCGTCAGGTCGAGGTCGCGGACCACCGGCTCGGCACCGGGACCGTAGGCGAAACCGACCTTGCTCAGCTCGACGCCGTACGGGCCGTGCGTGCGCCCCGCGGGCCCGGGCGCCGGGGCGGCGGGCTCGGGCGGGGTGGACTCCAGGATGCGCCGCAGGGTGACGGCCAGCCGTACGCCGCTGCCGCCCAGGCCCTGGACCAGGGTCTGCAGGGCGGGCTGGAGCCCCTGCGTGATGTAGGTGACGGAGCCGAGCAGCCCGCCGGCCGTCACACCGTGGCCGGTCAGCCAGGAGGCCGTGGACAGCAGCAGGACCAGCGGGAGCCAGCCGCCGACGGCCAGCACCAGGGTCCGGTCAGCGGTCAGGCGGGCGACCCGCCGCGCCGCCAGCGCCTGCCGCTCGACCGCCGTCGAGAGCCGGTCACCGGTCCACCGCTCGGCACCGGCCGCGGTCACGTCGCGCAGGCCGCCGATCACGGCGCCCGCCTCGGCGGCGAGGCGCTCGTCGGCGAGCAGCAGCTCCCGCTGGGCGTCGGTGGTGCTGCGGAGCATCAGTGCCAGCAGGCCGGCGGCGGCCAGCAGCGGCGGCAGCACCACGACCAGGACCAGCGGCTCCAGGAAGCACATGCCCAGCAGGGCGCCGCCGACGCTGAAGACGAACCGGCGGACGACCATGGTGATCCCGGCGTACGCCTCGCGGACGATCTCCACCTGCTGGGTCAGCCGGGCAACGCCCGCGGTGTCGGGGCGGCCGGGGGCCGTCCGCGCCGCGTGCAGTCCGCCGGTGACCACCCGGCGGACCAGGTCGTCCCGCAGCGGTTCGACCAGGGCCGCCAGCCGCGGGTAGACCTGGCGGGTCGCCCAGGCGCCGACGAAGACGGCGACACCGAGCAGGGCCAGGTAGGCCATGCCGACCCCGGGGCGGCCGGCGCCGAAGCCGGAGTCCACCGCCCCGGCCACCAGGCGGCCGGCGGCGAACCCGGGCAGTGCCTCGACCGCCGACCACAGCGCCAGCCGGACGACCACCCGCGGACTGCGGCGCAGCGGGGCGAGGAGTTCGGTCCGGAGGGAGACCTCGGGTGCCCGGTTCACCTGCTCACCTCGGCGGGGCTGGGGCGGGCCGCGTCGAGCCCGGCGCCGTCGGCGGGGCGGTCCTCGCCGGCGGGGCGGTCCGCACCGGCCGGGAGGTCCTCGCCGGTGGGCGGATCGGGCCGGAAGACGGCCCGGTACTCGGGCAGGGCCCAGAGCTCGTCGTGCGGGCCGATCCGCCGGATGCCGCCGCCGTCCAGCCAGGCCACCAGATCGCAGCGGGCCGCGGTGGAGGCCCGGTGGGCGACGATCAGGCGGGTACGGCCGGCCAGTTCGGTGGTGAGCGCGGTGCTGACCTCGAACTCGGTCACGGTGTCCAGGCTGGAGGTCGCGTCGTCGAGCACCAGGACCCGGCCCCGGTGCGCGAACGCCCTTGCCAGACCGATCCGTTGGGCCTCACCACCGGACATCGGCAGGTCCCGCAGGTCGGTGCGGTAGCCGTCCGGCAGGCGCTCCACGAAGGCGTCGATGCAGGCCGCCGCGGCGGCCCGGGAGAGCCTCGGCCGGTCCGCCTCCGCCACGTCGTCGAGGGCGATGGCCTCGCCGACCGTGCGGCCCAGCAGGGCCGGGCGCTCGAAGGCGTACCCGATCGCGCCGCGCAGTTCCTCGCGCGACAGCTCGGGCAGCGGCACCCCGTCGAGCAGGGCGGTCCCGCCGTGCGGGTCCGTCAGCCTGCCCGCCACCGCGGCGAGCAGGGACTTGCCGGTGCCGGAGCGGCCCACGATCGCGAGCGAGGTCCCGCCCGGCACCGTGAGGTCGACGCCGTCCAGCAGGGTCCGTCCGTCCACCCGGACGGTGACCCCGCGCAGTTCGAGCCGGCCGGGGCCGGACGGGAGCGCCCGGACGCCGTACACCGTGGCGGGCTCCGCGAGCACCTCCCGGATGCGTCCGCCGCCGGCCCTGGCGCGGGCGAGCCGGCCGAGGAACATCGCGGTCATGCCGAGGCCGGTGCCCAGGGCGGCGTACCGGGAGGCGGCCAGCATCTCGCCCGGGGTGACCCGGCCGGCGGCCAGCCCGAAACCGGCCACCGACAGCACCGCGACATCCAACAGCGGTGCCAGCAGGGCGCTTTGGGAGGCCACCCTGGTCTGCGCCCGCCAGAAGCCGTGGCCCAGGCCGCTCAGTTCGGGGAGCGGGCGCAGCACGCGCTCCGCCTCCCGGTCCGTGGTGCCCGCCGCCGCGATGGTCCGCATGCCGCCCAGCGCCTCGACGAAGCCGGCCGCGATGGCGCCCTGGACCTTCTGGTAGCGGGTGATCAGGGCGGACATGTCCTGGGCGTAGGAGCGCAGGAAGTAGACCAGGGCGGGCATGCCGACCAGGAAGGTCAGGGCCAGCCAGGGGTCGATCAGCCAGAGCGCGACCACGCTGGTGAGGGTCGGCAGGACGGAGAGCGCCGCCCAGACGGCGGCCTCCGCGGCGGCGCCCGCGTCGGCGGCGCCGCCGATCAGCCGGGCGGTGAGGTCGCCGGGGTCGAAGCGGGCGGTGGCCCGGCCGCCGAGGGTGAGCAGGTGGGCCAGCTGGGCCCGGCGCAGCCAGGCCGTGCCGGCGGCGGAGCTGCGGCCCGCGGCGAGGTCGGACAGCACCTCGCAGACGATGAACACGGCGATCACCGCCGCGCAGGTGGTGATCCGCCCGTCGTCCGGCCGGCCGGACATCGCGCTGTCCACGGCGGAGCCGACCACCGCGGGCAGCAGCACCTGGGCCAGCACGCTGCCGAGGGCCGCGAGCACCAGGAGGACGGCCCAGCCGCCGCCGCGGCGCACCGCGCTCAGCAGCAGCCGGTCGGCGTCGCGGCCGATCGCCGGCTCGGTGCGGCCGGCCGCCGCCGGGGAGTCGGTCGTCACGCTGCCCCTCCGGGTCGTCGCGATGGACTGTGGGTGCCGCGGCTTCGCGCGGTCGTGCGGGTGGAGCCGTGAAGCGCGTCGGCCTCCCGGTCCTGGGCGGGATCCCACCCAGGACCGGGAGGCCTAACCGACTAGTGGTTCAGTCGGCGTCAGTTACACCACAGCCAGCTGGAGTTCGAGCAGTCGGTGCTCTTGCCGCTGTCCATCGGGGCCATCTCCTCGGCCTCGGGAAGCTCCATCGCCTGAAGGTCAAGCAGCGCCATGGTCCTGTCCTCTCTGGTGTGTCGTGCGGTGGTCAGTGAAGCCGTGCGGGGGTGTTCCGACCCGACCCGGAGGTCAGGGTCAGTTGCACCACAGCCAGCTGGAGTTCGAGCAGTCGGTGCTCTGACCGCTACCCATGGGGGCCAGCTCCTCGGCCTCGGCGGGCAGCTCCATCGTCTGCAGGTCAAGCAGTGCCATGGTTCTCTTCCTTTCCGCTGGATATCGGTTTCGCCCTGGCGGGCACCCTTCCGGGACCGGAAGGGCAGTCGGTGGGGGCGCACGGGCGGGTGCCGGTTCGGGCGGCGCGCGCCCGTGCGCCGGTCTGGCGGGCCGGCCGGGTCAGGGGGTCCGGGCCGGCCCGAGGAACGGCAGGTGGACCCGGGTGTCGCCGAGCGCCGCGCCGAGGGCGAACAGCACGCCCGCGGAGCCGGTGGCGAGGTCCATCGACAGCCGGAGCAGCTGCTCGCCGGGGTAGGCGAGGTGCCCCTGGTAGGCGAGCGCGTGCAGGGACAGCGCCCTGATCTGCGCCGCCACGTCCGGATCGTCGGCCGGCTGCGGGAGCCGGGACGTCTCGACGAGGTGCTGCATGATGCCGGCCCGGCCGTTGAACAGGCCGGACAGGACGTAGTGCTCGGACTGCGAGGAGATCCGCACGCCGTCGGCGGCGACGCGGAACTGCTCGTCCTCGCGGTGCGCCAGGTAGCGCTCCAGGACGATCCCCAGGCCCGCGCTGCCGGTCGCGAGGTAGGGCATCGAGCGCCAGCCCTCGTTGACGTGGACCGCGCCGTCGGCGCGGGTCAGGCAGCGGCGCAGGTCCTGCCGCAGGGCGGTGGCGGCCAGGTCCAGGTAGGCCCGGTCGCCGGTCCGTTCGTACATCCGGACGAACACCAGGGCCGGCCCGGCGGAGCCGCGCATCAGCCCGGCGTGCGGGTGGCGGCCGCCGCTGGTGTCGGGCACGTCCTCGGCGCCGCCGAGCTGTCCGGCGACCAGGTCGGCGGCCCGGACGGCGGCCTCGCCCAGCGAGGACTCCCCGGTGGCGTCGGCGAAGTGCGCGAGGTTGAGCGCGAGGCCGGACAGGCCGCTCTGCAGGTCGGTGCCCAGGCGCTCCCAGCCCTCGGCGAGGCAGAGCTCCAGGACCTTCAGCGCGTCGGCGCGGTGGCCGAGCCGGTCGAGCACGTGGGCCACGCCGTGCAGACCGTCGTAGAAGCCCAAGCGGGCCCGGGCGTCCTTGCGCAGGGCGCGGTCCAGCAGCCACCGCTCGTGCTCCGGGAAGCGGCCGGCACCGGTCGCGTCCAGCGCGTACAGCACTCCGGCGGCGCCGTGCGCGAGGTTGAGCCCGCCGGTGTTGAACTGCTCGATGTCACCGGGGAACAGCCGGTCGTCGCGGTCCGGGGTGGCGCTCGCCAGGATGGCGCCGGCCAGTGAGTCACGGGTGGCGGCCCAGGCGGACCGGTCCGGCGTCGGCAGGGGCAGGACGGCCGGGTCGAAGACCGTCGCGGGAGTGCCGGTGGACGGCCGCGCGGGCCGGCCGGACCCGTCCCCGTCGGCCGGGCCGAGGATGTCCCGCACCGCCGCGTCGAGGAACTCGCGCGGCACCGGGAACCGCTCGGCGATCTCGTCCGCCAGGTGCCGGGCCTTGCCGAGGCTCTGGCGGAGCATCGCGGTCAGCGGCATGAACATCGCGAGCCTGATGCAGCCCAGGGCGTACTGGTCGACGGCGAAGCCGGTCCGGTCGCGCGGCGCCGCGTAGGCGGGGTTGCCGAGCGCGGGCTTGGTCTGCGCCTCCACCGGCGCCGCGACCTCGTAGTCGATCAGCGCGACGCTGCCGTCCGGGCGGACCATGACGTTGAAGGGGTGCAGGTCGCCGAAGACGACGCCGCGTCCGTGCACCGCGTCGACCGCCTCCTCGACGGCCCGGCAGATCCCGAGCGCCCAGTCCGTGTACTCGGCGATCTCGGCCCGGTCCGTCCGGGAGCCGTTGTACGGGTAGCGCCGGCCGAAGAACTTGTTCAGCGGCTGGCCGTCGAGGAACTCCTCGACCAGGAAGTGGTGGTCGCCGACCACGAAGTAGTCGATCACCTTGGGCACGACGCTCAGCCCGGCGAGCCGTTCGAGGATGTCCCGCTCGTGCCGGAGCCGCTCGACCGCGTCCTTGCCGTCGTTGGTCAGGCCCGCGTGGGCCCGGGCCTCCTTGAGCACGATCTGCGCGCCGGTGCGGGTGTCCACGCCGGTGTAGAGTCCGCCGCCGTTGGAGAAGTGCAGCGCCTTCTCGATCCGGTACGGCAGGCCTTCGACGGTCTCCCGCTTCCGCGCCGCCAACTGCGGCGCCAGGAAGTCCGGCAGCTCCACCCACTCCGGGACGTGGAAGACCGGCTCGCGCAGGTCCGGCACCAGGGTGCCGTCGGGCGCCTCGATGGCCTGGACGAGCGCGCCCTGTTCGGAGACCATGTGCCGCTCGGTGAAGCCGCCGTACCGCACGTAGAGCGGGCCCTCGTTCCAGCGCAGGTCGCTCAGGATGTACGGGCCGGCCTCACCGCCGATGCAGGCGTCCAGCGCGTCCAGCACGGTCTTCAGCTGGGCCTCGTCACGCGGGTAGACGGTGACGAGCTTTCCGCTGGCGCCCCGGTGGGCGTACTTCATGTTCCGGGTCTGCAGGATGTGCCGGCCGGCGAGGTGCTTGAACGGGATGCGTTCGGCGTGGCAGTGGTCCGCCACCGCGTCGAGGATCAGGTCGGCGTTCTGCTGCCGGCCGGAGGTGTGGATCTTCCAGCCCTGCTTCGGCAGCGGATCCCCGCCCTCGGGGCGGAACAGCACCCAGTCGCCGTGCGGGATCCTGCTCCAGCCCTCGGGCACCGGCCGGCCGGTGAGGGCGAATTCGAGACCCTCCTCCTTCAGCCCGGCAGGCGAGTCGAAGAACGTCGGATCGGCCATGCAGTACACGTCGTAATTCTTTGACATTTCGCCACCCCCGTGACCGCTCCGAAAAACGTCGAATTGATCCGAATGACTCGGAAGGAATCGGCGGGAAATCTCGGCCGAAAACATCGGCCGTGCCGACGGAACTCCGGACGGCAGCACGGGAGAGTCGATCGACCCGGTTCCCGGCGGTCCGTGTTTGATTACTTCGAACAAGGTCGATCCTTGCACCCGAACAGGACTTTGGCCACGCCGTACTCCATGGAATGCCCCATGCGATTCGCATGGGTCGGCCCGTGGATTGCCCATCCCCCGGCCGCCCGGGGCCGTTCCCCGACGGCCGGACGGGCCCGTCGGCCGGTCCGGCCGTTACGCCGGTCTGCGGATTTGGCTAGGCTGGCCGGCGATAAGGGGCAGGGCGGCGCATCGAGGAGGGGATTCCCGTTTTCTCGCGGACTGCGGATTCCAACGATCCGGAACAGGCCCATTCCGTTTCCGACCCGGACCCGGCGGTCCGGCTCGACGGGGTGAGCAAGGTGTACGGGCAGGGGGCGGGGGCCGTGCACGCCCTGCGCGGGGTGTCGATGGAGTTCCGGCGCGGCGGGTTCACCGCGGTGATGGGGCCGTCCGGATCCGGGAAGAGCACCTTCCTGCACTGCGCCGCCGGGCTCGACCGGCCGACCTCCGGCCGGGTCCGGCTGGCCGGCCGGGACCTGGCGGCGCTGTCCCCGAACGAACTGACGATCCTGCGGCGCCAACGGATCGGCTTCGTCTTCCAGGCCTTCAACCTGCTGCCGTCGCTGACGGTCGAACAGAACATCACCCTGCCGCTGCGGCTGGCCAAGCGTCGGGCGGACAAGGCCTGGCTGGCGGAGATCGTCGAACGGACCGGTCTGACCGAGCGGGTGCGGCACCTGCCCACCCAGCTGTCCGGCGGCCAGCAGCAGCGGGTGGCGATCGCCCGGGCCCTGGTGACCCGGCCCGAGGTGGTCTTCGCGGACGAACCCACCGGCGCCCTGGACAGCACCACCGGGACCGAGGTCCTGCGGCTGCTCCGGCACGTGGTCGACGGGATGGGCCAGACCGTCGTCATGGTGACCCACGACCCGGTCGCCGCCTCCTACGCGGACCAGGTCTACTTCCTGGCCGACGGCGCCTTCGCCGAGGTCCTGGACGGGCCCACGCCCGAACGGGTCGCCGAGCGGATGACCATCCTCGGAAGGCGCTGACGACATGCTCCTGCTGGCCTGGCAGACGGTGCGCGCGCGGAAGGCGGGCTTCGCCGGCGCCTTCACCGCGCTCGCCTTCGCCCTCGTCCTCACCGCCGCCTGCGGCGTCCTGCTGGAGTCCGCCCTGCGCACCGGCAGGTCCGCCGAGCGGTACGCCGCGGCCCCGGTCGTGGTCGGCGACCCCACCCGCGTCCCCGACGCCGGACCGCTGGTCGCCCGGCTCTCACAACTGCCCGGCGTCACGGCCGCCGTCCCGGAGGTCTCCTTCCCGGCGGCGGTCATCACGGCGGACGGAAAGGTCCTGTCCGGTCCGCAGGGCGGCCCCTCGCTCGGGCACTCCTGGACGAGCGCCGTCCTGGCCCCGTTCCGGCTGACCTCCGGCCGCGCCCCGGCCGGGCCCGACGAGGTGGTCCTGGACGCCGCCACCGCCGCCCGCGCCGGGGTCACGGCCGGCGGCACCGTACGACTGGCCACCACCTCGGCGCCCCGCCCCTACACCGTGGCCGGACTGGCCTCGCCGGCGCAGGAGCTGTCCCGGCAGAGCGCACTCTTCTTCAGCCCCGAGCAGGCCGCCCGGCTCGCCGGGACGACGACCGGCGCGAACGCGATCGGCATCATCGCCGCGGAGGGAACCGACCTTCGGGCACTGGCCGAGCAGGCCGGACAGGCGGTGGCCGCGACCCGACCGCAGAACGGCGGCGACGACGGGTCCGGACCCCGGGCGCGCACCGGCGACGAACGCGCCGAGCTGGAGTTCTACGGCGCTCCCGGGCCCGGGGACGGCCTGTCCTCGCTCGCCGGGACGATGGGGGTGCTGTCGCTGTTCGTCTCGGTCTTCGTGGTGGCCGGGGCGCTCGCACTCTCCGTCCAGCAACGGATGCGGGAGATGGCCCTGCTGCGGGCGGTCGGCGCCACCAGCGGCCAGGTGCGGCGGATGATCGCGCTGGAGACGCTGGTGCTGACACTCGCGGCCGCGGTCGTCGGCGTCCCGCTCGGGGTCGGCCTGGCCGCGCTGCTGCGGGGCGAACTGGTCGACCGCGGGGTGGTCAGCTCGGACGTGCCGCTGCACGTCGGGCCGACCGCCCCGCTGATCGTCCTCGGCGTCGTCGTCGTCACCGCGCAGCTGGCGGTCTGGGCCGCCGCGCGCCGGGCCTCCCGGGTAGAGCCCACCCAGGCGCTGCGCGACTCCTCGGCGCCGCCGCCCGGCATCGGCCGGATCCGCACCGCGCTCGGGCTGGTGACCCTCGCCGTGTGCGGCGCGGTGCTGGCCGGCTCGACGGACGGCCGCAGCGGCGCCGGCACGGCCGAGGGCATGGTGCTGGTACTGCTGCTCGGGGTCGCGCTGATCGGCCCGCTGATCGGCCGGGTCGCCAGTGTGGCGATCGGCGGGCCGATGGGCCGGCTCTTCCCCATCGCCGGATTCCTCGCCTCCGCCGCCCTGCGGGCCCAGCCCCGCCGGTTCGCCGCCGCCGTCACCCCGCTGGTGCTGGCGGTGGCCTTCACCGGCACCGTGCTGTTCGTCCCGGTCGTCAAGGCGCAGGCCAACGTGGCCGAGGACGGCCGACGGCTGCTGGCCGACCACGTCGTCCAGGCGGGCGACATCGGCCTTCCGGCCGAATTCACCGACGCCGTGAGGAAGTTGCCCGGGGTCGGGGCGGCCGGCGGCCTGGTGTCCAGCGTCGTCATGGTGTCCGGCAACACTTCGGACACCGCCGGTACCCACGGGGTGGACGCCCGGATCGTCGACCCGCAGGGGCTGGAGCAGCTGGTCGACCCCGGGGTGACGGCGGGCTCACTGGACCGGCTTCGCGGCGAGAGCATCGCGCTGGGGCAGCAGACCGCCTCCCGTCTCGGCGTCGACGTCGGCTCCACGGTCCGGATCCAGTGGGAGGACGGCAGCAGCAGCACCGCCACGGTCGTCGCCGTCTACGACCGCGACGCGCGGTTCGCCGACGCGCTGCTGCCCACCGGCTTCGCCGCCGCGCACACGCCGGACCTGCTCGCACCGACCGTGCTGGTCCGCACCGCCCCCGGCGCCGACCCGCAGCAGGTGGGCCGGGAGCTCCAGGGCCTCCGGTCGGCCTACCCGATGGCCCGGATCAGCGACCGGGCGGACTACGACGCGGCGCGCCGGCACCAGCAGCAGGCGGCCACCGCGGTCGGCCGGCTACTGCTCGGCATGATCAGCCTGTTCACCGCCATCGCCGTCGTCAACACCCTGGTGATGGCCACGACCGAGCGGCTGCGCGAGTTCGCGCTGCTGCGGCTGGTGGGCACCACGCGCCGCCAGGTGCTGCGGATGATGGCCTGGGAGGGCGGGATCACCGTCGCCGTGGCGCTCGCCCTCGGCGCCGCGGTCACCGCGGCCGTCCTGGTGCCGGTCAGCCTCGCGCTCACCGGCACGGCCTGGCCGTCGCTGCCGGGGAGTTGGGAGGCCGCGGTGCTGGGCGGGGCGGCGCTGCTGGGGGTCGGCACCGTCCTGCTGACCACCCGGCTGGCGCTGCGGAGGGAACCGGTCGAGGCGATGGGGGTGCGCGAGTAGGCCGCACGCTCCCTGCGGTGCCGGGCGTCAGGCCGCGCTGGAGGCCCGCTCGGATCCGGCCTCCCGGGCCTCCCGGGCCGCCGCCTTCGGGGCGGACGAGGCCTCGACGACCGCCGAGAGGTGGAACCAGCCGGAATCGTCCCGCTCGGCGGTCAGCCGACCGCCGACCGCCAGCAGCCGCTCGGTGAGGTTCTCCAGGCCGCGCCCGCCGCCCGGCTCCGCCGGTCCGCCGTCGGCCGGGACGCCGTCGTTGGACACCACCAGGCGCACGGTGCCGCGCTCGTCCCGGTCGGCCCGGATCTCGCAGTGCCCGGGCACGCTGTGCCGCAGCATGTTGGTGACCGCCTCCCGCACCACGGTGGCCAGCACCGCGTCCAGTTCGAGCCGCAGCACGCCGCAGTCCAGGTCGGCGTCGGCGCTGATCCCGGCCGCCCGCAGCGCCGCGACGGCCGAACGGGACTCCCGCGCCAGGGACATCTGGAGGTCGCCGCTGGAGATCCAGCGGGCGTCCGACATCGCCTGACGCACCATCACCAGTACCTCGGACATCTCGGCGCGGGCCCGCGCCGGGTCCTCCAGGGCCAGCCGCTGGGCGAGTTGGCACTTCAGCGCCGCCACCGAGAGGCTGTAGCCGAGCAGGTCGTGCAGGTCTCGCGCGAAGCGCAGCCGCTCCTGGTCCACCGCACGCTCCGCCAGCTCCGTCCTGGCGGCCCGCAACTCGGCCGTCAGATCGGCGAGTCGGGCCACGCCGTACACGACGACGCCGCCCACGACGGTGGAGACGACGGCGTTGACGCACTGGCCGAAGTTCCCGTCCAGGGCCGCGCAGAGCGGGTACTGGCCCGCCGCCAGGGCGCCGAAGAGGATCCAGGAGCGGGGCGCGGCGACGGTCAGCAGCACCGAACCGGCGAAGGAGCCGGGGATGCCGACCCACGAGCCGTCGAACACCAGGAACGGCAGGTAGGTGAGCACCCCGTGGGCGAACAGGCTCCACGGCCACCAGAGCCGCTCCAGCCGCCACGGACCGGCGTGCATGATCTGGAAGCCGAGCAGCAGCAACAGGACGACGACGGCCGACAGTTGGTACACCAGGCCGTCGTGGTTGCGGACGGTGGCCACCACCGAGGCGACGAAGAAGCCGACCGCCACCATGACGACGATGCCCTGGGTGAGTCTCGACAGGGGGTCGCCGGCCATCCGGGACGTTCGACGCCCGGCCGGCCGCCGCGAGTGACGATCACCGTCGATTCGGTACTCACTGTGACCCAATGTCAGCTCCCGGTAGACGATTCGGCCCGCCATCGGCGCGCGGGGCCCGCTTCGCACGACGACGCGGCCCCCGCACGCCTCACCCAGAGCATAGTTCCCGTCAGCAATATCCCGTTAACACACAGTCATTGACCGGAAATGATGGATTTCCGCTGCCGGTCGACCGTCTCCGGACCGACCGCAATCGCGGTCAATTCCCCGGACTCGTGGAATTGCACCGGCCGGCGCACCGCACCGGGCAATCCGCGGGAGCGGCCGCGACCTGCGGCTCAGCGATCGGATCCGGCCAGTGCGCGGACGAAGGACGGAACATCCACCGTGCCCCAACCACTCGCGGTGTCGAAGCCCGTACCGGCGGCGAAGCCGGGAACTCCGCCGTAGTCATTGCGACCCTCGGTGACATCGGTGATTCCGGCCGCCGCACCGTGCCGGCCGAGCCGGTACAGCAGGGGATTGATGTCGCCCAGCCGGCCGCCGTGCTGCTGGACCGCGAGGGCCACCACGCCGGCGAAGAGGGCCGCGGACTGGGAGCTCCCGCGGGAGCCCTGCATGGTGATGTCGGGGATCGAGCGGCCGTCCGCCTCGCCGCCGTCCACCGCCCTGCCGTCGGCCGCCCTGCCGTCCACCGCCCTGCCGTCGGCCGTCCCTCCGTCCGCCACGGACCGCTGCCACCACGGCCGGGCGAAGGCCGACGAGTGGCCGGCGCCCGACCGGGGCCAGAGCGTGTCGGGCGCGGTCCGGTTGCCGTCGCGGTCCACGTGCAGCTGCACCGCGCCCACCGCCGTCACCCGCGGGTCGGAGGCCGGCCAGGCCACCACCCGCCGGTCGTACGTACGGTCGGGCGAGTCGCGCAGCGGCCCGGTCGGCCCGTGGTCCCCGGAGGACGCCACCAGCGTCACCCCGGCCCGGCCCGCGCGGGAGAAGGCCCGCCCGAGGCGGTGGATCGACCGGGGGTCGGAGAAGTTCTGCTCCGGCGTCCCGAAGCTCATCGAGACCACGTCGGCGATGCCGTGCTCGGTCAGGAAGTCGAGGGCCCGCATCATCTCCGGCATCCCGGTCTCGCCCTGGGTCTCGTCGACCGGGATCGCGGTCACCGCGATGCGGGCCCCCGGGGCCAGCGAGTGGATCATCGCCACGTCCGTCCTGGTCTCCTGTTGCCAGGCGAGGCAGTTCGCGGTGTTCACCCCGGGGTCGGTGCAGGACGGCGCTTTCCCCAGCGGTTCGAGATTCACGATGTCGGCCGGCGGCAATCCGTACGCCTCGTCGTACTGCGCGATGAAATCGGCCAGTCGGGGATCTCCGTAGGAGACCAGTACGCCGACCGTCACGCCTTTTCCGGTGATTCCCCGCTGCCACAGTTCCGCGGCCTTGTACGGCACCGCGATGGACGGCTCCTTCGCGGGTTCCGCGGAATCGGCCCGGGCCGCGGCCGAGACCGACTGGGCCGGGGCGGCCAGAATTCCGCACAGCAGCGGAAATACGACGGCGGTTCTGCGCCACGATGCGATGCGCCGGAGCTTCGAGTCCGTTCCCACTTCCACGCTCTCCCGTTTCGTCGAGGGCTTTCCGCGCCTCATGATCCGGTCCGGGCGGCCGGAGGTCAGGGCCCCTCGGCGAGATCGTGGATTTTCCACGGACGGGAACGTGGACCACGCCCATGGTCGTCGCGCCGGGGTGCGCCCTATGGTTCCCACGGGGCTGTCGAGCAGGACTGCGGCCCTCGACGAGGGTGGTCCTGGTCGTCCGGAGTGAGGCCGGCGGGCAGGAGGGACCGTGGACGCCCCGGAAAAAAATCTTCGGCGGGAGCGATGAGTTCCGCGGCGGACACCGGTCTACCCCTGCGACCGGATCGTCCGAACGAAGGAACACCCCATGAGCACCGTGGTCTCCACCGACGGCACCACCATCGCCTGCACCGTCACCGGCTCCGGCCCGGCCGTCGTCCTGGTGGACGGGGCGACCACCCACCGGGCCTTCGACCCGGGCGTCGCGGTCGCCGAGCAGCTCGCCGCCCACCACACCGTCTGGGCGTACGACCGGCGCGGCCGCGGCGGCAGCGGCGACACCGCGCCGTTCGCCGTGGAGCGCGAGATCGAGGACCTGGCCGCCGTGGTCGCGGCGGCCGGCGGCTCGGCCGCCGTCTTCGGCATCTCCTCGGGCGCCGCGCTCGCGCTGCGGGCCGCCGCCGCGGGCGTCCCGATGACCCGGCTGGCCGTCTACGAGCCGCCCTTCAGCACCGGGGCCGAGCAGAGCGCCCGCTTCGTCGGCTACGTCACCGAGCTGGAGGCGGCGCTCGCCGAGGGACGGCGCGGGGACGCCGTCGCGGCCTTCATGACGTTCGTCGGGATGCCCCCGGAGATGGTGGCCGGGATGCGCACCGCCCCGGTGTGGCCGCTGTTCGAGGCGATCGCGCCGACGCTGGCCTACGACGCGGCGGCGCTGGGCGCGCGGACCGGTGCGACCGTCCCGGTCGACGTCCTGGCCCGGATCGCCGTGCCGACCCTGGTGCTGGACGGCGGCGCCAGCCCGGAGCTGCTGCGGGCCCCGGCCGCCGCGGTGGCCGCGGCCGTGCCGGGCGCCGGGTACCGGACGCTGGCCGACCAGACCCACGAGGTCGCGGCCGAGGTGCTGGTGCCGGAGCTGGAGAAGTTCTTCGCCTGAGGTTCCGTCCCGGGGAGGGGTCGACCTCGCGCCCCGGGAACGGGTCTGACGTCCCGTCCCTGACGCCCCGTCCGGGGGAGGGGCGCCCGGTGTCGCGGCCGGTGGCCCTAGTCTTCCGACGAACCGATGATCGGAGAACGAGGACCCATGGACGTGGACTTCAAGGACATCCCCACCACCACCCTGGCCGACATCCTGGGCCGCGCCCAGGTCATGGACATCGGCATGCGCCCGCTCTGGGCCGGGATGCCCCGGGTGGCCGGCCCGGCCTTCACCGTGCAGTGCCCGCCCGGGGACAACCTGATGCTGCACGCCGCGATCCACCGGGCCGGGCCCGGCTCGGTGATCGTGGTCGAGTCCGGCGACCTGGACTACGCGCTGGCCGGCGGCAACGTGTGCGCCGTGGCGCAGCGCCGGGGCGTGGCGGCCTTCGTCGCCGACGGGCTGATCCGGGACCTCGGCGAGGTCCGGGAGGCGGGCTTCCCGGTCTTCGCCCGCGGCGTCATCCCGATCCCCGGGGCGAAGAAGGCGCTGGGCACGCACGGCGCCCCGGTCCGCTGCGGCGGTGTCCTGGTGGCGGCCGGCGACGTGGTGGTGGCCGACGAGGAGGGCGTCGTGGTGGTGCCCGCCGCCGAGCGGGACCGGGTCCTGGACGCCGCCCGGGCCAAGCTGGCCAAGGAGGCCGCCGAGACCCTGGACGAGTGGGCGGCGGAGCACCACGCCCGGATCGAGCGGACCCTCGCCGAACTGGGTTTCCAGGGCTGAGGCCCCGGGGCGGCCGGCCGCCCCGACCGTCGGCGGCCCCCGGGACCGCCGTCAGCCCCGGTACAGCCCGTTCAGCTCGCCGAAGCCGAGCGCCCCGTCGAGTTCCGTCAGCGTCCCGGCGCCGAGCAGTTCGGCGGCGGCGCGGCGGGCCGCGGTGTACGCGAGCTGGGCGAGACCGGTGCCGAGGCTGATCCGCCGCACGCCCGTGGCGGCGAGTTCGGCGACGGTCGGCCCGCCCGGGACGGCCATCGCGTTCACCGGCAGCGCCGAGCGCCGGCAGAGCTCGGTGAGGACGTCGAGGTCCAGCAGCCCGGGGACGAACAGGCCGTCGGCGCCCGCCCCGGCGTAGGCCCCGGCCCGGGCCAGCACGTCGTCGAGCCCGCCCAGCCCGAACAGGAAGACGTCGGTGCGGGCGTTGACCACCAGCTCGGGCAGCCCGGCCGCGGCCGCCGCCGCACGGGCCGCGCGCAGCCGCTCGGCCTGCGCGGCGACCGGGAAGAGCGGGCCGCCGACCGCCGTCGAGTCCTCCAGGTTCACGCCGACCGCGCCCACGCCGACCAGGGCGGTCACGGTCCCGGCCACGTCGGCGGGCAGCGGCCCGTACCCGCCCTCGGCGTCGACGGTGACCGGCAGGTCGACCGCCTCGACGATCCGCCGGGCCGCCTCGACCGCCGCCGCGCGGTCGAGCCGCTGGCCGTCGCCGTGCCCGAGCGACCAGGAGACGCCGCCGCTGGTGGTGGCGACCGCCCGGGCGCCGACCGAGGCGATCACGGCGGCGCTGCCCGCGTCCCAGGCGTTGGGCAGGACGAGTGCGCCGTCCGCGACCAGTGCGCGCAGCCGCAACGCCCGCTCGCGGGACTCGGGGGTGGTGGACATGGGTGTCACCGGCTTTCGTACGGATCGGTGGGGACGGAGGCATCCTGCGCCCGGCCGACCCGACCGGACCAGTGATTAAGCTGGGGCTGAATCTTCCGCGGAGGGGGCCCGCATGCGCACCGAACTGCACTTCTCCGCACAGGACTTGGCGTTGACCCGGTTCGCCGTCTCACCGATGCAGGAGGTGGTGACCAGCCTGCGCGCCCTCGCCTGCTCCCCCGTCCCGGCGCTGCACCGCCGCTGGGCCGGGGAGGTCCGCGAACGGTCGGCCGCCGCCGGACCGGCCCCGGAACGGCTGACCGCGCTGGTGCCGCCCACCGGCCACCTGCCGGACTTCCTCAACCCCGCCCCGGCCGGCTTCTCCCCGACGCTCGCCGAGGAGCTGGCCGCGATCACCGCCACCGGCGCCGAACAGGTCCGGGCCGACCTCGACGTCCTGGCCGCCGAGGCCGGTGGCCGGCTGCCCGCCGTCCTGGCGCCGCTGCACCGCGACCCGGCCGCGCAGCTGCCCCGGCTGGCCGCCGACCTCGCGGCGTACTGGGAGCTGGCGCTCGCCCCGTACTGGGCCCGGATCCGGGCGCTGCTCGCGGCGGACGTCTTCCACCGCTCCCGGCAGGCCGCCGAGCACGGGACCGCGCGGATGCTGGGAGAACTGCACGAGACGGTCCGCTGGGACGGCACCGCACTGCTGCTGGAACAGCGGCACTGCGCGGTCACCCGGCTGACCGCCGGCGCCGGGCTGCTGCTCCTGCCCTCGGCCTTCGCCTGGCCGCGGGTGCTGACCCGGGTGCTGCCGCCCGACCCGCCGCAGCTGATCTACCCGGCGCGCGGCACGGCCACCCTGTGGGAGCGCCGGCCGGACGCGGCGGCCCGCACCGACGCGCTGGCCGGCGTCCTCGGTCGCTCCCGCGCCCGGCTGCTGGCCGAGCTGGACTCCCCGGCCTCGACCACCGAGCTGGCCCGCCGCACCGGACTGTCCCCGGCCGGCGTCTCGCAGCACGTCACCGCCCTGCGCACGGCCGGCCTGACCAGCGCCCACCGCGCGGGCCACGCCGTCCTGCACGCCCGCACGGCAGTCGGCGATTCGCTGTTCGGCCAGGACGGGCCGGCACTCGCCTGACCGGCCCGCCGTCGCCCTACGGGCGCGGGTTCGACGACGGCCCCCCGGAGCCGTCCGGGCCTCCCGCCACGTGTCCCGGCCGATGACCCGCCGGTACGAATGGCCCCGCACGGCACACCTCGGCACACCCCCTCCTCATATGATCGGAGCGACATGCGCCATGCTTGGTGACGCAGAACACTGAACGGAACTTGCGCCGGACGGCCCACCCGCCGCACGGCCGAGAAGGAGGAAGCACGTGGACGACGTTCTGCGGCGCGCCGCACTCTTCGCGGCACTCGACGACGAACAGGCCGGCGAGCTGCGCGCTTCCATGACCGAGGTCACCCTCGCCCGTGGGGAGTCGCTGTTCCACGAGGGCGACCCGGGCGACCGGCTGTACGTCGTCGCGGAGGGCAAGGTCAAGCTGCACCGCGCCTCGCCCGACGGTCGCGAGAACATGCTCGCCGTGCTCGGCCCCAGCGAGATGATCGGCGAGCTGTCGCTGTTCGACCCGGGCCCGCGCACCGCGACCGCCAGCGCACTGACCGAGGTCAAGCTGCTGGGCCTGGGCCACGGCGACCTGCAGCCCTGGCTGCACGCCCGCCCCGAGGTCTCCATCGCGCTGCTGCGGGCCATCGCCCGCCGACTGCGCCGGACCAACGACGTGATGTCCGACCTGGTCTTCTCCGACGTGCCCGGCCGCGTCGCCAAGGCCCTGCTCGACCTCTCCCGCCGCTTCGGCGTGCAGTCCGAGGAGGGCATCCACGTCGCCCACGACCTCACCCAGGAGGAGCTGGCCCAGCTGGTCGGCGCCTCCCGCGAGACGGTCAACAAGGCGCTCGCCGACTTCGCCGGCCGCGGCTGGCTGAAGCTGGAGGCGCGCGCGGTGGTCCTGATGGACGTCGAGCGGCTGTCCCGCCGCTCGCGCTGACGCTCAGAGCACCGCGAAGGGCCCGTCCGTCCGGACGGGCCCTTCGGCGTCGGTGCGGGCACCCGGTCCGGGCGGTCAGCTCCGTTCCGGGATCAGCCCGTGCTCCTCCAGGTACTCCAGCTGCGCCCGGACGGACAGCTCCGCGGCCGGCCAGAGCGCCCGGTCCACGTCGGCGTAGACCCGCGCCACCACCTCGGGCGCGGTCCGGCAGCCCGCCTCGACCGCGGTCTCCACCTGTGCGAGCCGGTTGGCCCGGTGCGCCAGGTAGTAGTCGACGGCGCCGAGCGCGTCCGCCAGCACCGGGCCGTGGCCGGGCAGCACGGTCCGCACGCCGTGGTGGGAGGCCATCGTGTGCAGCCGGCGCAGCGAGTCCAGGTAGTCCCCGAGCCGCCCGTCGGGGTGGGCGACCATCGTGGTGCCGCGGCCGAGCACGGTGTCCCCGGTGAGGATCGCGCCGTCGTCCGGCAGGTGGAAGGTCAGTGAGTCCGAGGTGTGGCCGGGGGTGCCCACCACCCGCAGGTCCAGCCCACCGACGTCCAGGCGCTGACCGCCCACCAGTCCCTCGGAGCCCAGCCGGTGCGCCGGGTCCAGGGCCCGCACCTCGGTGCCGGTGAGTTCGGCGAAGCGGGCCGCGCCCTCGGAGTGGTCGGCGTGGCCGTGGGTGAGCAGGGTCAGCGCGACCCGCTTGCCCCGTTCCTCGGCGAGGGCGACCACCCGGCGCAGGTGCTCCTCGTGCAGCGGGCCCGGGTCGATCACCACGGCGAGGTCCGAACCGGGCTCGGAGAGCAGCCAGGTGTTGGTGCCGTCCAGCGTCATCGGCGACGGGTTCGGCGCCAGCACGCACAGCGCCCGGGGGGTGGCCTCGCCGCCGACGACGGCGGCGGGGTCACCGGGCAGGAGACCGCTCACCGGCCGCCCCCGCCGTCGCGGTGCAGGGTCCGCAGCGGCAGCGCCCGGACGACGGCGCGCTGCGTCGGCTCGACGAACGGGACCTGGTCGTCACAGGCCGGGGTGCGGGGGATCAGGCGGCGGGCGGGCATCTCGGGTGCCGTCCGGCGAGCCACCTCGTTGTGGGTCATCGGGCGTCGGTCCTTTCTCTGCGTGGTGCGGTTCGCGCGGTTCCGTGCGGTGGTGCGGTGGTGCGGTTCTGCGGTGGTGCGGTTCTGAGGTGGTGCGGTCTCCGCGGTGGTGCGGTTCTCCGCGGCGGTGCCGGTGGGCCTCCTCCGCGGACGGTTCAGGAGCCCTCGGGGAACTCCCCGTCGATGGTCAGCTCGTCGTACCCGGGCCAGCGGACCGTCATGCGGTCGCCGCGCAGCTCGGCCCGGCCCAGCACGGGCTCCAGCGGACGGTCGGCGGCCGCGGCCAGCGCCTCGGCCGCGGTGCGGACCGACGACAGCTCGCGCAGCACCGTCACGGTCGGCGGCAGCATCCCGAACCGGCCCTCCTGGTGACCCCGGACCGCCTCGGCCGGACTCAGCCAGGCGACCCGGTCGGCCTCGCCGACCTCCAGGGCCGCCCGCTGCCCGGCCGGCAGGGCCGCCACGAAGAACCAGGTGTCGTAGCGGCGCTCCTCGAACTCGGGGGTGATCCAGCGGGCCCAGCCGCCCAGCAGGTCGCTGCGCAGCACGAGACCGTGGTCGCGGAGGAACTCGGCGAGGGACAGCTCGTGCGCCTCCAGCGCGGCCCGCTCGGCGGACCAGTCGCGCGGCTCGGCGACGCTCCCCGCGTCCGGGCCGGCCAGCAGCACGCCGGCCTCCTCGAAGGTCTCGCGGACCGCCGCGCAGACCACCGCCCGGGCCGTCCGCTCGTCCACCCCGAGCCGGTCCGCCCACTCCCGGGGCGAGGGCCCGGCCCAGCCCGGCTCGACCTCGGCGTCCCGCGGGTCCACCCCGCCGCCCGGGTAGGCGTACATCCCGGCCGCGAAGGCCATCGAGGTGCGCCGGCGCAGCAGGTAGGCCTCCGGGCCGGCGGCGGCGTCGCGCAGCAGCACGACGGTGGCGGCGGGCCTGGGCACCGGCGGGGTCAGCACGCCGGATTCGACCGCCCGGATCCGGGCGGGCCAGCCGGGCGGCATCGGGAGCGTCGTTGCTCGATGGTCCATGCCCGGATGCTAAGCGCACGGAGGCGGGGTCGGCCAGGGCCGGCCCCGCCTCCGTGATCGGACTCAGACCGTCTTGACCCGCACCTGGAGCTCGACCTCGACCGGGGCGTCCAGCGGCAGCACCGCGACGCCGACCGCGCTGCGGGCGTGCACGCCCGCGGGGCCGAGGACCTTGCCGAGCAGCTCGCTGGCGCCGTTGACGACGCCCGGCTGGCCGGTGAAGTCGGGGGCGGAGGCGACGAAGCCGACGACCTTGACGACCCGCTCGATCCGGTCGAGGTCGCCGATCACGGACTTCACGGCGGCCAGGGCGTTCAGCGCGCAGGTCTGCGCGAGCTCCTTGGCCTCCTCCGGGGACACCTCGGCGCCGACCTTGCCGGTGCTCGGCAGCTTGCCGCCGACGACCGGGAGCTGGCCGGAGGTGAACACGAACTCGCCGGACTGCAGGGCCGGCACGTACGCGGCGACCGGGGCGGCCACCGGCGGCAGGGTCAGGCCCAGCTCGGCGAGCTTCGACTCGACGACGCTCATGCGTTCTTCTCCCGCTTGAAGTAGGCCACCAGCTGCTCCGGGTTCGGGCCGGGCACGACCTGGACGAGCTCCCAGCCGTCCTCGCCGAAGTTGTCCAGGATCTGCTTGGTGGCGTGCACGAGCAGGGGCGCCGTCATGTATTCCCACTTGGTCATGGCCAGACTCTAGACGAGCCGCCGCGGCGATCGGCGCCGCACGGGGACCGGCGTGTGAGGTGGAGCACAAAGAGGGCATGATCAGGCCTGGCACCCCCAGGTGCTCCGGGCATCCGGCGCGGTCCCTGGTTACCCTCGCGAGAGGGCACCCTGGTGAGGGGCACCCTCGTCAGGAGGGGACGCCCGTAGGACGGAGACGGACGGAGACGGAGCGTGGCACGCACCCCCGGCCAGGCGGACCGGCGCGATCCCGACTGGGAGGGCGTCCGGCTGCACGTGGTCAGCGGCAAGGGCGGCACCGGGAAGACCACGCTGGCCGCCGCGCTGGCCCTGGCGCTCGCGGCCGACGGCGGCCGGGTCCTGCTGATCGAGGTCGAGGGCCGGCAGGGCATCGCCGAGCTGTTCGGCATCGCCGCGCTGCCGTACGAGGAGCGCCGGATCGCCTCGGTCTCCCGCCGGCAGCTGGGGCTGCCCGCCGCGGAGGCGTCCGCGGGCGGGGCCCAGCCCGGCGAGGTCTTCGCGCTGGCGATCGACACCGAGCAGGCGCTGCTCGAGTACCTGGAGATGTTCTACAAGCTCGGCCGGGCCGGCAAGGCGCTGCAGAAGGTCGGCTTCGTCGACTTCGCGACCACCATCGCGCCCGGGGTCCGGGACGTCCTGCTCACCGGCAAGGCCTGCGAGGCGACCCGGCGCAAGGACCCGGACGGCCGGCGCCGCTACGACGCGGTGGTGATGGACGCCCCGCCGACCGGGCGGCTGACCCGGTTCCTGAACGTCAACGCCGAGGTCGCCGGGCTGGCCCGGATCGGCCCGATACACACTCAGGCGCAGGCCGTGATGCGGGTGTTGAAGTCCCCGGAGACCGCGGTGCACCTGGTCACCCTGCTGGAGGAGATGCCGGTGCAGGAGACGGTCGACGGCATCGGGGAACTGCGCGAGGCGAAGCTCCCGGTGGGCGGGGTGCTGGTCAACATGGTCCGGCCGCCGGTGCTCGACGCGGCGGCGGTGTCCGCGGTGGACGGCGACCACCGCGAGGACGTCGCCCTGGCGCTCGGGGAGGCCGGGCTCGGGGGCCGCTCGCGCAAGCCGGAGACGGTCCGGGCCGCGGTGGAGCCGCTGATCGACCCGCTGCTGGAGCAGGCCAGGGAGCACGCCGAGCGGGTCGAGCTGGAGCGCGCGCAGCGCGCCGACCTGCAGCAGCTGCGGATCCCGACGTACGAACTGCCGCTGCTGAGCGAGGGCGTGGACCTCGGCGGGCTCTACCGGCTGGCGGGCGACCTGAAGCGGCAGGGGGCGGCATGACCTCGAACGGGGTGCGGAGCACCGGGAAGCGGCTCGCGGTGGACGAGCTGATCGACGATCCGGGGACCAGGATCGTCGTCTGCTGCGGGTCCGGCGGCGTCGGCAAGACCACCACCGCCGCGGCGATCGGCCTGCGGGCCGCCGAACGCGGCCGCAAGGTCGTGGTGCTGACCATCGACCCGGCCCGCCGGCTCGCCCAGTCGATGGGCCTGACCGAGCTCGACAACACCCCCCGGGTGGTGAAGGGCGTCACCGGGATGGAGGGGGCGCCGCTGCGCGACCCGGACGGGGACGGCGGGCGGCGCGAGGGCGAGCTCCAGGCCATGATGCTGGACATGAAGCGGACCTTCGACGAGGTCGTGCTGGCCCACGCCGAACCCGAACGGGCCCGCGCGATCCTGGAGAACCCCTTCTACCAGTCCCTGTCGGCCGGCTTCGCGGGCACGCAGGAGTACATGGCGATGGAGAAGCTCGGGCAGCTGCGGGACGCCGAGGAGTGGGACCTGATCGTCGTGGACACCCCGCCGTCGCGCTCGGCGCTGGACTTCCTGGACGCGCCCAACCGGCTCGGGTCCTTCCTGGACGGCCGGGTGATCCGGATCCTGACCGCTCCGGCCAAGGTCGGCGGGCGCAGCGCGATGCGGTTCCTGAACGCCGGGATGGGCCTGCTCACCGGCACCCTGGGCAAGATCTTCGGCGCCCAGCTGCTGACCGACGTGCAGACCTTCGTCAGTGCGACGGACTCGATGTTCGGCGGCTTCCGCGAACGCGCCGACCGCACCTACCAGCTGCTCAAGGCGCCGGGCACGGCGTTCCTGGTGGTGGCGGCGCCGGAGCGGGACGCACTGCGCGAGGCGGCGTACTTCGTGGACCGGCTCGCCGCGGACCGGATGCCGCTGGCCGGGCTGGTGCTCAACCGGGTGCACGGCACGGGCGCCCCGCAGCTGACCGCGGAGCGGGCGCTGGCGGCGGCGGAGGCGCTGGAGGAGAACGGCTCGGAGCACTCCTCGCCGGAGGCGGAGCTGCTCGCGGCCGGACTGCTGCGACTGCACGCCGAGCGGATGCAGATCATGGGGCGGGAGCGCCGCACCCGCGACCGCTTCGTCTCGGTCTACCCGGACGTGCCGATCGTGGAGGTCCCGGCGCTGCCGGGCGACGTGCACGACCTGGACGGACTGCGGGCCATCGGGGACCGGCTCAGCGGCGCGGCCCCGGGCGACGCCGCGCAGGACGGCGGCGACAAGGCTGATCGAAGGCGGTAGTTCGACAGCGGTAGGAGGCCGCGGGCGGTGCGACGTGCGCTCCGCCCGGGGCCGGCCCGGCCCGGACCCCCCGGTTCGGCCGGTGCGGTGCTGCTCAGCCCGCCTGTGCGTAGTCCGTCAGTATCACACCGGTCGCGAGGGACTCCTCGTACTCGGTGCGGGCGGTCTCCAGCAGCCTCCGCCACGAGATGACCGTCGGGCGCCGGCGCAGCAGTGCCCGCCGCTCGCGCTCCGTCATCCCGCCCCAGACCCCGAACTCCACCCGGTTGTCCAGGGCGTCCGCGAGGCACTCCGTCCGCACGGGGCAGCCGCTGCACACCGCCTTCGCGCGGTTCTGCGCCGCCCCCTGGACGAACAGTTCGTCCGGATCACTCGTGCGGCAGGCGGCCTGCGCACTCCAGTCGTCAACCCAGCCCATCCCGGCGCCGTCCTCTCCCGTATCGAGGCTCCCCCACGGCGGCAACGGCATATTCACCGTTGCCAGTTGAGGACGTTACGGAAGAACGACAGCTTGCAACAGCCCCTTCGGGCTCAATCTCGAATGACCCGATTGGACTATGGGTATCGGTCAGCTCACTCGTTGGAGTGATCGCAGGTCGCGCACCTTGCCAACGACGGAGCCCCCACTCTCGCCACAGGAGCCATCACGGAGAGCAACCGTTCACGCGGGCACAGGAGGCCTCAGCCGCCTCAAAATCCGGACATCCGGGGGCAATTCGGGCAACTCTCTGCACTCACAAGAGTGAATGATGTTGACGCACCGAAGCTGTACCAAGCTTGTGACAAGCCTAGGCGAACACCTGCCCCTGTGTACGGGAATCCGCGACGTAGGGTTCTCCCCATGGCACCGAAGCGCCCACAGGCACCCCAGCCCCCAGGCAACACCGGAGCTCCGCGCGGCCGGGCCGGCGGATCACCGTTGGACCACGTCGGCAACGGCGTGAAGTTCCTGGGCGTCAGCGTGCTCTCCGGAGTCCTGCTGGCGGGGCTCGCCCTGCCGGCCGTCGGCGCCATGGGGCTGACCGCCAAGGACACGGCGGAGAGCTTCGACAACATCCCCGACGACTTCAAGACGCCGCCGCTCACCCAGGCGACCCAGATCTTCGACGCCAAGGGCGGGCTGATCGCCAAGGTCTACGAGCGCGACCGCACCGTCCTCACCGCCGACCAGATGTCGCCGTTCATGCGGCACGCCCAGGTCGACATCGAGGACGCCCGCTTCTACGAGCACGGCGCCGTCGACCTCAAGGGCATCCTGCGCGCGGTCAGCAAGAACGCCGAGAGCGGCACCGCCTCCCAGGGCGCCTCGACGCTGACCCAGCAGTACGTGAAGAACGTCAACGTGGAGAAGGCCGGCGACGACCAGGCCGCCGTCCTGGAGGCCCAGCGCAAGACCCTGGGCCGCAAGATCCAGGAGCTCAAGGTCGCCATCAAGCTGGAGGAGGACCTGAGCAAGGACCAGATCCTCACCAACTACCTCAACATCACCTTCTACGGCCACCAGGCCTACGGGGTCGAGGCCGCCTCCCAGCGCTACTTCAGCAAGAGCAACAAGGACCTGACCGTCGCCGAGGCCGCCACGCTGGCCGGCATGGTGCAGAACCCGTCGTCCTACGACCCGGTGCGCTACCCCGAGAACACGGTCAAGCGCCGCAACGTCGTGATCGACAAGATGCTGGAGAACAAGCACATCACCGCCGACGAGGCGAAGGAGGCGAAGGCCGCCCCGCTGGGCCTGAAGTACAAGGACCCGCAGAACGGCTGCATCACCGCCCAGGCCGGGATGGGCTTCTTCTGCGACTACGTCCGCCACGTGGTCAAGCAGGACCCGGCCTTCGGCAAGAGCGCCGACGAGCGCAAGAAGCTCTGGGACACCGGCGGCCTGAACATCTACACCACGCTGGACCCGGACAAGCAGGCCGCGGCCCAGAACGCCGTCACCAAGAAGGTCAACGTGACCGACACGGTGTCGGCGGCCGCGACCATGATGGAGCCGGGCACCGGCAAGATCCTGGCGATGGCCCAGACCCGCCCGTACGGCCTGGACCCGAACAAGAACCAGACCGTCGTCAACCTCAACGTGGACGCCTCGATGGGCGGCGGCAACGGCTTCCAGACCGGTTCGACGTTCAAGCCGATCCTGGCCGCGGCGGCGCTGGAGTCGGGCATGGCGCCCACCCAGGCGTTCCCCTCCCAGAACAAGATCGAGTACCCGCAGATGTCCACCTGCTCGGGCACCTGGAAGAACGTCCCGACGCCGGGCGAGGGCAAGGCGACGGTCAAGAACGAGTCGGACAGCGAGGTCGGCCCCTACCAGCTGAAGGAGGCCATGGCCCGCTCGGTCAACACCTACTTCGTGCAGATGGAGCAGCAGGTCGGCCTCTGCGCGATGAAGCAGATGGCGAACAAGCTGGGCATCACCCAGTCCGCCAAGGGCGACGCCTTCCGCGAGGTGCCCTCGATGGTCCTGGGCACCCTGGAGCTCTCCCCGCTGACCATGGCGAACGTCTACTCGACCTTCGCCGCGCGCGGCAAGTACTGCACCCCGATCGCGATCAACAAGATCAGCACGGTGGACGGCAAGGAGCTCCCGGTCCCGCAGACCCAGTGCAGCCAGGCCTTCTCCGAGGACACCGCCGACAAGCTCAACACCGTCCTGCTGAACGTGACCGAGAAGGGCACCGCGGCCGCGCTCGGCCTGGACGGCGGCCGCAAGATCGCCGGCAAGACCGGTACCACCGACGAGAAGAAGGCCGCCTGGTTCAGCGGCTACACCCCGTCGCTGGCCACCTCGGTCTGGCTCGGCGGCCCGGCCGGCGGCGTCAAGATGAAGAACATCAACATCGGCGGCAAGCACTTCGACGAGGTCTTCGGCGCCGACGGTCCCGGTCCGATCTGGCAGATGGCGATGAACCAGGCCCTCCAGGGCTCGCCGATGGAGCCGATCCAGACCATCGACATCCCGGACCCGCAGCCGGCCACCCCGCCGGCCGGTGCCACCGCGCCCCCGGCCGACCAGAACCCCCAGCCGCCGGCGGGCAACCCCCCGCCGCCGCAGGGCGGCGGCAACCCCGGCGGCGGCAACGGCGGTGGGAACGGCGGCGGCAACGGCGGGATGATCGGCGGCGGGTTCACCTTCCCGCCGGGCATGATCGGCGGCGGCAACGGCGGCAAGCACGGCGGCGGCAACGGCTGACCCGGGCGGCCGGGCCCGGCCCGCGGAACGTAGCGAAGGGGCGTCCTCACCGTGTGGGGTGACCCCCCCAGCGGGTGGGGGGGGGGGTGGGGGCGCGAGGGCGAGGGGGCGCC
>NZ_JBHWBZ010000043.1:27011-41388 GCF_042735475.1 Kitasatospora sp. NPDC059577 | reverse complement strand
GGCGCGCGCCCACGCGCGCCCCCCGCCCGCGCCGGGCCGCGGCCCCCCGCCCGCCTCCAGTCGCCTGGGGGGGCCCCGGGGGTGCGCGCCCCCCCCCTTCGGCGTGTTGCCGGGGTGACGGGCCGTCGGGGCCGCGGGAGCCCGTCAGCAGGCCCTACGGGGCCGCTCGATTCCGGCCAGAGCCGGCTTGACCCGACGGCCCCGGGCCGTCCGCGGTCAGGACAGCGCGGCCTTCACGGCGGCGGCGACCCGGCCGCCCTCGGCCAGGCCGTCCACCTGCGGCTTCACCAGCTTCATCACGGCACCCATCGCCTGCGGGCCGGTGGCACCGGTCTCGGCGACGGCGGCCGCCACGATCGCGGTCAGCTCCTCGTCGGAGAGCTGCTTGGGCAGGTAGCCCGCCAGCACCTCGCCCTCGGCCCGCTCCCGGGCGGCCTGGTCGGTGCGACCGGCGCCGTCGAAGGCCTCGGCGGCCTCCCGGCGCTTCTTCGACTCGCGGCCGATCACCTTCAGCACCTCGGCGTCGGACAGCTCGCGCTTCTGCTTGCCCGCCACCTCCTCGCTGGTGACGGCGGCCAGCGTGAGCCGGATGGTGGACGACCGCAGCTCGTCCCGGTCCCTGATGGCAGCCGTGAGGTCCTCGTGCAGCTGCTCCTTGAGCGTTGTCATTTCCTCTTCTTATCCTTCGGCTGTGGGCGGTCTCAACCAGGTTTCCACCAGGTATCCACTGCGACGTGCGCAGGTGAACGAGTATGCCGTGTCAAGGGCGGGCGGCCGTCGGGTGACGGCGCGTCAGCGCGGTGGCCGATCGCGGCCGGGAAGGGGCAGCGGGATTCGGCCACCCTGGCCGATAATGCCTGCATTCTCTCGGCAGAACAGCCGGAAATTGCCGGAAGCGCCGACGAGTTGCCGGTGCCAAACGGGGCAAATCGAGCGTAGCGGCAGGTTCGCAGAAATAGCCCGCGTAGTACACTCGTTCGCACGTAGCTTGAGTAGCCTATCGGGCTGTGGTCACCTCACCGTCAAAGACCGCTCCCGAGCAGCAGCGACAAACCACCACCACGTCCTCGACTCATTTTTCCACGGTTCCGACACATTACGGCCCGGGTCCGGCACGAGTGCTCTCGCATGGGCTCCACCATGACCGCGCGGCCGACCGTGATCGTTTTGGAGTGATTGGCGCCGCATCGGCGTGTTAAGTTCTGACTTGGATTCTGCTCACAACAGCAGGAAGCGCGGGGGAATGGACAACAATCAGCTTCGCTCCATGTTAGTAACCCAACGGAAGATGGTCGGCTGGAGCCAGGAGCAGTTAGCCGAGCATTCCAATGTAAGTGTGCGCACCATTCGCAATCTGGAAACCGGCGCCATCAAGAATCCGCGGCGCAGTTCCGTGGAACTCCTGGTCGGCGCCCTGCTGTCCGCGGCGACCAGCCAGGACACCCTGATATCCCACGTTGCCAATGCGGGCGCCCCGGCCGGGATGCTGTCCTCCCGGCTGGAACCCGGTCTGCTGACCAACGTCGTCGAGGTTCCGGACAACGCCCGGTGGCAGGGGCTGCGCCCCAAGACGGACATCACCGTCGGGCGCCAGGCCGACCTGCTGCACGTGGTGACCACCCTGCGGCCGGGCCGGCCGCTGGTGCTCACCGGACCGGCCGGCGTCGGGAAGACCCGCCTGGCCCTGGACTCGGCCGCCCACCTGCTCGACCGTTTCCGGGACGGCGTGGTGGTCCTGGAACTCGGTTCGGTGACCCCCGAGAGCGTCGACGCCGCCGCGGCCTCGGCGGAGGTGCAGCGCTCGCTCGACACCCTGCTGCACGGCTACGACCGGGACCCGAGGACCAACCCCGAGCTGCAGATGATGGTCGTCATCGACAACGCCGAGCACGTCATCGGCGCGGTGACCAGGCAGGTCAGGATGCTGCTGGACCGGCACCCGGCGCTCCACATCCTGATCACCTCGCTGCGGGCACCGGCCTCCATCCCGGCGGACCTGTGGGAGGTGTCGCCGCTGTCGGTCGACTACCCCGAGGGCAGCTACGGGTGCCCGCCCGCCGCCGAGCTGTTCTGCCGCCGGGTGCACTCGGTCGTCCCCACGCTGGACCTCAGCGACCAGATGCCGCAGGTCGTCGAGCTCTGCCGGCGGCTGGGCGGCCTCGCCCTCGCCATCGAGAACGCCGCCTTCCGGATGCGCTCGGTCCCCCTGCACGTCCTGGTGGACGAGTGCCAGGTCCTGCCGATCCTGGGACAGGACGAGGTGGGCGGACTGTCCCACCACCGCTCGCTGCACCGCAGCCTGGCCTGGGCCTACGGGCTGCTCGACGACCGGCAGCGCCGGGCCCTCAGACAGCTCTCCCGCTTTCCCGATGAATTCTCCATCGACGACGTCCGGCAGGAGCCGGTCGACGGCGGCCGGGAGCCCTCCCGCAATATCGATGTGCTGGCCGACCTCGTGGATTTCTCCGTCGTCCAGGTGAAGCGCGGCCACCAGTACGCGTACCGGGTCCCCCGGATGATGCGCGAGTACGTCAACGCCATTCCGGCCTGAGGCCGACCCACACTCACACCGTCCGCTCGTCGGGGCGTTCTCCGTCCACGCCGGCCGTACTGCCGCGCCCGGAATCCATTCCGGGCCGGCCCGGCCGTCGGGCGATCATTCGATCGAATCGACCGGTTCGCCGTTCCGGCCATTCCGGAAAACGCCTCTGCGGTTCATCCAGCACTGCCCGGCGAAATGCCATGAGCGCAAATGGGGATCGATGACCACGATAGACTCCTCCCTCCGCAACAATAGAACCGACGAAACGTCGGACGAGAACACCCCGCTGTCGGACACCGGTGTGGCGCCCCTGGTGGACGGTTCCAAACTGATCGGTGATCCCCGGGACGGCGCCGTCGTCCGGGCGTCACATCGCGTTTACGAACACTTGATCGCGATGTTCGCACCCGGCATGATCGAGGCCGCATTCGACCTCGGTGTCTTCGTCGCCCTGGCGGACGGCCCGGCCACCCCGGCCGACCTCGCCGAGCGGCTGGACGCCGACGCGCACGGCCTGCGGGTGCTGCTCGACGGCCTGTACTGCTACGAGATCGTCCAGCGGGAGCGCACCGAGGACGATCAGGACGCCTACCGGCTGGTGGACGGCATGGCCGAGTGCCTGCTGCCCGGCGGCCTCTACAGCCTCGCCGGCCGGATCGGCTACGACCGGGCCATCGGCTGGGACGTCTGGCGCAACCTCGCCGACATCGTCAAGCGGCCCGCCCGCGGCGCCGACGGCGACTACCAGGCCAACCAGCTGTCCGCCGAGGACTACGAGCAGGTGGCCCGCGGCATCAACTTCTGGGCACCGCCGATCGTCGAGTCGCTGGCCAACCTCCTGGCGGAGGAGGAGGGCTGGAAGGGCGAGGCCGACCGGACGATGCTGGACGTCGGCTGCGGCACCGGCATCTACAGCCAGCTGCTCCTGCAGCGCTTCCGGGGACTGCGGGCCACCGGCCTGGACCACCCGCGGATCGTGCCCATCGCCCGCGGGCAGGCGGAGCGGCTGGGCGTGCAGGACCGGTTCGAACCGGTGGAGCGCAACTTCTTCACCGAGGACTGGCACACCGGCCAGGACATGGTCCTGCTGGTGAACATCTTCCACCTGCAGACGGCGGAGGGCTCCGAGGAGCTCATGCGGCGGGCGGCGCAGGCCGTGCGCCAGGGCGGCGTGGTCGCGATCGTCGACCACATCGTGGACGACGAGACCGACGCCCAGTCGATCCAGAACCGCTTCTTCCGCCTGTTCGCCGCGTCGATGCTCGTCACCGGCGGCGGGGACTCCTTCTCCCTGGCGGACTACGACCGATGGCTCGACCGGGCCGGCCTGGTGAGGACGGCGCTGGTCGACACCCCGATGCACCGGATCCTGCTCGCCCGGCGCCCGTGATCACCACCAGCCCGGCCGGACCTCCCGTCCGGCCTGCCGGATTCCATTCCTTAGAGGGGACAAGGACGTGACCGACAACCTCGTGCTCGGAGCTGCGAGAATGACCGCCTCCGACATCTTCAACGCTACCGTCGCCTCCTCGGCGATCGGCGCCGCCTGGGAGGTCGGGGCGCTCGACGAACTGGCGGACCAGGACAAGCTGGACGTCGCCGAGTTCTCCGAACGCAACGACCTCGACCAGTTCGCGGTCGAGGGGATGTTCCAGGCCCTGGCCAGCGTCCGCATCGTGCAGCGGCAGGGCGCCCTGATCGTCAGCGACGTGAACTTCGCCGAGGTCTACCGCGCCAAGGCGTTCTACCACTGGCTGTCCCGCGGCTGCGCGGCGCTCTTCGCCGACATGCCGGCCGTACTGAAGAACGAGAACCGCGTCGGCAACTTCTACCGCCGCGACTCCGCTGCCATCGCGATCGCCTGCCGCGACATCAACGCCAACTTCTTCGACCCGGTGTTCAAGAAGGCCCTGGGCTCGGTGGGCGAGTTCGGCAAGATCGCCGACCTCGGCTGCGGCAGCGGCGAGCGCATCATCAGCGTGCTGCGGGAGAACCCGAACGCGACCGGCCTCGGCATCGACATCGCCGAGGGCGCGCTGGGCGTGGCCCGGGCCTCCACCAAGGAGGCCGGCTTCGAGGGCCGGGTGTCCTTCGTCAAGGACGACGCCACCAACCCGCAGCCGCACCCGGAGTTCGCCGACGTCGATCTCCTGACCTCCTTCCTGATGGGCCACGACTTCTGGCCGCGGGAGAACTGCATCGCCTCCCTGCGCGGGCTGCGCAAGGCGTTCCCGAACGTCAAGCGCTTCCTGCTCGGCGACACCGCGATGACCACCGACATCCCGGACTCCGAGATCCCGGTCTTCACCCTGGGCTTCGAGGTCGCGCACCGCATGATGGGTGCCTACCTGCCGACCCTGGAGGAGTGGAACGGGGTGTTCGAGGAGGGCGGCTGGCGCCTGGTGGAGGCGCACCGCGTGGTGACCCCGGCGGACAGCGTGATCTTCGAGCTGGAGCCGCTCGCCGACTGACGGCACGCGACGGTGCTCCGGGGCCGCGGGCCCCGGAGCACCGTCGCGCTACGCGCGGTGAACACGGCGCGTGATCAGTTCGCGCGGGCGTCGCTGCCCTCGGCCGCGGGCATCGTGTACCCGGGGCCGGTGGGCCGCACCTCGGTGATGCCGGGAGCCCGGCGCATCATCACGGCCTGCTGGACGGCCAGCGTCACACCGACCCCGAGCCAGACCCCGTTGCCGTTGAACCGGCCGTGGAAGAACACCACTTCGACGCCGCCGACGATCAGCCGCTCGGCCAGGTTCGCCACCCACAGCTTGGCGGTGGTCCGGCCGCCCTTGCGCAGCAGCCGGCCGGTCTGGTCGCGCCACATGGGCATCGTCAGACCGCGGTAGTAGCCGAAGACCAGCGAGAACGCCAGGCCGACGACCAGGAAGACGATGCTGGTCGTCGTCGCCTCGGCCGGGCCCGGCGGCAGGAAACCGCGCAGCACGAGCATCGCGACCCACAGGAAGGTCTGGGCCCTGACGTCGCGGACGCTGAACTGGGAGACGAGGACGATCGCCGTGATCAGGACGATGAACGCCACGTTGAGAATCGCGAACGTCGTGTCGTCCGAGGGCGAGTGCTGAGCGGCCAGGGATCCCCAGGATGCCAACAGCGTCATTGAGCCACCTCAGTGGTGTTAAGGGTGATGGTCGGGCCAAGTGCCTTGTGGCAGAAGGTCTCTGAGCGAGGCCACCACGGCGTCCGGGGCGGTGCGCGGGAAGTCGTGGCCGCCCTCCAGGACGGCCAGCGAGTACTCCCCCGCCGCGCAGGCGGACCAGTGGTGCAGGTGTTCGGCGGGCGCCACGGTGTCCTTGACGCCGCCGAGGACGTGCAACGGGGTGCGCACCGGGTCGGGGGCCGGCAGGACGTGGGCGTCGGCCAGGGTGAAGTCCTTCCGGATCCCGGCCAGCACGGTGCGCAGGAAGTCCGGGTACGCGAAGAGCTCGCGCGGGATCGCGTCCTGCCCGACCAGCCAGCGCAGGAGTTCGACGTCGCGCAGCTCGGACAGCTTCTCCGCCGGCGGCAGGTGCGGGGCGCGCGCGGCCGCCACGACGGTCGCCAGCGGCAGCGGGCCGCCCCGCCGCTCCAGGAGCAGGGTGACCTGATGGGCGATCAGTCCGCCCAGGCTGTGGCCGAAGAGCACGAACGGGACCTCGAACTCCCCGGCGAGCGCGGCGACCAGCTGCTCGGCGGTCTCCTCCAGCGAGTCGGGCAGCCGCTCCTCGGACCGGGTGCCGCGGCCGGGCAGCTCCACCGGCGCCAGCTCGACCCCGGCCGGCAGGTGCGCGCGCCAGCTGCCGAAGGCCCCGGCGCCGGCACCGGCCTGCGGCAGGCAGATCAGTCGCAGCCGGGTCGGCGACGCCACAACACGGCCGACGATCCAGGGAGTTGACGACGAAGTCGCCGGAACACCGGTGTCCATGACACCGAGCATAGGGGGCGGACCGGACCGATCTCCAGGCAAACCGACGGCAATCCGTCACCCCCGGGGGTGGTCCGGTCACCGAACGTTCGATCTTGCCGAGTCGTTGCCGGAGCGGATGCCTGGAATGTCGGACCCCGGCGCGGCGACGATCCATGCATGACCGACATCGCCTCCGACCAGATCCCTGACGTGATCAGCCAGCTGGTCCTCCTCATCGCACCGACCAAGAAGGACCGGATCGGTCCGGACACCAAGCTCGTCAGCGAACTGAGCTACCACTCGCTCGCGATGGTCCAGCTGGGCCTCACCCTTGAGGACGTCTTCGAGTTCGACAGCCTCCCCCAGGAGCGCGCCTCGTCGTTGGAGACCGTCCACGAGATCGTCGAGCTCGTCCGGGAACTCCTGGACGAGGGCGAGGGCGCCCTGCCGACCGTCGACCACCTGGAGTCCATCGTCGTCCCGCTCGGCGGCGAGTGGCCGCCGGCGTCCTGACCGAGAGCCACCACCACCGATCCGACGCCGCGTCACCGCCCTCGGGCCAGGATCCGCCTGGCCCGGGGGCGGTGACGTGTCCCGAGTCGGTGTCCCGTCCGGGGGCGGTGACGTGTCGCGGGCGGTGGCCCGTTCGGGGGCGACGGCCCGTCCGGCGGAGGCGGACCCGGGCTCCGCGGCCGAGCGGGCCCGGGAGGGCGGCTCAGGCCCCGGCGCGGAAGGCCAGCACGGTGTTGTGCCCGCCGAACCCCGCGCTCTGGGTGAGCGCCGCCAGCGGCCCGGCGGGCAGCGGGCGGGGCGTCACCCGCACCACGTCCAGGTCGATCGCGTCGTCCAGGTCGTCCACGTTGATGGTGGGCGGTGCGGTGCGGTGGTGCAGGGCCAGGACGGTGGCCACCGCGGCCAACGAGCCGGAGGCGCCGATCAGGTGCCCCGCGGACGACTTCACCGCCGACACGGCCGGCCGCACGCCGCCGAGCGCGCTCCTGATCGCCAGCGCCTCCGCCGCGTCGCCCACCGAGGTGGACGAGGCGTGCGCGCTGACGTGGCCGACCTCGGCCGGCTCCACCCCGCCGTCCGCGAGGGCGCGCCGGATGGCCCGCGCCATGCCCTCGCCCTCCGGGTGCGGGCGGGTGATGTGGTGCGCGTCGGCGCTCGACCCGGCCCCGGCGAACTCGGCGTAGATCCGGGCACCGCGCCGCCGGGCGTGCTCACCGGACTCCAGCACCAGCACGGCCGCGCCCTCGCCCAGGACGAAGCCGTCCCGCTTCTTGTCGAAGGGCCGGGAGGCGCAGGCCGGGGCGTCGTTGTTGCGGGACAGCGCCTTCATCGCCGCGAAGGCGGTGATCGCCATCGGGTTGATCACCGCCTCCGTGCCGCCGGCCACCACCACGTCGGCCCGGCCCAGGCGGATCAGGTCCAGCCCGGCCGCGATCGCGTCGGCGCCCGCCGCGCAGGCCGTCGACGGCGCGTGGGCCACCGCCGTGGCGTTGAGCTCCAGCGCGCACAGCGCCGCCGCCGCGTTGTTCATCAGCATCGGCAGGGTGAACGGCGAGACCCGGCGGGTGTCCCCGGCCCGGATCAGGTCGTGGGCCGGCAGCAGGGTGCTCAGGCCGCCGATGCCGCTGCCGATGACCACCGCGAGGCGCTCGGACTCCGGGTGTCCCGGCGCGCCCGCGGCCGCGTCGAAGCCCGCGTCCTGCCAGGCCTCGCGCTGGGCGAGCAGCGCGAACTGCGCGGACCGGTCGGTGCGCCGGGCCTGGACCCGGTCGATCAGCGGGGCCGGCTCCACGGCGGCCGGGGCGGCGATCCGCACCGGCAGGTCCTCGGCCCAGGGATCGGTGATCGCGACCGCCGCCGAGACCCCGTCGAGCAGTGCCTTCCAGGTGGACCGGGCGTCGCCGCCCAGCGGCGTGGTGGCGCCGAGCCCGGTGATGACGACGTCGTCGCGCTGCGCAGGCACGCGGCCCCTCCGATTCGTTCCGGTCGTTCTCGTGACGGCGGTCTGGTGCGGGCCGCGCGCCGTACGGGCCGGCGGCACGGCACTCCCCCGTGTCCGGGCCGCCGGCGGGTCCGTCCCGCGGGTCGTTCGGTGTCGGTGCCTGCGGTCAGTTGATGCCGACGAAGGCTTCCGGCTTGGCGAGCTGCTCGCTCAGGAACAGGTCGCGCAGCTTCGGGCTGAGCAGGCCGACCTGCCGCAGGATGTGGATCACCTGCTGGAACAGCAGCTGGCGGTAGCCGAACATCATCGGGTCGTTCATGGCGAAGGTGATGCCGGCCTCGACGTCCAGCTCCATGCGCTCCCACACCTCGCGCAGCAGGAAGCGGCGGGACATCAGGAAGATCGACTCCAGCAGGAACTCCTCCCGCGCCGCGCGCTCCTTGCTGTTCATCTGCTCGTACATCCCGGTGAGCGAGACCACGCCGAAGCCGATGTGCCGCGCCTCGTCGCGGGCGATCATCCGGGTGATCTGGGTGATGATCGGCTCGCCGAAGCCGGTGCCCGCCAGCCGGGTCGCCGCCAGGGCGAGGCCCTCGACGATCACCTGCATGCCGAGGTAGACGATGTCCCAGTCGGACTCCGACAACAGGTCGCGCAGCAGCGACTTGAGGCCCGGGTTGATCGGGTAGGAGTTGCGCAGCTTCTCGTCGATGTACTTGGCGTACGCCTCGACGTGCCGCGCCTCGTCGGCGACCTGGGCGGCCGCGTAGATCTTGGCCTCCATGTCGGGCACGGTCTCCACCAGCCGGGCGGTGGTGACCAGGGCGCCCTGTTCGCCGTGCAGGAACTGACTGATCATCCAGGACAGGTACTCCCAGCGGAACTGGTTGATCAGTTCCTCGGGAACCGGGCTGCCCGCTCCGCGGAAGTTCTGCAGTCCGGTGCTCTGCCCCTCGTCCAGGACCGCGCCGAACCGCACCTCGTGGTTCCAGTCGATATCCGTGGCGGCGTTCCACTGCGCGATCTTGCTCTTCTCGTAGAGCGCCCAGAGACGATTGTTGCGCTCGCCGTAGTTCCAGTTGAGATTGGCCTTGAACGCGGCGTCGACCTCCATCAGACTCTCCCTGGTCCGGTCCAGGGTGAACAGCACGGTTTCCCGTTCGTCGTGGAATTCGGTAGTCATCGCCGCCGGGCCCCTTCGGATTGACGTACTGCCACACGGACACTCTCGGGCGGGAGTCACGCGAAAACCTAGGCACTCACTGGGCAACTTGCAGGCATGACGAGTTGCCTGCGCCCCTGCCTGGAACAGCGGGAGTCCCCCTGGCGACACTGCACCGGAACACCGCCGGACGTTCCGCAATCCCGTGCACAGGAGCCAGTCGTATGGAGCCGAATTCCGTTCCCCGTCCGACCCGGCAGCTCACCGCCGAGTTCGAGGGGCTGCTGGGCGACCCGCTGGACCCGTCCGGTCCGTTCTCCTTCGCCGAGGTCGTGGAGCACGAGGAACTCGACGAGGTCCCGCCGGGCGCGGAGCGGCTGCTCCTGGACTGGGGGCTGCCGGAGCGGCTCGTCCCGGAGGTGGCCGGCGGGCGGATGCTCAACCTGGAGTCGGTCCTGGCGGTGACCCGCTCGCTGGCGCGCCGGAACCTCACCATGGCCGTGATGTTCGGCTCCAGCATGCTCGGCTGCCAGCCGGTGTGGCTGTGGGGGACGCCCGAGCAGCGGAAGCGGGTCGCCCAGGCGGTGACCGCGGGGGACAAGCTGTGCTTCGGCATCTCCGAGGCGGAGGTCGGCAGCGACCTGACCACCACGGCCACCACCGCCGTCCTCGACGGCGAGCACTACGTCCTGGACGGCGAGAAGTGGCCGGTCGGCAACGGCAACCGGGCCCGCTTCTACACCGTCCTGGCCCAGGGCCCGCGCGGACCGGTGCTGCTGCTGGTCGACAGGCAGGAACTGGACCCGGAGAGCATCGAACCGAAGCCGATCGTCCGCGCCCTGGGCCTGCGCGGCCACGACGTCAGCGGTGTCCGCTTCACCGCCGCCCGGGTGCCCGCCGCCGGCGCGGTCATCGGCCGGCCCGGCCGCGCGATGATCGACACCGTCCGCACCCTGCAGATCACCCGCACCGCGATCGGCGGCATGTCGCTGGGCAGCATGGACGCCGCACTGCGGATCGGACTGGACTACGCGCACGAGCGCAGGCTGTACGGCGCCGCGATCCACCGGATCCCGGTGGTCCGCCAGCACCTCGTCGACGCCCACCTGGACCTGCTGGTCTCCGACTGCGTGGCGATCCCGGTGGCCCGGGCCCTGACCCTCGCGCCGGCGCGGCTGGCCCTGTGGTCCTCCGTGGTCAAGTACCTGGTGCCGGTGATCGGCGAGGAGACCCTGGAGCAGATGTCCAAGGTCCTCGCCGCGCGCAGCTACCTGCGCGAACTGGTCGCCTCCGGCGCCTTCCAGAAGATCCGCCGGGACCACTGCATCACCTCGATCTTCGAGGGCACGACGCACGTCAACCTGTTCAACATCGCGACCCAGCTGGCCGCGCTGGCCCCGCTCGCGGACCGGCCCGCCGAAGGCTCCGGGGAGCTGCTGGCCCGGCTGTTCGACCTCTCCGCCGAGGCGCCGGTCTGGGAGCCGGACGGCAACAGGCTGGTCCTGGCGACCAACGGGCAGGACGAGATCACCCGGGGCTGGGGCGCAGCCGTGGCCGAGCTGGCCCGGGTCGCCGCGGCCGAGTGCCCGCCGGGCCAGGCCGAGGACCTGGCCGGGGTGGTGGCCGAGCTGGACCGCCGCCGGGCCGCGCTGTACGGCCGCGTCGCCGAGCACGGCATCGAGGCGTCCTCGGTGGCCGGCTCGCGCACCGCCGAGGACCACTGCGTCTTCCACGCCGCGTCCTCCTGCGTGCACGTCTGGCTGCACAACCGGGGCGCCGCGCCGGACGCCGGCTGGCTCGTCCTGGTGCTGCGGCGGCTGCTGCAGCGCCTGGACCGGGACGTGGTGCTGGACGAGCGGGAGGCGTACCTGCCGGGGCTGGAGGCCGTCATGGAGGAGTGCCGGGTCAGCCGGCGCTACTTCGGCCTGGAGGCCGTGCTGGAGCACGGTGCCCGGGGCTGATCCGGGAGCGCGGGGACGGCGCGCCCGGCGCAGGCCGGGAAGCGCGGGGAACGACGGAAGGCGGCGCGCCCCCCGGGGGGGGGGCCCCCGGCCGGCAACACCCATAGCCCGCCGGGGGTTTGGGGGCGGGGGGGGGCGGCGGGGGGGGGGGGAGTGGGGGGCGGGGGGGCGGGCCGCCGCGGGGCGGGGGGGGGCCGCGGGGGCCAGCCCGGACGGCGGCCCCCCCCGGGGGCGGCCCCCCCCTTCCGTCATCCACCTTTCCCGGCAGGTCAGTTGGGCACGAGGGTGACCGGCATGGTGGCGTAGCCGCTGAGGAAGTTGGAGTAGACCCGGGTCGGTTCCCCGGCCGGGCGGATCTCCGCCACGTGCTCCTTCAGTCCGTCCAGCATCCCGGCCAGCTCGGCCTTCGCCAGGTACGCGCCCATGCAGTAGTGCGGGCCGTGGGCGAAGGTCAGGTGCTTGTTGGCGTTGCCGCGGTCCAGCCGGAACTCGTCCGGCGCGTCGAAGACCCGCTCGTCCCGGTTGGCGGAGCCGTTCCACATCGTGACGATGTCGCCGGCCTCGATGAACTCGCCGTGCAGCAGCATGTCGGCGGTGGCCCGCCGACCGCTGTGCAGGGTGGGCGTGGTCCAGCGGAGGATCTCCTCGACCGCGGCGTCGGTGGAGACCGCGCCGCTGCGCAGCGCCTCCCACTGCTCGGGGTGGTGCGCCAGCGCGTGCACGCCGCCGACCATGGCGAGCCGGGTGGTCTCCAGGCCGCCGATGATGATGCTGTAGCAGTTGAAGATCACCTCCTCGCGGGTGAGCCGGCGGTCGCCGACGCTCTGCTCGACCAGCACGCTGACCACGTCCTCGCCCGGCTCGCGGGTGCGCAGCCGGGCCAGTTCGGAGATGTACAGCAGCAGGTCGTTGCGGGCCGCCCAGGTGCCCTCCTCGGACGGCGAGCCGTCGGTGGCGGCGAGTGCGCCGGAGGTCATCGGGATCAGCTTGGGGCGGTCCTCCTGGGGCACGCCGAGCAGGTCGCAGATGGCCGCCAGCGGGATGTCGGCGGCCACGTCCCGGCCGAAGTCGCACTGCTCGGACTTGGTGGCTTCGAGGACCAGCTGCCGGACGCCGTTGCGCGCGGCCTCCACGGTGGCGGTCAGCGCGCGCGGGGTGAACGGCCGGGTGAGGATGCCGCGCAGCGCGGTGTGGTCCGGGCCGTCGGTGACGGTCAGCATCTGGCCGACCGCCGAGTCGTTGTCCGCCTGCAGCGTCTCCAGCATGTTGCCGTGCGCCGAGGTGAACGAGGTGTTGTCCTTGTAGAGGGTCTCCATGTCCTCCCTGCGCGTGACGACCCAGAAGCCCTCGCCGCGTCCGGTCTCGCGGTGCCGGTACAGCGGGGCGTCGTCGCGCAGGTGGCGCCAGACCTCGGTGAGGTCGCGGGTGGCGTGCAGCACGGGATCGGCGAGGTCGATCCGGTCCAGCTCGTCGGGGTCCTGGACGGGACGGGTGTCCATGGTCACTTGCCGCCTTCGGGAGCGTCCTGGTCGGGCCGCGGCTGCGGCGCGAGGGGGCCGGGGAAGAACGCGGTGGTGGCGCCGGCCGTCTCGCCGCCGTCCACCACGAACTCCTGGCCGGTGACGAACGTCGCCTGGTCGGAGGCGAGGAAGTGGAAGACCCCGGCGATCTCCTCCGGGGAGGCGTGCCGGCGCGCCGGGATGCGCTCGTTGACCTCGTCGAGCATCGCGTCGGTGTACTCGGCGCGCTGCATCGGGGTCAGCACGGCGCCGGGGGTGACGCACGCGGTGCGCACCAGCGGGCTGAGCTCCATGGCGAAGGTCTGGCAGAGCGAGGCGACGCCCGCCTTGGTGGCGTTGTACGGCGCGTAGAGCGGGTAGCCGCGGCTGCCGTTGACCGAGGCGGTGGCGAGCAGCACGCCGTGGCCCTGCGCCAGCATGTACGGGGCCGAGTGCCGCCACAGGGCGAGCACGCCGACCAGGTTGACGTCGACGGCGCGCCGCACGTCGGCCTCGGTCAGCTCCAGCACGCTGCTGCGGATGCTGATGCCGGCGTTGGCGATCACCACGTCGAGGCCGCCCCGGGCGGCGTGCACGGCGTCGACGGCCTCCTTGACCGCCTGCCAGTCGGCGACGTCGACCTGAAGGAAGCTCACCGTGCCGGGACCGCCGTCCAGGTCCGCCGCCGGGGCCCCGGGCTTGCTGACGTCGAGGTTCACCACGTGGTCGCCGGAGGCGGCGAACCGCTCGGCGGTGGCCTTCCCGATGCCGCTGGAGGCGCCGGAGACGATGACTGTGCGCATGGGGAGAGGGCCTTTCGAGGGGCGCCGGGCCCGGCCGCCGGAGCGACCGGGTCCCGGCTGGGTGTGCGGTGTACGGGGTGCGGGGTGCGGAGCCGGGGCCCGGCCCTCGGGATCAGACGATGACCCGGTGCCGGTCGGGGGCGTAACCGGCCAGGTTGCGGCGGAGGTTGCGGCTGACGGTGATCTTCTTCAGCCAGCGGTCGGTGCCGTCGTAGCGGGCCTTGAAGGAGCGCCGGCCGTGCGCGGCCTGGTAGTTGTCCACGACCAGCAGGGTGCCGGGGCCGACCACGACCTCCTGCTGGACCCGGGTCAGCTCGGCCATCAGCCGGTCCAGGGCCTCGACGGCCTCCCGGTCGTCCCCGGCGCAGCGCATGAACGGCAGGTCGATGCGCAGGTACGGGGAGAGGCCGTCGCCGAACAGCGCGCTGGTGGGCGCGGGGTCGTGGGGCCCCCCGCGGGGCCGGGGGGGCGCCCGGGGGGCGGGGGGCGCGGGCGCACGCCACCCAGGGGGGGAGGTGGGAGGGGGGGGGGGGGTGCGGGACGGGGCGG
>NZ_JBHWBZ010000043.1:0-27001 GCF_042735475.1 Kitasatospora sp. NPDC059577 | reverse complement strand
CCCGGCGGGGCGCTGCGCTGGTCGGGGGTGGGGCCGGCGCCGACCCGCGCGGGGGGGGGGGGGGGGTCGGGGGCCAGCGGGGGGGGGTGGGGGAGCGCGGGGGGGCCGGGGTCCGAGGTCTCCAGCTGCCGGATGTGCTCGGTGTCCGGGAGGATGTGGTACCGGTCCTGGGAGAGCACCTCCCGGGTGCGGTCGTCGAGTTCGACGTCCCGGACGGAGGCGACGATGGTCGGCACCGCGTCGGCGTTGCGCAGGCCGAGCAGGATCAGGTAGTCGCAGCGGTTGGGGTGGAAGCCGTCCTCGGTGTGGAACTCCAGGAGGGCCTCGCTGCCGTAGCCGCTCTGCCGGTCCTCGTCGCCGCGGATCGGCAGCACGTTCTGGATGATGCTGCCCTCCTGGAGGGTGGCCCAGCCGAAGGGCTCGCCCAGGGCCAGGCCGACCAGCGCGAGCATGGCCTCCTGGGTGCGGGCCGATTCCAGCGCGATGGCGTCGCGCCAGTGCCCGGGGGTCGGGCCGAGTTCGACGTCGTCCACCGGGATCCCGTGCACCAGGCAGGCGGCGGCGGGCTCGCGGCGGCGGAAGTCGGCCAGGAAGGCCTGCAGGCCGACCGGCAGCATCCGGTCGAACTGCCAGGCGCGGTCGTAGAACTGCTCGTCCAGCGGGTTGCCGCAGTCGTCGGCGATCTTGTGTGCGGCGAGGGCCAGTTCGGCGGCCTCGTCCGCGCTCAGGGTGTACTCGGCCAGCCGGCCCCGGAACGGGGTCGGAGCGCTGGCAGTGGACGGTTGGTGACGGGTCATCGGGCGTTCCCTTGCTGTTCTCCGACCGGTTCGGCCGGGTGGGCGGACGGATGGTCCTGTGCCGCCTGCCCGGGGCAGGCGGCGGGGCGGTGTCACGGGCGGAGGGCCGAGCAGGGTCCCGGCTGGCTCCGCCGCCCGGGTCGGTCAGTCCTCTTGGGCGAACTTGGCGATGAACTCGTCGAGTTCGTCCTGGTCAAGGTCGACGAGCGGCTCCTCGGCCTCCTCGTCGGCGCTCTGCGGCGTCGACTCGGTGACCACGGCGGCCAGTTCGGCGACGGACTTGTGGGTGAAGACGTCCCGCGGGGAGATCTCCAGCCCGGCCTCGCGCGCCGCGGTGACCAGCTTGATCGACATGATCGAGTCGCCGCCGAGCGCGAAGAAGCTGTCGTCGATGCCGATCCGCTCGACCTGGAGCACGTCGACGAACAGCTGCCGCAGCAGTTCCTCGCGCGGGGTGCGCGGCGCCCGGCTGCCCTCGGCCGCGGCGAAGCGGGGGGCGGGCAGCGCGGCCCGGTCCAGCTTGCCGTGCGGCGTGGTGGGCAGCTCGGGGATCTCGACCACGGCGGCCGGCACCATGTACTCCGGCAGGTGGGCGGCGACCCGCTCGCGCAGCGCGGCGGGGTCGGTGCCGTCCGGCCCGGCCGGGACCACGTAGGCGACCAGCTGTCGCGAACCGGGGGTGTCCTCGCGCAGCTGCACGGTGGCGTGCCGCACGCCCGGGTCGGCGGCCAGCACGGCCTCGATCTCGCCCGGTTCGATCCGGAAGCCGCGCAGCTTCACCTGGTCGTCGGCGCGGCGCACGTAGTCCAGCCGGCCGTCCGGCAGCCAGCGGGCGATGTCGCCGGTGCGGTACATCCGGTCGCCCGGCGCGCCGAACGGGTCGGCGACGTAGCGGCTCGCGGTGAGGTCGGGCCGGTGCAGGTAGCCGCGGGCCAGGCCGGCGCCGGAGATGTACACCTCGCCGGGCACACCGGCCGGCAGCGGGCGCAGGCAGTGGTCCAGGACCCGGATCCGGGCGCCGACCACCGGGACGCCGATCGACACGGCGACGCCGGGCTCCAGCGGTCCGCCGACGGTCGCGATGATCGTCGTCTCGGTCGGGCCGTAGATGTTCAGCATCCGCCGGCCCGGGGCCCAGCGGGCCACCAGTTCGGGCGGCAGGACCTCGCCGCCGGTGACGAGGGTGATCCCCTCCGGGAGGCTGCCGTCGGCCATCGCTGCCAGCGAGGACGGCGGGATGGTCAGGGTCTGCACGCCGGTGCGGGCCACCCAGTCGGCCAGCGGCTGCCCGGGCAGCATCTCGTCGTAACTGCCGACGACCACGCAAGAACCGCTCAGCAGCGCGGTGTTGAGCTCGCCCATGGCGCCGTCGAAGCTGGGCGAGGCGAACCACAGCACCTTGCGGCCGGGGCCGAGGTCCAGGTGGCGCCGCTGGGTGGCGAGGAAGCTCGCCAGGCCGGCGTGGGTGACCAGGACGCCCTTGGGGCGGCCGGTGGAGCCCGAGGTGAAGATGATGTACGCGCCGCAGGTGGGCAGCAGCGGGCGGCCGCGCTCGGCGTCGGTGACCGCACCGGACGGGGTGTCCGCCGGGGCGGTCAGCCGGTCCGTGGTCACCACCCGGTCGCGCAGCTCCGCCGGGATCCCGTCCACGGCGTCGGGCGCGGCCAGGATCAGGTCCGGCCGGGCGTCGGTGAGCATGAACCCGATCCGGTCCGCCGGGTAGTCGGTGTCCACCGGCATGTGGACGGAGCCGCTCTTCCAGATCGCCAGGATGGTGGTGACCAGTTCGGCGGTGCGGGGCAGGAGGACCGCGACGATGCGCTCCGGGCCGGCCCCGTGCGAGAGCAGGACGCGCGCCAGCCGGTCGGACCGGGCGTCGAGTTCGGCGTAGCTCAGCTCCTCGGTGCCGGTCAGCACGGCGGGTGCCCCGGGGTGCTCGGCGACCCGCTCGGCGAACAGCGCCGGGATGGTGGCCGCGGGCGCGGCGGGGGCGGTCGCCGCCCACCGTTCCAGGACGGCCTCCCGGGTCGGCGCGGCCAGCAGTTCCAGCGCGGCGAGCCGGGTCCCCGGCGCCTCGGCGAAGGTCTCCAGCACCCGCAGCACCGAGGCCAGCAGGTCGCCCGCCTCGGCCTCGCCGTACAGGTCGGTGCGGTAGTGGAGCTTGACGTCCAGTTGCTCGCCCGGGCGCACCAGCAGTCGCAGCGGGTAGTGGGCGGAGCCGGGGACGGACGGCTCGCGCAGTCCGATGCCCAGGCCGGGGACGGGCTCGCGCACCTCGGCGTGGTCGATGCCGGCGTTCTCGAAGCCGACGATGGTGTCGAAGAGTTCGCCGAGCCCGACCGCCCGCTGGATCTCGGGCAGCCCGAGGTGGTGGTGGGCGATCAGCTCGGACTGCTCGGTCTGCATCCGGACCAGGGCGGCGGACAGCGGCTCCGCCGGGTCGAGCACGGCCCGGAACGGCACGGTGTTCATGACCAGGCCGATCGCGTCCTCGATGCCGGGCAGCTCGGGGGAGCGCCCGGACACCGAGGCGCCGAAGACGACGTCGCCCCGGCCGGTCAGCCGCTCCAGGGCGATCGCCCAGGCGCCGTTCAGCAGGGTGTTCACGGTGATCCCGGCGGCCCGGGCCGCGGCGGTGATCCGGGCCGAGGATCCGGCGTCCAGGACCGCGTGGGCGGTGCCCTGCGCGGCGAGCACCGACAGGTCGGCGTGCGGGGCGACCAGCGTGGGCTCGTCCAGGCCCGCGAGGGCCCCGGCCCAGGCCCGCTCGGCCGCCGCGCCGTCCCGGCCGGCCAGCCAGGCGAGCACCCGGCGGAACGGCACCGGCTCGGGCAGCCCCTCGGCGGAGCCGCCGGCGGCGTACGCGGTGAACAGCTCGCGGTAGAACAGCGGCACCGACCAGCCGTCCAGCAGGATGTGGTGGTCCGTCACGACCAGGACGTGGCGGTCCCCGGCGAGCCGGACCAGCAGCGCCCGCAGCAGCGGGGCGGAGCCGATCGGGAACGGCCGGTCGTGCTCCTCGGCCACCAGTTCCCCGACCCGGCGGTCCTGTTCCGCGGGGGCCAGGGCGGCGAGGTCGACCTCCCGCCAGGGCACCTCGACCCGCTCGGGGATCACCTGCACGGCCCGGCCGGAGCGCAGCCGCGCGAAGCGGGCGCGCAGGTTGGCGTGCCGGCCGAGGACCGTGTCGAAGGCGGCGCGCAGGACGGCGGGCGCCACCTCCCCGTCCAGGTCGAAGACCTGCTGGGTGACGTACGGGTCGACCCGGTCGGGCGCGAGCAGGGCGTGGAAGCTCATGCCCTGCTGGAGCGAGGTCAGCGGCCACACCTCGACGGCGTCGGGATGGGCGGCGTCGACCTCGGCGCGTTCCTCGGCGGTCAGCTCCGGCAGCGGGCCGTCGGCCGGCGGTTCGGCACCGGTGTCCCCGGCGTCGGCGGCCCGGGCGGCGGCGGCCAGGGCGGCCACCGTGCGGTGCAGGAAGACGTCCCGGGGGCTCAGCGCGAGCCCGGCCCGGCGGGCCAGCGCGGAGAGCCGCATGGACAGCAGCGAGTCGCCGCCCAGGTTGAAGAAGTTGTCGTGGATGCCGATCCGCTCGACCCGCAGCACCTCGGCGAACAGGCCGTGGAGCAGTTCCTCCTGCTCGTCGCGCGGCTCGCCGCCCGCGCCGTCGCCCTCGAAGCCGACGGCGGGCAGCGCCGCCTTGTCCACCTTGCCGTTGACGGTCGTCGGCAGCTCGTCCAGGACGACCACGGCGCTCGGCACCATGTAGCCGGGCAGCACCTCGGCGGCCCGGGCCCGCAGCGCCCGCCCGTCCGCGGTGGCGCCGGGCGCGGCGACCACGTAGGCGACCAGCACCGGGGAGCCGGGGCGGTCCTCGCGGGCCACCGCGACGGCGTGCCGCACCTCGGGCGCGGCGGCCAGCACGGCCTCGATCTCGCCCGGTTCGACCCGGAAGCCGCGGATCTTGATCTGGTCGTCGGTGCGGCCGAGGAAGACCAGGGTGCCGTCGTCGTCGCGCTGGGCGCGGTCGCCGGTGCGGTACATCCGGGTGCCCGGCGCGCCGAACGGGTCGGCGACGAAGCGCTCGGCGGTGAGCACCCGCTGCCCGAGGTAGCCGCGGGCGAGGCCGGCGCCGGCCAGGTACAGCTCGCCGGTCACGCCCGGCGGGACGGGCCGCAGCGCGTCGTCCAGCAGGTGCGCCCGCAGGTTGTCGGCGGGGCCGCCGATCACCGGGTGCTCGTGCGCCGCGAAGCGGGCGTACATCGGGTCGACGGTGCACTCGGCGGGCCCGTAGAGGTTGTACGCGGACAGGCCCCGGGTGTCGCGCAGCCGCCGCCACAGCGGCTCGTCGACGGCCTCGCCGCCGAGCGCGAGGACGCGGACCGTACGGCCCTCGTCGAGCAGTCCCTCGGCGATCAGCTGGCGGGCGAAGCTCGGCGTGGTGTCCAGCACCTCGATGCCGTGCCGGGTGACGTGGTCGAGCAGGGCGTGCGGGTCGGCCCGCAGCTCCTCCTCGATCATGTGCAGCTCGTGGCCGCCGACCATCCACAGCAGCTGGCTCCACGAGGCGTCGAACACCAGGGAGTTGGTCAGCGCGGCGCGCAGCGGACGGCCGGCCGCCGCCTGCTCCGGCTCGAACAGGTGGTTGCGGTGGCTGTGGAACATGTTGGCCAGCGACCGGTGTTCGATCGCGACGCCCTTGGGGCGGCCGGTGGAGCCGGAGGTGTAGACGGCGTAGGCCAGGTGGTCCGGGCGCAGCGGGGCGAGCCGGTCGGCGTCGGTGAGGACGGCGCCGTTCTCCTCCCGGGGGAGTTCGTCCGGCAGCACCCGCTCGGTGCCGCCGGGCAGCCGGGCGGCGGCCGCGGCGGTGGTGACGACGAGGTGCGGGCGCAGTTCGCCGAAGACGGCGGCGATCCGCTCGACGGGCTGTTCCAGGTCGACCGGGACGTACACCGCACCGGACTTGAGGATCGCCAGCAGGGCGACGACGGCCCCGGCGGTGCGCGGCAGGGCCATCACCACGGGCCGTTCGGGGGCGGCGCCGCGGGCGACCAGCTGCCGGGCGAGCCGGTTGGCGGCGGTGTCGAGTTCGGCGAAGGTCAGCTTCTCGGCGCCGCAGCTGACGGCGGGCGCGTCCGGGGTGCGGGCGGCCTGGGCCTCGAACAGGTCGACCAGGGTGCCGGGCGGTGTGGCGACGGGGGCCGGGGCGGCGGCCCGGTCGATGCGGCGGCGTTCCTCGGCGGTGAGCAGCGGAAGCCGGCCGACCGGGGTGTCCGGCCGGTCGACGGCGTGCCCGACGAGCAGGGCGAGGCGTTCCAGCAGGGCCTCGGCCCGCTCCTGCGGGTACAGGTCGGGGCGGTGGTTGAGCTCGAAGACGGTGGTGGGGCCGGGGAAGACGGCGAGGCTGAGCGGGTAGTGGGTGCCTTCCGGGACCTCGTCGACGGCCTCACCGGCAAGGGCGAGGCGCAGACCGGCAACTTCGACGCCGCGGGCGGAGGCCGGCAGCGGGAAGTTCTCGAAGGCGAGGGTGGTGTCGAACAGGCTGTCGTGGCCGCTGATCCGGTGGATGTCGGCGAGGCCGAGCCAGGAGTGCTCGCCGAGTTCGGACTGCTCGTCCTGGATGCGGTCGAGCAGAGCGCCGAACGGCTCGGTGGGGTCGATCCGGACCCGGGCCGGGACGGTGTTGATCAGCAGGCCGACGACCCGGTCCACGCCGGGAACGGCGGCCGGGCGGTCGGCGACGGTGCAGCCGAAGACCACGTCGTCGCTGCCGGTCATCAGGGCGAGCAGCAGCGACCAGGCGCCCTGGATCACGGTGTTGACGGTGAGGTTGCGGCTGCGGGCGGCCTCGGCCAGCGCGCGGGAGCGTTCCTCGTCGAGTTCCAGGCGGATCCGGCGCTGGGAGACGCCGCCGGCGGCCGGTTCGGCGCCGCGGCCGAGCAGGGTCGGGCCCTCCAGGCCGGCCAGTGCCTTGCCCCAGGCGGCCTCGGTGGCGCCGCGGTTGCGGGCGCCCAGCCAGCCGAGGTAGTCGCCGACGGAGACCGCCGGGTCCAGGGCGGTGGCGTCGCCGCCGTGGTGGAGGATCCGGAACAGGTCCTCGACGACCACCGGCATCGACCAGCCGTCCATCAGGATGTGGTGGTTGGTCAGCACGAGGACGTGCCGGTCGGCGGCCAGGGCGACCAGGGTGAAGCGCAGCAGTGGCGGCTGGGTCATCTCGAAGCGGCGGTGGCGCTCCTCGGTGAGCACCTCCCGGAGCCGGGCCTGCTGTCCGGCCGGGTCGAGGCCGGTGAGGTCGGTCTCGGTCCACGGCAGTTCCACCTGGGACGCCACGGCCTGGAACGGCTCGCCCGAGCGGCGCTGCAGGAACCCGACGCGCAGGGCGGGGTGGCGGGCCACGACCAGTTCGCAGGCACGGCGCAGCGCGGCCCGGTCGAGCGGTCCGGTCAGCTCGATCGGGAGCTGCATGTTGTAGTGGTCGACGCCCTCCTGTCCGCCGTCGTACAGGGCGTGGAAGAGCATGCCCTCCTGCAGCGGCGTCAACGGCCAGATCGCGTCGAACGAGGTCGGCTTCATTTCCCACTTCTCCAGTGCGCTTCGAGTTCGGCGAGCTCGTCGGCGTCGAGTTCGATCCGGGGCGCCGCCGGCGGGGCGACGGCGGCCTCGGGCTCGGTCTCGGTGGCGACTTCCGCCAGAGCCGCCACGGTGCGGTGACGGAACACGTCCCGTGGGGTGAGGGACAGGCCTGCGATCCGGGCCCGGCCGGCCAGCCGGGTGGAGGCGATGGAGTCGCCGCCCAGGTCGAAGAAGTTGTCGTCGATGCCCACCTGCTGTCCGTCGAGCACCTCGGTGAAGAGGCGGCAGAGCAGGCGCTCGCGGTCGGTGCGCGGCTCGCGCCGCTCCCGTCGGCCCGCCTGCGGGGCGGGCAGGGCGGCCCGGTCGAGCTTGCCGTTGGGGGTGAGCGGCAGGGCGGCGAGCGACACGATCGCGGACGGGACCATGTACTCGGGCAGTTGCTCCGCGACCTGCTTGCGGGCGGTGTCCAGGTCGGGCACCGCGCCGGGCCGGGGCACGGCGTACGAGACGATGCGCGGGCTGCCGGGGACGTCCTCGCGGACGACCGTGGCGACCTGCCGGATGCCGTCCACCGCGGACAGTGCCGAGTCGATCTCGCCGAGTTCGATCCGGTGGCCGCGGATCTTCACCTGGTGGTCGGCGCGGTCGAGGTAGCGCACCGCGCCGTCGGGGCGGCGCACGCCGAGGTCGCCGGTGCGGTACATCCGGGTGCCGGGCCGGCCGAAGGGGTCGGGGACGAACCGTTCGGCGGTCAGCAGGGGACGGCGGGTGTAGCCGTCGGTCACGCCGGTGCCGGCGATGTAGATCTCGCCGGGCAGGCCGGCCGGGACCGGGCGCAGGGCTCCGTCCAGCAGGTACACCCGCAGGTTGTCGGCGGGGCTGCCGACCGGGACGTCGGCGGTTCCGGTCTCCGACCCGGCCTGCCAGGTGGTGGTGTAGACGGAGACCTCGGTCGGGCCGTACAGGTTGTGCAGGCCGGCGTCGGTGGCCGTGCGGAAACGTTCCACCAGACCGGCGGTCATCTTCTCGCCGCCGCAGAACACCTGGCGCAGGCTGTCGCACCCGGCGGCGCCGGGCTCCAGCAGGAACAGCTCCAGGGTGGACGGCACGAACTGCGCGGTGTGGATCCGCTCGGTGCGGATCAGCTCCGGCAGGTAGCCGGGGTGCTGGTCGGCCTCCGGCAGCGCGACCACCATCGTCGCGCCGACGTGCAGGGTCCAGAAGATCTCCCACACCGACGGGTCGAAGCTGATCGAGGTGCGCTGCAGCACCCGGTCGCCGGGCGCCAGCGGGAAGCGCCGCTGCATCCAGCGCAGGTAGTTCACGATGCCGCGGTGGGCGACCACGATGCCCTTGGGGCGGCCGGTGGACCCGGACGTGAAGATCACGTACGAGGTGTGCACCGGGTCGACCGCGCGGTCCGGCGCCGGGCCCGCGCTCTCCCGCGCCGACAGCTCGGCGAAGCTCCGCCCGTCCAGGGTGAGCGCCGGACGGGCGTCCTCGGTCATCGCCCGCACCCGCTCCGGCGGATACTCCGGGTCCAGCGGGAGGTAGGCGGCGCCGGTGCGCAGCACCGCGAGCAGCGCCACGACCAGGTCCACCCCGCGCGGCAGGGCCACCGCGACCACGTCGCCCGGGCCGATCCCGTCGGCGGCCATGGCCGCGGCCAACCGGCCGGAGAGCGCGTGGAGTTCGGCGTAGCTGACCCGGCGCTCGCCGTACACCACGGCCTCGGCGTCCGGGGTGCGGCGGGCCTGCGCGGTGAACAGCCCGTGCAGGGTGCCCTCCTCGTGCGCCACGGCGGTCTCGTTGCACGCCCCGACCAGCTCCCGGCGCTCCTCGGCGTCGACCAACTCGACACGCCCGAAAGGAAGTCCGGGCTGCGCGACGAAGGCCCGCAGGTACCGCTCCAGCCGCTCCAGCAGTGCCTGCGCCTGCTCGGCGGTGTACAGGTCGTCGCGGTAGGTCAGCTCCAGCCGCAGCTGCGGGCCGGGGTGGACGATCAGGCTGAGCGGGTAGTGGGTGACGCCCGTGCGGTCGGACTCCGCGACCGCGATCTCCAGCCCCGGCAGGGTGCGGCGGATCGCCTCGCGGTCGGCCGGCGCGTTCTCGAACACCATGGTGGTGTCGAAGAGTTCACCGAGGCCGAGGCCGCGCTGGATGTCGGCCAGGCCCAGGTGGTGGTGCGCGCCGAGCCCGGCCTGCTCGGCCTGGACCTCGGTGAGCAGCTCGGACAGCGTCCGCTCGGCGGAGAGCCGGACCCGCACCGGGACGGTGTTCATCACCAGGCCGACCAGGTCCTGCATCCCGGCCAGCTGCGGCGGCCGGGCGGAGACCGAGGCGCCGAAGACCACGTCGTCCCGGCCGGTCAGCTGCCCGAGCAGCGCCGCCCAGGCGCCCTGGAAGACGGTGTTCACCGTCAGGCCGGCCGTACGGGCGCTGCGGCCCAGGTCCGCGGAGAGCTTCCCGGACAGCGACCGGCGGATCAGCGCGGGCATCTCGGTGGTCAGCGGCGCCCCCGGGGCGACCAGGCAGGGCTGCTCGATCCCGGCCAGCGCGCGCTTCCAGGCGTCCGCGGCAGGCCCCTTCGGCTGGCGGTCCTGCCAGCGCAGGTAGGCCGCGAAGGAGACCTTCCCGGACGGCTCGGAGACCTCGGAGTAGCCCGCGAACAGGTCCTTCAGCATGATCCCGACGGACCAGCCGTCGAACAGCACGTGGTGGCTGGTGAAGACCAGCAGGTGCCGGTCGTCGGCGGTGCTGATCACGGCGAACCGCAGCAGCGGCGGCTTCGCCAGGTCGAAGCGGGTCGCCTTGTCGGCGGCCAGCAGTTCGGCGGTGCGCGCCTCCTGCGCGTCGGAGCCGAGGGCGCGCAGGTCGTGCTCGGCCCAGGGCACCGCCACCGCGGCGGGGATGGTCTGCCGGGCCTCGCCCAGGCCGTCCAGCTCGAAGTGGGCGCGCAGCGCGTCGTGCCGGGCGACCAGCGCGTCGCAGGCGGCGTGCAGCCGGTCGAGCGCGACCTCGCCGGTCAGCTCGAACACCATCTGGCCGATGTACGGGTCGGCGCCGGTGTCGTCCGCGTACAGCGAGTGGAACAGCATGCCCTGCTGCAGCGGGGTCAGCGGCAGCCCCTCGGCCGGGCCGCCGGCGTCGGTCAGCAGCGACCGGTCGAGGTCCGCGGCGCGGCCGCCGTCGGCGACCGCGGCCATGGTGGCGGCGGTGCGGTAGGTCAGGACGTCCTGCGGGGTGAGCGCGAGCCCGGAGTTGACCGCCCGTGCGGCGAGCTGGACGGCGGTGATGGAGTCGCCGCCCAGGTCGAAGAAGCTGTCGTCGATGCCGATCTCGTCCGCGCCGAGCACCTCGTGCAGCAGCTCGCACATGACGGTCTCGGTCCGGGTGCGCGGCGGCCGGCGGGTGGCGCCGCCGCGGATGTCGGGCTCGGGCAGCGCGTCCCGGTCGATCTTGTTGTTGGAGGTGAGCGGGAAGGCGTCCAGGGCGACGACGGCGGCGGGCACCATGTGCTCCGGCAGCGTCCGGCCGACCCAGGCGCGCAGTTCGGCGGGCTCCACCCCGGCGTCGGGCGCGGGCACCACGTAGGCGACCAGTCGGCGCGCACTGCCCTGCGCGGCGCGGGCCACCACGGCGGCCCGGGCGACCGAGGGGTGCGCGGTGAGTCTGGACTCGACCTCCCCGAGCTCGACCCGGAAGCCGCGGATCTTCACCTGGTGGTCGCTGCGGCCGACGAAGTGCAGCTTGCCGTCCGGCCCCCAGGAGCCGTTGTCGCCGGTGCGGTACATCCGGCTGCCGGGCGGGCCCCACGGGTCCGCGACGAAGCGCTGCGAGGTCAGGTCGGGCCGGCGGTGGTAGCCGACCGAGACGCCGGGGCCGGCCAGATGGATCTCGCCGGTCACGCCGGGCGGCACCGGGCGCAGCAGCGCGTCCAGGACGTACACCCGGGCGTTGTGCAGCGGGGAGCCGATCGACGGGGTGCCGGGGCCGGTCAGCGGGCCGGTCATGGTGGTGAACACGGTGCTCTCGGTGGCGCCGTACACGTTGTGCAGCCGGTGCGCGCCGCCCCAGCGGCGGACCAGCTCGGCCGGCAGCGCCTCCGCGCCGACCGCGATGATCAGGTCGTCCGGCAGCGAGCCGGGCGGGAAGGCCGCCAGCACCGACGGCACGGTGCCCACGCAGCTGACCCGGTGCTCGGCGATGAAGTCGGCCAGCTGCGGGCCGGGCATCAGCCTCGGCGGGGCGATCACCGCGCAGCCGCCGCTCATCAGCCAGACCGACAACTCCCACATCGACGGGTCGAAGCTGGGCGAGCTGATCATCAGCACCCGCTCGCCCTCGCGCAGCGCCAGCACGCCGGGCTGGGACTCGGCGAAGTCGGCCAGGCCGGTGTGCGGCACCAGCACGCCCTTGGGGCGGCCGGTGGAGCCCGAGGTGTAGATCATGTACGCGATGTCGGCCGGGGTCGGCGCGGTCGGCGGCGCCGGCTCGGCGGGGTCTGCGGCGTCCAGCGCGGCGGCCACCGCGGCGTCGTCGAGGTGCACCGCGGCCAGGCCGTCGCGGGCCGGGAGCCCGTCGGCGTGCCGGGTGATCATCAGGTCGGGCCGGGCGTCGGACAGCATCCCGTCCACCCGGTCCGCCGGGTAGCCGGGGTCCACCGGGAAGTAGACGGCGCCGGCCTTCATCACCGCGAGCAGCGCCACCAGGTTGTCCAGGCCGCGCGGCAGGGCGACGGCGACGAAGCCGCCGCGGTGCACCCCGCGCTCCACCAGCATCCGGGCCAGCCGGTTCACCCGGGCGTCGAGTTCGCGGTAGGTGAGGGTCCGGCCCTCGAACTCCACCGCGTCGGCGTCCGGGGTGCGCGCCGCCGAGCGCTCGAACAGCTGCGGCAGGGTGACCCGCTCGGTCGGCCACTCGGTGTCGTTGAAGTCGTTCACCACCCGGTCCTGCTCGACCGCCGTCGCCAGCTGGAGGCGGGCCAGCGGGGTGTCCGGGTCGGCCTCGGCCAGGCGGTGCAGGAAGGCCAGCAGCCGGACGGTGTGGGCGTCCAGGTCGGCCTGGTCGTAGCGGGCCTCGTTGCCCTCCAGGCGGACGTGCTGCCCGCCGGCCGGATCGGGGAACAGGGTGAGGACCAGGTCGGGGACCTGCCCGGCGTTGAGGCCGGTCACCGTGGCGGGGAAGCCGGCCAGCTCGGTGCGGTCGCCGGTGGGCACCAGGTTGAGCGCCGCGTGGAACAGCCGGTCGCCCGCGTCGCGCATGCCCAGCTCGCGCCGGATGTGCTCGTGCGGGAAGCGCTGGTGGGTGAGCAGTTCGCCGAGCCGCGCGGAGGTGTGGTCGATCAGCTCACCCACCGTCATCCCCGGGTCCAGCCGGACGCGCAGCGGCAGTTCGTTGGCGAGCATGCCCGGGGTGCTGCGGGCCGCGTCGGTGCGCCGGACGGTGGCGGTCAGCCCCAGCACCAGGTCCTGGTGGCCGCTCAGGCCGCTGAGGTAGGCGGCGACGCCGGCCGCGACCACGGCCGTCCAGTCGGTGCGCCGGCGCCGGCCGAGCTTGCGCAGGGCGGTCGCGTACGTCGAGGTCAGCAGGGTCTGGGCGCGCAGCACGTCGCCCACCCAGTCGGCGGCGCGGGCGGCCACGGTGACCGGCTCGGGCCGGTCGGCCATCCGCTCCAGCCAGTACGCACGGTCCGCCCCGTACTGCTCCGAGGCCAGGTACGCGGCCTCCTCCACGGGCAGCAGCAGGGACGACGGCAGCGGGCGGCCGCCGGGCTCCTCGCCGGCGACCATCGCCTTGTAGAGCGCGTTGATCCGCTCGGTGAGGATGGCCAGGCCCTGGATGTCGGTCAGCACGTGGTGGTAGCTGCTGTACCAGAACCAGTGCCCGGGACCGAGCCTGAGCAGCACGTCCTCGCCCACCGGCCCGTGCCGCAGGTCGTACGTGGTGCTCATCCGGTCGGCGATCCACCGGTGGGCGGCCAGCTCCGGGTCGGCCCGGTCGGCGAGGTCGACGACGTCCCAGCCGGCGTTCGAGCGGCCCAGGTACTCCTGGTACGGGCCGTCCGCGTCCTCGCCCAGCCGCACCTCGAAGACCTGGCTCTCGGCGTGCGCCTGCCGGATCGCGCGGTGCCACAGCTCCGGGTCGAGCGGGCCGCGGATCTCGAAGCGGCGCACCAGGTTGAACCGCGGCGAGTCCGGCGCGAACTGCTGGGCGAGCCACAGCGCCCGGCCGGCGGCGGTCAGCGGCGTCCGGTCCCCGGCCCGGCGGACCGACGGGTGCGGACCGGATCCTTCTTGATCGCTTGCCCGGTACACACCTGGCTCCTCTCCGCGGCGGTCGGCCGGCGGCCCGGGCGGCCTCCCGGCCGGTGGCCCGGGACCGCGCTCACAGTTCTCGCCGCCGATGCTTGCGCGCGAGCAGTGAACCGACCAGGAAACTGACCGGCAATCGACCTTGCTGGTCCGGGCCGCGCGGCGGACCGGAGTTGCCCGCTCGATTCCTGGCTTCCTGCCCGTACGAACCGGAGGATGCGGCCTGGGCGGCAGCCACGTTGCTCGGAAGAATGCAAGGATCTGGGAGGAATCGGTCAATGAGCATCCCCGACAGGGCCCTGCTGGACTGGGTCGAGGAGGCCTCGGAGGAGCGCGGCCTGCACTTCGCCGGTCCGGGTGACTCCTGGGAGTTCCACAGCTACGCCGAGCTGGCCGACAAGGTGCTGCGCACGGCCGAGGCCCTGCGCGCCGCCGGTGCCCGGGACGGCGACGTGGTGGCCGTGGTCCAGCGCTGCAGCCCCGGCTTCGTCGCGACGTTCTTCGGCGCCATCGCGGCGGGCTGCACGCCGTGCTCGATCGCGCCGCCGTTCGCGTTCCAGCGCGGCGGCGAGTACGCGGAGCACGCGCGGGCCCTCTTCGACACCGCCCAGCCCCGGGTGATCGTCTGCGACGAGGAGTCGCGGAACTCCGTGCGCACCGTCACCGAGGGGCTCGACCTGCCCGAGCCGGTGGTCTTCGACGCCTTCATCGCCGACGTCGAGCCGGCCCCGAAGCCGTACCCCCCGGCCGAGTTCGCGCTGCTGCAGTTCACCTCCGGCTCCAGCGGCCGCTCCCGCGGCGTCCTGGTCGGCCACGAGGCGCTGACCAACGACGTGAACGCGATGCACCGTTGGCTGGAGTGGCTCCCGGAGTACTCGGGCGCCTCCTGGCTGCCGGTGCACCACGACATGGGCCTGATCGGCTGCATGGTCAACTTCGTCACGATGAGCTGCGACGGCTGGATGATGCAGCCGGAGGACTTCATCCGGTCCCCGCTGCGCTACCTGCGCTGCATCAGCGACAACAAGGTCGGGCTGACCGCGATGCCCAACTTCGGCCTGGCGTACATCCTGCACCGGGTGAAGCCGGCCCAGCTGGAGGGCCTGGACTTCTCCTCCTTCCGCTCGCTGATCCTCGGCGCGGAACGGATCGACCCGCAGGTCCTGGAGGGCTTCGAGGCGCTGCTCGGCCCGCACGGCTTCGACCGGCGCGCGCTGCTGCCCGCGTACGGCGGCGCGGAGGCCACCCTGGCGGTCACCGGCCTGCCGATCGGCGAGGGCTGGAGCGAGGTCACCCTGGAGGGCGACCAGGCCGGGCGCTTCGTCGGCTGCGGCCGTCCGCTGCGCGGTGTGACGGTCACCGTGGTGGACGACGAGGGCGCCGAGGTGGCGGACCGCGTGGTCGGCGAGGTGCTGGTGAGCGGGAACACCCTCGGCACCCGCTACCAGGGCGCCGCGGGCACGGCCTCCGGCACGGTGCTCGACGGCGGCGTGCTGCACACCGGCGACGCCGGCTTCCTGCACGAGGGCCAGCTCTACGTGGTCGGCCGGCTCGGCGACGGCGTCAAGGTCCGCGGCAAGATGGTCTTCGCCGAGAGCCTGGAGGCCAAGCTGCACGAACTCGGCATCCCCCAGCGGCGGGTGGCCGTCCTGCTGGGCCACCGCGAGGACCGCGCGACCGGCGTGGTCGTCCTGGAGAAGCCCGACCCGCAGTGGCAGGCCGCCGCGCACGCGGTGCTCTCCGAGGCCCTCGGCAACGAGGCCGACCTGCTCGCCGTCGAGGTGCCGCGCGGTGGCCTCGCCGTCACCTCCAGCGGCAAGCCGCGCCGCCGGGTCATGTGGGCGGCGCTGACCGCCGGCGACCTGGGCGGCGACATCCGGAGCCTGACGCCGGCCTGACCGACCCGGCCCGCCCCGGAAGCGCCGCCCCGCCGCCTCAGGCCGCCGAGCCGGCGGGCACGCGCTTCCGGGACCGGACGGTGACGACCAGCGTGCGCGCCAACAGCATCGCGCCGAACGAGATGGCCAGGAAGCCGAACCCGGTCCGGATGTCCTGGTTCTGCCCGACCTTGAAGAAGGCCGTCCGGGAGACCAGCAGGCCCGCCCAGACCGCCACCGCGTACAGGCCGCCCTTGAACACGGCGTACCCGGCGGCGTCCCGGGTCAGCGGGAGCAGCGCGCCGTACGCCACGCCCAGCACCAGACCGACCCCGGTGATCGCCGCACCGAGCCCGATCGAGGCGCCGCTCCGGTGCTGGTCGATCAGGTCGTCCTGGAGGGCTCCGACCGCGATCGGAATCAGCGGAAGCACCCACAGGAGAGCGGTTAAGCGCTGGTCCCTGAACTCGCGGACAAGTCCGAACAGCAGAACGGCTGCGGTCAGAATCTCGACCATGTTGTCTTTCACGGGGAAATCCCATCGTGTGTGAGGCGCCCGCGTCGGCACCGGTGCCGTGAGCACGGGCGCGGCCTCGTCAGATCGGCGCAGAGGCACCCTACTGCAGCCCCCGCCGGTGGAATAGGGACGTCTTCCGGACGCCTCCGCAGAACCGAATTCCCCTGGTGGAGACCGTTACACGCGATCGGCAGCTGGAATGCAATTCCGATTGCCGGGCACTTGCCTGGCCGGGCCGCGCGGCAGCCGGAAGCATGGCCGACGCGGGCCTGCCGGACGGCCCCGGACACCTCTGATGTGCCCCAGCCCCACTGCCCCGGCGATCCCGGCCGGTCCGCGCCGGACGTCGCCCGCGGACCGCGCGACCGCAACCCGCCCCGGTTGGAGACCACCCAGTGCCTGCCCACGACTCACCGCTGGAAGCGGTCCTTCCGCTCGCGCCCCTGCAGGAGGGGCTGTTCTTCCACTCGCTGCTCGGCCAGGACGGCGTCGACGCGTACGTCAGCCAGGCCGCGCTGCGGCTGGACGGCCCGCTCGACCGGGACCGCCTGCGCGCCGCCTGCCGGGCCGTGGTCCACCGGCACGCCGCGCTGCGCACCTCCTTCCAGCAGCGGAAGAACGGGCAGGCCGTGCAACTGGTGCACCGCAAGGTCACCGCGCCGGTCACCGAACTCGACTTGGACGGCGCCGCGGACGCCGACCTGGCCCGCCACCTCACCGAGGAGCGGCTGCGCGGCTTCGACCTGGGCGCCCCGCCGCTGATCCGCTTCTCGATCGTCCGGACCGCCCCCGAGTCGCACGTCCTCGCCCTGACGCATCATCACATCCTGCTGGACGGCTGGTCGTTGTCGACCGTGCTGCGCGACCTGGTGACGATCTACGCGGCCGGCGGCGACGACACCGCCCTGCCGAAGGCCGTCCCCGCCACCGGCTACCTCGCCTGGCTGGCCAAGCGCGACGCCCGGGTGTCCGAACAGGCGTGGCAGCTGGCCTTCGCCGGGCTCGAAGCGCCCACCGTGACCGGCCCCGAGCACACCGGCGCGGCCGAGGAACTCCCCGACCTGGTCACCGCCGAACTCCCCGCCGACCTCACCACCGCCGTCCGGGACGCCGCCCGGGCCCGCGGCCTGACCCTCAACACCGTCGCCCAGACGGCCTGGGCGCTCACCCTCGCCTCGCTGACCGGGAAGACCGACGTCGTCTTCGGACAGACCGTCTCGGTGCGCTCCGCCGCGGCCCCCCGGGTCGAGGAGATGGTCGGACTGCTCATCAACTCCGTTCCGGTGCGCGTGCGCCTGGACCCGGCCGAACCGCTGCACGCCCTGCTGGACCGGGTGCAGCGCGAACAGTCGGCGCTCACCGAACACCACCACCTCCCGCTGCCCGAGATCCAGCGGACCGCCGGCCACGGCACCCTCTTCGACACCTTCCTGGCGCTCGCCGACCCGGGCGGCAACGACGGCGCCGCCCGACCGGTGGCCGGACTGCGGATCTCCCCGGTCGCCGACGACCTGGTGGCCGCCGACCCGAACGGCGCCCGCGGCTCCACCCACTACCCGCTCAGCCTGGTGGTCGTCCCCGGCGACCGGCTGATCCTCGAACTCACCCACCGCCGCGAGGTGTTCGACGCCGACCTGGCCCGCGGCGTGCTGCGCCGGCTGGAGGCCGCGCTCACCGCCCTCGCCACCGCCCCGGACACCCCGGTGGCCGCCCTCGACCTCCTCGACGACGCCGCCCGGGCCGCCCTGCCCGTCCCCGGCGTCCCGGCCCGCGGCCCCGCCCCCGTGACCACCGTGCCCGCGCTGTTCGAGGCCCGGGTCGACGCGGCGCCGGACGCCGTCGCGCTCTCCGACCGGCACCGCACGCTCAGCTACCGGGACGCCAACGCCGCCGCCAACCGGATCGCCCGCGCCCTGATCGCGCGCGGCGTCGGACCCGAGTCCGTGGTCGCCGTCCTGCTCCCGCACGACGCCGACCTGGTCGTCGCCCTGCTCGGCGTGCTCAAGTCCGGCGCCGCCTACCTGCCGATCGACCCGGCCCTCCCGGCCGAACGGATCGCCTTCATGCTCCGGGACGCCCGGCCCGCCGCGGTGCTCACCGACCGCGCCCCCGGCGACCTCCCGGCCGAGGCACTGCGGCCCGCCGACCTCCTGGCCGAACCGCACCCGGACGGCAACGTCACCGACGCCGAACGGACCCGCCCGCTGCGCCCCGGCAACGGCGCCTACCTGATCTACACCTCCGGATCCACCGGCCGCCCCAAGGGCGTCCAGGTCGAACACCGCTCCGTCGGCGTCTACCTGGAGTTCGCCCGGAACACCTACCCGGGTCTCGCCGGGACCGCGGTCGTGCAGTCCCCGATCTCCTTCGACTTCACCGTCACCGGCGTCTTCGGCGGCCTCACCGCCGGCGGCCGGGTGCACATGGCCGAACTCACCGAGACCGCCCCGGCCGGCCTGGGCCCGGCCACCTTCGCCAAGGTGACGCCCAGCCAGATGCCGCTGCTCGCGGACACCCACGCCTGGCTCTCGCCCACCCGCGACCTGGTGGTCGGCGGCGAACAGCTGTCCGGTGCGATGCTGCGCGCCTGGCGGGCCGGCAACCCGACCGCCACCGCCGTCAACGAGTACGGCCCGACCGAGGCCACCGTCGGCTGCATGGAGTTCCGCAGCGGCCCCGACGACCCGATCGCCCCCGGCGCCGTCCCGATCGGCAGGGCGATCCCGGGCGCCGCGATGCACGTCCTCGACACCTGGCTGCGGCCCGTCCCGGTCGGCGTGCCCGGCGAGGTCTACATCGCCGGACCGAGCCTGGCCCGCGGCTACGTGCGCCGCCCCGGCGTGACCGCCGAACGCTTCGTCGCCGACCCCTTCGGCGCGCCCGGCGAGCGGATGTACCGCACCGGCGACATCGCCCGCTGGGGCGCCGACGGCGAACTCGTATACCTCGGCCGCGCCGACGACCAGGTCAAGATCCGCGGCCAGCGGGTGGAGCCCGCCGAGATCGAGGCGGAACTGTGCCGGCACCCGGCGGTGCGGCACTGCGTGGTCGTCGTCCAGGCCGGTCCGCCGGCCGACCGGCTGGTCGCCTACCTCGTCCTGGACGACGCCGCCGAAGCCGCGGAACTGCGCGAGCACGTCGCCTCCCGGCTGCCCTCCGCCATGGTGCCGGACTCCTTCGTCCCCGTGCCGGAGATCCCGCTCACGCCCAACGGCAAGCTGGACCGCGCCGCGCTGCCGCCCGTCCCCGACCGGGCCGAGGACCGCGCCGGCGGCCGCCCGCCGCGCAACCGGATCGAGGAACTGCTGGTCAGGCTGTTCGGCGAGGTGCTGAACCGCGACGTCCGCTCCGTCCACGACGGCTTCTTCGAACTCGGCGGCGACTCGATCACCTCCCTGCAGCTGGTCGCCAAGGCGCGCGGCGCCGGCCTCGAACTGACCGCCAAGCAGGTCTTCGAGCACCGCACGGCGGCCGCGCTCGCCACGCTGTCCGGCCCCGCGGCCGGCACGGCCGCCCCGGTCACCCACGACGCCGGGGAAGGCGACTTCCCGGCGCCGCCCATCGTCCACCGGCTCCGCGAACTCGGAGGCCCCGTCGACGAGTTCAACCAGTCCACGCTGCTCACCGTGCCGCCCGGACTCGGCCTGGAACAACTGACCGGCGCGGTCCGCGCCCTGCTCGACCGGCACGGCGCGCTGCGCATGCGGCTCGCCGAGGACTGGTCGCTGACCGTCCCCCCGGCCGGCACCGGCGACCCGGCCCACCACGTCCGCCGGATCGACGTCGCCGGGCTCACCCCGGACGCCCTGGCCGCGGCCGTCACCGCACACGCCGCCGAGGCCGCCCACCGGCTCGACCCGCGCGCCGGGAACCTGCTCCAGGCCGTCTGGTTCGACGCCGGCACCGCCTCCGGCCGCCTCCTCGTCGTCGTCCACCACCTCGCCGTGGACGCCGTCTCCTGGCGCGTCCTGCTCCCCGACCTGCACGCCGCCTGGCAGGCCGCCGGCACCGGCGAACCCGCCCGGCTCGACCCGGTCCCCACCTCGCTGCGGCGCTGGTACGAGACCCTCGCCGACGCCGCCGGCCGCCCCCACGTCACGGCCCAGCTGGACCACTGGCGGCGCACCCTCACCGAGGCCGGCCCGCAGCTCACCGACCGCGCCGCCGACCCGGCCCGCGACGTGCACGGCGCCGCCCGCAGCCTGACCGTCGAACTCACCCCCGCCGAGACCGAGGCGCTGCTCACCACCCTGCCCACGGCCTTCCGCGCCGGCCCCGACGAGGTCCTGCTGACCGCCCTCGCCCTGGCCGCCGCCCGCTCCCGGGGCACCGGCGGACTCCTCGTCGACCTGGAGGGCCACGGCCGCCGGGACCTCGACGGCCTGGACCTCAGCCGCACCGTCGGCTGGCTCACCACCCTGCATCCGGTCCTGCTCACCCCCGGCACCGCCGCGCTCGACGACGCCGACCTGGCCCGCGCCCTCAAGGCCGTCAAGGAGCAGCTGCGCGGCGTGCCCGACCACGGCCTCGGCTACGGACTGCTGCGCTACCTCGACGACCACGGCCGCGCCGCCCTCGGCCCACTCCCCCACCCCCAGCTCGCCTTCAACTACCTCGGCCGGTTCACCGCCGGCCCCGAGGCGCACTGGCGCCCGGCCGGCGAGACCGCCGCCCCGCCCGTCCACCCCGACCAGCCGATGGCCCACCCGCTGGAGGTCAACGCGGTGGCCGAGGACGGCGGCCGCGGCCTGCGGCTGACCGCCACCTGGTCCTGGTCCCCCGGTCTGCTCGCCGAACACGAGGTCCGGGCCCTCGCCGAGGAGTGGACCACCGCACTGCGCGCCCTCGCCGCCTTCGCCGCCCGCCCGGCGGCCCACGGACTCACCCCCTCCGACGTGCCCCTGGTCCGGATCACCCAGGACGAACTGGACGCCCTCGCCCAGGACGGCCCGGTCGCCGACGTCCTCCCGCTCACCCCCACCCAGCAGGGCCTGCTCTTCCACGCCCGCTACGAACACGGCGCCCCCGACCTGCACACCGTCCAGACCGTGCTGGAACTCGACGGCGACCTGGACGCGGACCGGATGCGCACCGCCTTCCGGACCCTGGTCCGGCGCCACGAAGCCCTGCGCGCCCGCTTCGACCTGCTGCCCTCCGGCGAACCCGTGCAGGTCCTGGACGAACGCGTCGAAGCCCCCTGGCGCGAGCTCGACCTGCGCCGCGCCGACCAGGCCAAGCGGCGCGAGACCCTCGCCGAGGAACGCCGGGAACCGTTCGACCCGGCCCGCTCCCCGCTGGTCCGCGGTCTGCTGGCGCGCCTCGGCAAACGGCGCCACCTGCTGGTGCTGACGCTCCACCACATCCTCGTCGACGGCCGCTCCAGCGCGATCCTGCTGCGCGACCTGGCCCACCTGTACCGGCACGACGGCGACGACACCGACCTGCCCGACACCGTCCCGTACCGCCGGCACTTCGACTGGCTGGCCCGGCAGGACGCCGAAGCCTCGCGCGGCGCCTGGCAGAAGGCGCTGTCCGGTGCCGACCCGACCCTGCTCGTACCGGACGGCGACCCCGCGCGGGTCCACGCCCAACCGCTGCGGCGCACCGCGGAACTCCCCGAGGAGACCACCGAAGCCCTCCGCCGGGCCGCCCGCACACACGGCGTCACCCTCAACACGGTGGTCCAGGCGGCCTGGGCGCTCACCCTGCACCGCCTCACCGGGGCCCCCGAACCGGTCTTCGGCGCCACCGGGTCGATCCGCACCCCGGAACTGCCCGGCCACGAGGACCTGGTCGGCCTGCTCGTCACCACCGTGCCGGTCCGGGTGCGGCTGGACCCGGACACCGGGCTGGACACCCTGCTGCGGGACCTCCACCGGGAGCAGACCGAACTCGCCCCGCACCGGCACCTGGCGCTCGGCGAGATCCTGCGCGCCGCCGGCCGGCGCCGGCTCTTCGACAGCTGCCTGGTGTTCGAGAACTACGCCGCCGCCGAGGCGGTCGGGACGGCGCCCGCCCCCGGCCGGTCGTCCGGCGACCTGCGGATCGCCGACACCTACGGCCAGGACCCGTACCACTACCCGGTCCGGCTGACCGTCACCCCGGAGCAGCGGCTGCACCTCGCGCTCAGCCACCGGCCGGAACTGGTCCCGGCCGCGATCGCGGAACGGGCCGGCGAACTGCTGGTCACGCTGCTGCACGCGATCGCCGAACGGCCGGCGGCGAAGGTCGGCGAACTGCTGCCCGACTCCGACGCCCTGCGGGCCGCCCGGGACACCCTGGCGGTGCTGGCCGCCGAGGCGATCGGCGCGGCGGGCCGCCCGGCCGGGCCGTCGGGCGCGTCCGGGTCGTCGGGCCCTGCCGGCTCGTCGGGGTCGTCCGGGTCGTCCGGCTCGTCCGGTGGCGCCGAACCCGAACCCCTGGACGCGGACGACGACTTCTTCGCCCGCGGCGGCGACTCACTGGCCGCGCTGCGGCTGTCCGGCCGGATCGAGGCCGCGTTCGGCCACCCGGTCGACATCCGCGCGATCTTCCAACAGCGCACCCCGCGGCGCCTGGCCGCACTGTGCGTCCCGACCACCACCCGGACGGTCTTCGCGGACCCCGACACCCGCTGACCGCGCCCTCCGGCCCGACCGGCCACGGGACCCGACCGCCGCACCGATATGGCTGCACGGCCCCACGGCCTCCGCGGCCCCCGCGGCCCGACCCACCGAGCGACCCGCACACCGCCCCACACACCACCCGCAGAACGACCCGTAGAACGACCCACCGAGCGCCCCGCAACGAAAGGCACGAGTCTGATGCAGAACCCCTTCGACAACCCGGACGGCACGTTCCTGGTGCTGCGCAACGATGAAGGGCAGCACTCCCTCTGGCCGTCGTTCGCCGAGGTCCCGGCGGGCTGGACGGTGGCCCACGAGAAGGCCGGCCGCCAGGAGTCGCTGGACTACATCGAGCGCAACTGGACCGACATCCGGCCGCTGAGCCTGGTCGCCGCCATGGAGTCCGAGTCGGCATGACGGACGACCGCAGCGGTGACACCGTCGTGGTGACCGGCCTCGGCGCGGTCACCCCCCTCGGAGCGACGGCCAAGGACACCTGGTCGGCGCTGCTCGCCGGGCGCGGAGCCGTTGCGGCCCTGGACGAACCCTGGGCGGCCGAGCTCCCGGTCCGGATCGCGGCACGGGCCGCGGCTGAGCCCGGCGAGCTGCTGGACCGGGTGCTCGCCCGCCGGGTGGACCGGGTCGGTGCCTTCGGCCTGGCCGCCGTCCGCGAGGCCTGGGCGGACGCGGGCCACACCGGGCCGGCCGGCACCCCCGGCGCCCCGGACCCGGAGCGGGTCGCGGTGGTGCTCGGCACCGGCATCGGCGGCGTGCACACCGTCGTGCACAACCACGAGGAACTGCGCACCCGCGGGGCCCGCCGGGTCTCGCCGCACGCCGTGGCGATGCTGATGGGCAATCACACCGCCGCGCTGGCCGCCCTGGAGGTCAACGCCCGGGCGCAGGCGTCGGCCCCGGCCACCGCCTGCGCGGCCGGCGCGGACGCCATCGCCACCGCGCTGGACCTGATCCGGCTCGGCCGCGCCGACGTCGTGGTGGCGGGCGGCGCGGACTCGGGCGTCCACCCGCTGGTCGCCGCCGCGTTCGCCTCCATGCGCGCCCTCTCCGGCCGCCACGACGAGCCGCACCGCGCCTCCCGGCCGTTCGACCGGGACCGCGACGGCTTCGTCCTCGGCGAGGGCGCCGGGGTGCTGGTGCTGGAGAGCGAGCGTCACGCCCGGGCCCGCGGGGCGCACCGGTACGCCGTCCTCGCGGGCGCCGGACTGGCCTCCGAGGCCCACCACCCGACCGGCCCGCGACCGGACGGCGGCGGCCCGGCCGCCGCGCTGCGCCGGGCCCTGGCCGACGCCCGGCTCGACCCGGCCGCGGTCCGGCACGTCCAGGCGCACGCCACCTCCACCCCGGCCGGCGACGCGGCCGAGGCCGCGGCGCTGCGCACGGTCTTCGGACCGGACGCCGTCCCGGTCTCGGCGATCAAGTCGATGACCGGCCACCTGCTGGGCGCCGCCGGCGGGCTCGCGGCGGTCGCGGCCGTCCTGTCCCTGTCCGACGGCGTCGTCCCGCCGACCCTCAACCTGGAGCACCCGGAGGAGGGCCTCGGGCTGGACGTCGTCCGGGACACCCCGCGCGAACTGCCGGCCGGCCCCGCCGCCGTCCTCTGCAACGCCTCGGGCTTCGGCGGGCACAACGTCTCGCTCGCCTTCACCCGCCTCACCCGCCTCACCCGCTGAACCGACCCGTACCGCCGCACCGCCCGTACTGCCGCACCGCCGAACCGCCGAACCGCCCGCACTTCCGTACGTCCGTACTGCCCTGTCGAAATCCACACCTGTGAGGTTGAGAACGTGCGACGCACCATGCTGAAGTCGAAGATCCACCGCGCCACCGTCACCCAGGCCGAGCTGCACTACGTCGGCTCGCTGACCCTGGACCCGGTGCTGATGGAGAACGCCGACCTGCTGCCCGGCGAGCTCGTCCACGTCGTCGACGTCGACAACGGCGCCCGCCTGGAGACCTACGTCATCGAGGGCGAGCGCGGCTCGGGCGTGGTCTGCATCAACGGCGCCGCGGCCCGTCTGGTCCACCCGGGCGACACCGTGATCATCATCGCCTACGCCTCGGTCGAGAACGACGAGGCCGCGGACCTGAAGCCGGCCGTCGTCTTCGTCGACAAGGCCAACGCGGTCGTGAAGGTCGGCGTCGACCCGGCGTCCTGACCGTCGCCCCCGGGTGCCCGCCGGCCCGTACCGGCGGGCACCTGCCGTCCTCCCCCGGTCCACCTCCCGCGACCCTCCGCGGCCCTCCGTGCCCCTCCGCGACCTCTGGGCCCGTAACCTGTTCACCCGGTTACACCTATCCTGGCCGGATGGCCGACGGTCACGACCGGAGCACCACCCCGCCCGGGCTGGTCCTCACCACCCGCGCGGGCACCGACTTCCACTTCGACCCCGGCGCCCTCTGCCTCGAACTGCTCACCACCGGCGGCCCCGGCGAGTACGCCCGCTTCGAGGCGCTGCACCGGCCCGACGACCTCACCGCCTGGCTCCCGCGGTCCCGCCTGCGGCTGCCCCCCGACGCCGTCCGGGTCACCGTCCCCGAGCTCGCCGCCACCCGCGCCCTGCGCGACGCGCTCCGGCGCCTCGCCGCCGCCCGCGCCCACGGCACCCCGGGCACCGCCGAGGACCACGCCACCCTCAACCGCGCCGCCGAGCACCCCCCGCTGGTCCCCCGGATCGCCCCCGACGGCACCGCCGCCGCCCCCCTGCCCGCCGACGGCTCCCAGCCGGCCTCCACCTTCGCCCGGGACGCCATCGCCCTGCTCACCGGCCCGCACGCGGACCGGGTCCGCGAGTGCGGCGCCCACGACTGCCGGCTGATCTTCGTCGACACCTCCCGGCCCGGCCGCCGCCGCTGGTGCTCGATGGAACGCTGCGGCAACCTCCACAAGGTCCGTGCCCTGCGCGCCCGCCGCGACTCCACGGGAACGCCCCCGCCGGCCCCCACCCCCGCCGGCACCGGCCCCGCCACCGCCGACCCCTCCGGACGTCCCCCGGCTGATCCACCGTCTGAGAGCATGGGCTGATGCGACCGCTGTACTCCGTTCCCCTCGGCATCGCCGCCGCCGGCGCCGCCTGCCTCGCCTACTCCGCCGGGTACGAGGTCCGGGCCTTCCGCCTCCGCCGGGTCGAGGTCCCCGTCCTCCCCCGCGGCGCCCGGCCCCTCCGGATCCTGCAGGTGTCCGACATCCACATGGTGAGCGGCCAGGGCAAGAAGCAGCGCTGGCTGAAGAGCCTGGCCGGCCTGCGCCCCGACCTCGTGGTCAACACCGGCGACAACCTCTCCGACCCGCTCGGCGTCCCCGCCACCCTCGACGCCCTCGGCCCCCTCATGGACTTCCCCGGCGTCTACGTCTTCGGCTCCAACGACTACTACGGCCCGGCCCGCAAGAACCCGGCGCGCTACCTCCAGGCCATGCGCAGCGGCGTCCACGGCATGAACAACCCCGACGGCACCGCCGGCCGCGGCATCTCCGGCGCCGTCCACAACCCGTGGGAGAAGCTCCGCGACGGCTTCGACGCCGCCGGCTGGCTCGACCTCACCAACACCCGCGGCCGCCTCACCGTCAACGGCCTCGACCTCGAATTCACCGGCCTCGACGACCCGCACATCCGCCGCGACCGCTACAGCGCCGTGTCCGGCGGCCCCTCCCCCGACGCCGACCTCTCCCTCGCCGTCGTCCACGCGCCCTACCTGCGCGTCCTCGACGCCTTCACCGCCGACCGCTACCCGCTGATCCTGGCCGGCCACACCCACGGCGGCCAGCTCTGCATCCCCTTCTACGGCGCCCTCGTCACCAACTGCGACATCGACACCCGCCGCGTGAAGGGCCTCTCCACCCACACCGCCGGCGGCCACCGCTCCCACCTCCACGTCTCCGCGGGCTGCGGCACCAACCGCTACACCCCCGTCCGCTTCGCCTGCCCCCCGGAAGCCACCCTCCTCACCCTCACCCCGGCCCCCCGCTGACCCCCACCGGACGCCCGCCCGAAACCGGATTTCGTGTCTCGGCGAGCGTCCGGTAGAGTTCTACTCGTCGCGAAGGAGACAGAGCGACAAACCGCAAGACCGGGGTGTGGCGCAGCTTGGTAGCGCGCTTCGTTCGGGACGAAGAGGCCGTGGGTTCAAATCCCGCCACCCCGACCCAGTGCAGAGGGGCGGGCCGGGGCAAACCGCCGGGCACCCGGGGGGTGTTGCACACCCCCCGGGGGGTCCCCCCCCCGGGGGGACCCGGTCCCCCGCCCCCCCGCGCCGAGCCGCGCCCCCGGGACACCAAAGCCGGGCACGGTTAAGCGCC
>NZ_JBHWBZ010000042.1:78018-79777 GCF_042735475.1 Kitasatospora sp. NPDC059577 | reverse complement strand
GGGGGGGGGCGCGCGCCGCCGGCGCCCGGGGGGCGCCGCGACCCTCCGGGGGGCCGCGCGCACCTCCCCCCGCCCCCCCCGCCCCGGGTGAAGCGCGCGGCGTCGCGCCGACGCACGGTCGGACGAGGACTCAGACGCTGACGCCGAAGTCCTGCGCGATGCCCCGCAGGCCGGAGGCGTAGCCCTGGCCGATGGCGCGGAACTTCCACTCGCCGCCGCTGCGGTACAGCTCGCCGAAGACCATCGCGGTCTCGGTGGAGGCGTCCTCGGAGAGGTCGTAGCGGGCCAGCTCCGCGTTGTCGGCCTGGTTCACCACGCGGATGAAGGCGTTGCGCACCTGGCCGAAGTTCTGGCCTCGGCTCTCGGCGTCGTAGATCGACACCGGGAAGACGATCTTCTCCACGTCCGCCGGGACGCCGGCCAGGTTGACCTTGATCGCCTCGTCGTCGCCCTCACCCTCGCCGGTGCGGTTGTCGCCGGTGTGCTCGACCGAGCCGTCCGGGCTCTTCAGGTTGTTGAAGAAGACGAAGTTGCCGTCCGAGCCGACCTTGCCCTGGGCATTGCAGAGCAGTGCGCTGGCGTCCAGGTCGAAGTCCGTCCCGGTGGTGGTCCGGACGTCCCAGCCGAGGCCGACGATCACTGCCGTGAGCCCAGGGGCCTCCTTGGTGAGCGAGACGTTGCCGCCCTTGCTGAGGCTGACTCCCACGTGTCCTCCAAGAATCGGGAGGCACGCCCTGTGGTGGTGCCCCCGGTGGTGCGGTCCGGGGCCCCGGGAGCGCACCGGCTCCCGCTCCCCACCCCGCCAACGGCCCGAGCGTAGTACGCGGTTCCCGTCCGCAGCGCGGTTGCGGCCGGACACGACCGCCGGGCACCCGGGCGGCCGGGTGCCGGGCCCGCCCCGGACGGCCGGAGCGGGCCCCGGGGCGGTGCTCAGAGCGCGGCGAGGACCCTGAGGTACTCCTGCTCGTCCCGGGCGTCCGGGAGGCCGTTGACGACGCTCCAGCGGACCGTGCCGGCCCTGTCGACCACGAAGGTGCCGCGCAGCGGGCAGCCCCGCTCCTCGTCGAGGACGCCGTACGCCCGGGTGACCTCGCCGTGCGGCCAGAAGTCGGCGAGCAGCGGGAACTCCAGGCCCTCGCGGTCGGCGAGCACGCGCTGGGAGAACTGCGAGTCGCAGGACAGGCCGAGCACCTGGACGTCGTCGTTCTGCAGCCCGGACAGCTCCCGCTGGATCGCGCCGAGCTCGCCGGTGCAGACGCCGGTGAAGGCGAACGGGTAGAAGACCAGGACGACGTTCTTCTCGCCGCGGAAGTCGGCGAGCCGGACCGACTCCCCGTGCTGGTTGTTGAGCTCGAAGTCCGGAGCCTGGGTGCCGACCTCGACGGCCATGGGCGGGACCTTTCTGACGCGACCGGGCCGCGCGGCGGGGCGCGGCTGGCCACATCCTCGCATTCGTTTACGGGCGTTCCGCCGAACGGATGAGGCGGGCCCGTCGGGCACCCGACTCCTTTCGCCCTGGGCGAACGCGCCACCGCCCGGCCCGAACACCGCCGCAGCCCGGCCCGAACACCACCCGACGCCGGCCCGAACACCGCCGCAGCCCGGCCCTGGCCCGACCGCCGCCGGAGCCCGCCCCGGCCCGGCCGCGACGCAAAAGCGCCGGGGGGCCCCCCGGGGGGGGGGCCGCGGGGGGCCGGGCGGGGGGGGGGGTACCCGGGCGGGGCGGGGCGGGCGGGGGGGCCGGGGGACGGGAGGGTTT
>NZ_JBHWBZ010000042.1:68993-78008 GCF_042735475.1 Kitasatospora sp. NPDC059577 | reverse complement strand
TACCCCCCCCGGCCCCCCCCCGCCGCCCCCCCCCCCCCCCCGCCCCCCGCCCCCAACCGGGGGGCCCCCCCGCCGGGGGGCGCCCCGGGGGGGCCCCGGCGAGGGGCTTCAGAACCCGTTCAGCGCTTGCCGGCCGGCTTCGCCGTGGACTTGGTCGCGAGCCGGGTGGCCGCCCAGTCCTTGGCGATGTTGATCGAGCTGGTCTGGGAGAGGCCGGCGGTGCGCGCCGCCTCGTTGATGTCCGAGGCCTCGATGTGGCCGTCCCGCCCGGTCTTGGGCGTCAGCAGCCAGATGACGCCGCCCTCGGCGAGGTACTCCAGCGCGTCGACGAGGGAGTCGGTGAGGTCCCCGTCGTCGTCGCGGTGCCACAGCAGGACGGCGTCAGCGACGTCGTCGTAGTCCTCGTCGACGAGATCCGCGCCGGTGACCTCCTCGATGCCTTCGCGGAGATCCTGGTCAGTGTCTTCGTCGTACCCCAGCTCCTGGACGATCTGGCCGGCCTCGAAGTTGAGACGGGCCGCCGGGTTGGACTTGTCCGCGGGGTCCGCGGTCGCGCTCACGGGAATAACCTCCAGTATTCGGCTCGGCGTCCATGCCGAGGCTGTGGCCGTAGTCCACACGGGCGCGGCGGTTCGCGCAAGTACCCGACCCCCGATCCCCTCCAAAGGTTGACGTGTCGCACCGGGACACGCCGCTGGACGTGGCGCGAATCACACCGATTTGCCCTTCTCTGCGTGGGACAAGGATGCTTCGGGTGGTCCCGGCCCACAGGCCGTACGCGTGCCCGAGATGCGAACGGCATTCGGGGTCCGCGCGTGCGCGGGCGTAGAGTCTCCTGTTGGCCCTCACCCCGGCCGCCCGCCATCGGGCGGACGGGACACCAGGTCGGACCACCTCTTTTCGTAACACCCGGGGGTGTGCGGAGCGGACGAAGACGCTCGCGCCGCGCGCCACCAGACCGTTCCGCCCACCAGGCGGAATGGTTACCGATCGGTAGAGATGACGGATCTCCGAGCGCGGTAGCACGATGGAGGCGGCGCGACACACCTCTAGTTTCGACCGACAGTGAAGGAACAGCGTGGCTTCCGGATCCGATCGCAACCCGATCATCATTGGCGGCCTTCCGAGTCAGGTCCCGGACTTCGATCCCGAGGAGACCGCGGAATGGCTGGAGTCGCTCGATGCGGCCATCGACGAGCGGGGGCGTGAGCGTGCCCGTTACCTGATGCTGCGGCTGATCGAGCGCGCCCGCGAGAAGCGTGTCGCCGTGCCCGAGATGCGCAGCACGGACTACGTCAACACCATCGCCACCAAGGACGAGCCGTTCTTCCCCGGCAACGAGGAGATCGAGCGCAAGATCCTCAATGCGACCCGATGGAACGCGGCCGTCATGGTCTCCCGGGCACAGCGCCCCGGCATCGGCGTCGGTGGCCACATCGCCACCTTCGCCTCCTCCGCGTCGCTCTACGACGTCGGCTTCAACTACTTCTTCCGCGGCAAGGACGCCGAGGGCGAGTCCGGCGACCAGATCTTCTTCCAGGGCCACGCCTCCCCCGGCATCTACGCCCGCGCCTTCCTCCTGGACCGACTCACCGAGCAGCAGCTCGACGCGTTCCGCCAGGAGAAGTCGAAGGCCCCGTACGGCCTGTCCAGCTACCCGCACCCGCGGCTGATGCCGGACTTCTGGGAGTTCCCGACAGTCTCGATGGGCCTCGGCCCGCTCGGCGCGATCTACCAGGCGCGGATGAACCGCTACCTGGAGCACCGCGGCATCAAGGACACCTCCGACTCGCAGGTGTACGCCTTCCTCGGCGACGGCGAGATGGACGAGCCCGAGTCGCTCGGCCAGCTGTCGCTGGCGGCCCGCGAGGGCCTGGACAACCTGACCTTCGTGGTGAACTGCAACCTGCAGCGCCTCGACGGCCCGGTCCGCGGCAACGGCAAGATCATCCAGGAGCTGGAGTCCCAGTTCCGGGGTGCCGGCTGGAACGTGATCAAGCTCATCTGGGACCGCAGCTGGGACCCGCTGCTCGCGCAGGACCGCGACGGCGTGCTGGTCAACAAGCTGAACACCACGGTGGACGGCCAGTTCCAGACCTACGCCACCGAGTCCGGCGAGTACATCCGCGAGCACTTCTTCGGCTCCGACCTGCGCCTGCGCAAGATGGTCGAGAGCATGACCGACCAGCAGATCCAGCACCTGGGTCGCGGCGGCCACGACCACAAGAAGATCTACGCGGCGTTCAAGGCGGCCCGCGAGCACAAGGGCCAGCCGACGGTCATCCTGGCCCAGACGGTCAAGGGCTGGACGCTGGGCCCCAACTTCGAGGGCCGCAACGCCACCCACCAGATGAAGAAGCTGACGGTCGAGGACCTGAAGCGCTTCCGCGACCGGCTGCACCTGCCGATCACCGACAAGCAGCTCGACGAGGGCTACCCGCCCTACTACCACCCGGGCCGCAACTCGGAAGAGATCCAGTACATGCACGACCGCCGGCAGGGCCTGGGCGGCTTCGTGCCGACCCGCAAGGTCCGCCCGCGCAAGCTGGAACTGCCCGGCGACGACGCGTACAAGGCGGTCAAGAAGGGGTCCGGCAACCAGACCATCGCCACCACCATGGCGTTCGTCCGGGTGCTCAAGGACCTCATGCGGGACAAGGGCATCGGCAACCGCTTCGTGCCGATCGCGCCGGACGAGTACCGCACCTTCGGCATGGACTCGCTCTTCCCGTCGGCGAAGATCTACAACCCGCTCGGCCAGACCTACGAGTCGGTCGACCGGGACCTCCTCCTCGCCTACAAGGAGTCGCCGACCGGCCAGATGCTGCACGACGGCATCTCCGAGGCCGGCTGCACCGCCTCGCTGATCGCCGCCGGCTCCTCCTACGCCACCCACGGCGAGCCGCTGATCCCGGTGTACGTCTTCTACTCGATGTTCGGGTTCCAGCGCACCGGCGACCAGTTCTGGCAGATGGCCGACCAGCTGGCCCGCGGCTTCGTGATCGGCGCCACCGCCGGCCGCACCACCCTGACCGGTGAGGGCCTGCAGCACGCCGACGGTCACTCGCACCTGCTGGCCTCGACCAACCCCGGCGTCGTCGCGTACGACCCGGCGTACGGCTTCGAGATCGCGCACATCGTCCGGGACGGTCTGCGCCGGATGTACGGCTCCAGCGCCGAGCACCCGCACGGCGAGGACGTGTTCTACTACATGACCGTCTACAACGAGCCGATCAAGATGCCGGCCGAGCCCGAGAACGTGGACGTCGAGGGCATCCTCAAGGGTCTGCACAAGTACGCGCCGGGCACCGCCGGCCAGATCCCGGCCCAGATCCTCGCCTCCGGCGTGGCCGTGCCGTGGGCCCTGGAGGCCCAGCGCATCCTCGCCGAGGAGTGGAACGTCAAGGCCGACGTCTGGTCCGCGACCTCCTGGAACGAGCTGCGCCGCGACGCGGTGGAGGCCGAGGAGTTCAACCTGCTGCACCCCGAGGAGCAGCAGCGCGTGCCGTACGTCACCCGGAAGCTCCAGGGTGCCGAGGGCCCGGTCGTCGCGGTGTCCGACTGGATGCGCGCGGTGCCGGACCAGATCTCCCGCTGGGTGCCGGGCCAGTACCAGTCGCTGGGTGCGGACGGCTTCGGCTTCGCCGACACCCGCGGCGCGGCCCGTCGCTTCTTCCACATCGACGCGCAGTCGGTCGTCCTGGGCGTGCTCACCGAGCTCGCCAAGCAGGGCAAGATCGACCGCTCGGCGCTGAAGGACGCGATCGACCGCTACCAGCTGCTGGACGTGGCCGCGGCCGACCCGGGTGCCGCCGGCGGCGAGGCCTGATCGCCCGCCCGGTCTAGGCAGTGAAGGGCCGGACTCCTCCGGGAGTCCGGCCCTTCGTCGTTCCCCGCGCCGGCACGGCCGGCCGGCGGACGGACCGCGTGACGAGCCGCGTGACAAGCCCGGTGCCCGTCCCCGCCGCTTCTCCCGCCGCCTCTCCTCCGCCCCGGACGCCGGGACGCCCCGCGGGCAGCACGACGGCCCCGGACTCCGCCGAGTCCGGGGCCGTCGCGTACGGGCGGGCCTCAGATGTGCACGGCCGGGCCCGCGTCGGTGGTGCCCCGGCGGGTGAACAGGCCGAGCAGGGCGGCGGCGAAGGCCACCACGGAGGCGACCGCGAAGGCGAGCGACATGCCGCTGACGAAGGACTCGTGGACGGCGCCGGCCATCGCGTCCACCACCTGCTGCGGGGTGCCGGGCGGGGCGGGCGGCGCGATGCCGAGCTGGGCGGCCTGCTCGAGGCCCTCGGCCTGCGGGCCCTCGACGGGCGGCAGGCCCGCCCCGGCCCAGTTGCCGGGCAGCACGTCGCCGACCTTGGCGGCCATCAGCGCGCCCAGCACCGCGGTGCCCAGGCTGCCGCCGACCTGCATCGCGGACTGCTGCAGGCCGCCCGCCACGCCGGACAGCTCCAGCGGGGCGTTGCCGACGATCACCTCGGTGGCACCGACCATGACCGGGCTGATGCCGAGGCCCATCAGGACGAACCAGAGCGACATCACGCCGGTGCCGGAGCCGGTGTCCAGGGTGGACATGCCGAACATCGCGGTGGTGGTGATCAGCATGCCGGCCACGATCGGGATCCTGGGGCCGAGCTTGCCGATCGCGATGCCGGCCAGCGGCGAGCCGACGATCATCATGCCGGTCATCGGCAGCAGGTGGACGCCGGCGTCGACCGGCTTCATCCCGTGCACGTTCTGCAGGTAGAAGGTCACGAAGAAGATCGCGCCGAAGAACGCGAAGGCCATCAGCACCATCAGCAGGACGCCCGCCGACAGCGGCACCGAGCGGAAGAGGCCGAGCGGGATCAGCGGCTCGCGCGCCTTGCCCTGCCAGAGCGCGAACAGCACCATCAGCACCACCGCGCCGCCCAGGAACAGCAGGGTCCGCGCGTCGCCCCAACCCCACTCGGGGGCCTTGATGATGCCGAAGACCAGCGCGAACATCCCGACCGACAGCAGCACGATGCCGGGCACGTCGAAGGACTTGGCGGCGTTCTCGGCCCGCACGTCCTTGAGGACCCACAGGCCGAGCGCCAGCGCGATCAGGCCGACCGGGATGTTGATGAAGAACACCGACTCCCAGCTGACGTGCTCGACCAGCAGGCCGCCGACGATCGGGCCGGCCGCGGTGGAGGCGCCGATCACGCCGCCCCAGATGCCGATGGCCATGTTGAGCTTCTCGGCCGGGAAGGCCCCGCGCAGCAGGCCGAGCGCGGCCGGCTGGAGCAGCGCGCCGAACAGGCCCTGCAGGACCCGGAAGGCGATCACGGTCCGGATGTCGCCCGCGAAGCCGATCGCGGCCGAGGTGGCGGCGAAGCCGACCGCGCCGACCAGGAAGGTGTTCCGGTGGCCGAACCGGTCGCCGATCTTGCCGGCGGTGATCAGGAAGACCGCCAGGGCGAGCAGGTAGCCGCTGGTGACCCACTGGATCTCGGAGGGCGCCGCGTGCAGCTTCTCCTGGATGACCGGGTTGGCGATGGCGACGATCGTGCCGTCCAGGGCGACCATCATGACGCCGACCGCGACGGTCAGCAGGGTCAGCCAGGGGTGCCCCTTGAGGCCGCCCCCGGACGGTGGCGTCGGTGGCGGCGAGGCGTCCGCCTCGGAGTTCTTGACGACGGACTGGCTCATCTGGGCCCTCCGGGGGCGTGGCTCGGTCGGAACGTTGTCGTGGCGCCCCGGCCCACCCGTCCCCACAGGTGCCCCGGCCCGACGGGCGCCACTCGCGGCAGATTATGTCAGTCGCTGACATTCGGCAAACAGTGACTTCTGGCCATTACTGACATTTGTCAGAACGCTAAGGTTGTGCTCCCACCAGAAACACCCAGCACTCCGGAAGGCCCCGCCATGGCCGCTCACACCCCCCACCCCACCGGCACCCCGGAGGACCTCGGGCGGACGCCCGGACTGCGTGAGCGCAAGAAGCAGCAGACCCGGGACGCCCTGGTCCAGGCCGCCCACGTGCTCTTCCTCGGCCAGGGCTTCTCCCGGACGACCGTCGACGAGATCGCCTCCGCCGTCGACGTCTCCCAGCGCACCTTCTTCCGCTACTTCGCCAACAAGGACGAGGTCGCGCTCGCCGTCATGGCCGAGGCCGAGGACTACTTCATCGAGTGCCTGCGCCACCGCCCCGCCGAGGAGACCCCGCTGCAGGCCCTGCGCGCCTCGATCGTCAAGGCCTGGCGCGACCTCGGGAACGCCAGGGCGTCCGGCCCCGGCTCGATCACCAGCGCGCTCGAACTCATGCGGATGATCGAGGACGCGCCCACCCTGCTCGCCGCCCACCTGCGCCGGGTCACCGAGCAGGAACGGATCGTCGTCCGGGTGCTCGCCGAACGCGAGGGCCTCGACCCGCGCGAGGACCTGCGCCCCGCCGTGCTCGCCGCCGTCTTCGGCAGCGTGCTGCGCGCCGCCCACCTGTCCTGGACCGCCGATCGCGAACCCGAGGGCCCGGAAGGCATGATCACCCTGATCGAGCGCCACTTCGACCAGCTCGGCCCGGCCCTGACCGGCCACTGGCGCACCTGAACACCCGCACGGCCGACGGGGCATCAGGCCGCCCGGGCACCCGCGTCATACCCGGGTAGCACCCCGGATCCCGGCCCCAGGTCGGACGCCGGACGGCCGCCGCGCCCCTAGTCTGACCGGATGATCGACTCGTCCCCCGGGTCCGGGCCCCTCGACGCGGCGCGGGCCCTGCTCGGCACGCTCGTCCGACCGTCCGCCGACCACGCCCCGTTCCTGGCCCAGTCCTCCCGGCCGTGGGTCCGCCACCTCCCGTACGTCCTCGCGGTGGCCGCCATCTCCTCGCTCCTGCCCAGCGGGATCAACGTGATGGCCAACGACTACGGGATCAACGGCGGGCTCGCCGGCGCCCTCGCCGTCGCGCAGACCGCTCCGCTGCTGCTCGCGGTGAGCCGGCCGCTGGCCGCGTGGTGGATGATCGGCGCCACCGGCCTGCTGGCCGCCCTGCTGATCCTGACCACCGGGACCGGGACCGCCGGCCTCTGGCCGTGGACCGCCACCGGTCTGGTCGGCTACCTCCTCCTGATGGTCCCGCTCTCCCTGCGCGAGCCGCGACGCACCCTGATCGCGGTCTGGCTGGTCACCGCGGGCTGGAGTGCCGCCCTGTCGCTCGCCGCAACGGGCTCCCGCTACACCGGGGACAACGTCCTCCTCGTGATCGCCCTGACCGGCGCCGTCCTGGTGCTCGGCGGAGCCCTGCGGGAGAGCGCCGAGGCCCGCCGGCTGCTGAGCGAGCAGGCGCAGATCAGCGAGGTGGAGCGCGAACGGCGCACCCTGCTGGAGGAACGTGCGCGGATCGCACGGGAGTTGCACGACGTGGTGGCCCACCACATGTCGGTGATCGCGGTCCAGGCCGCCAGCGCGCCCTACCGGATCCCCGACGTACCGGCCGACGCCGCCGAGGAGTTCACCGCGATAGCCGGCACCGCCCGGGAGTCGCTCGCCGAGATGCGCCGGCTGCTGGGCGTGCTGCGCAGCGAGGAGTCCGGCGGGGAGAAGGCCCCGCAGCCCGGCGTCGGCCAACTCGCCCAGCTGGTCGAGACGGTGGGACGGGCCGGGGTGCCGGCCGAACTGACGGTGGACGACGGGCTGGTGGAGCTGGTGCCGCAAGCCGTCGGCCTGTCGGCGTACCGGATCGTCCAGGAGGCGCTGGCCAACGTGGTGCGGCACGCCCCCGGCGCGCAGGCCTGGGTCTCGCTCTCCTCGGACGGCCCGGCGCTGCGGGTGACCGTGGTCAACGGGCCACCGCCGGAGCGCACCGAGTCGCTGGAGGCGTCGGCCGAGGGCACCGGGCACGGTCTGGTCGGAATGCGTGAACGCGTCCGGCTGGTCGATGGCAGGCTGGACACCGGCCCGCTGCCGGACGGCGGCTTCAAGGTGGCCGCCGTGCTGCCCCTCGACACCCTCGGCACCCGCGACGCCCGCGACACCCGCGACGTCCGCGATCCGCTCGACACCCCCCGGGAGACCACCGCATGACCATCCGCGTGATCATCGTCGACGACCAGGCCATGGTCCGCGCGGGCTTCGCCGCCCTGCTGGGCGTCCAGAGCGACATCGACGTGGTGGGGGACGCGGCGGACGGCGCCCAGGCCCTGGAGGTCGTCGGCCGCACCCACCCCGACGTGGTGCTGATGGACGTCCGGATGCCCGTGATGGACGGCCTGGAGGCGGCCCGGCGACTGCTCGACCCGGCCGTGCCCGGCGCGCACCGGCCCAAGGTGCTGATGCTGACCACCTTCGACGTGGACGACTACGTGTACGAGGCGCTGCGCGCCGGAGCCAGCGGCTTCCTGCTCAAGGACGCCCCGCCGGCCGACCTGATCGCCGCGGTCCGGGTGGTCGCGGCCGGCGAGGCGCTGCTCGCCCCCTCGGTGACCCGCCGGCTGATCGAGGACTTCGCCCGCACCCGCCCGGCCAGGCGCCGCGACCCCAAGGTGCGGCTCAACGGCCTGACCCCGCGCGAGACCGAGGTGCTGGAGCTGATCGCCGGCGGCCTGTCCAACCAGGAGATAGCGGCGAAGCTGGTGCTCGCCGAACAGACCGTGAAGACCCACATCGGGCGCATCCTCGCCAAGCTCGACCTGCGCGACCGCGCCCAGGCGGTCGTGCTGGCCTACGAGTCGGGCCTGGTGACCCCCGGCCAGTGAGGGGGGTTGTCCCCCTGATACCCGGGTAGCACCCGGGAGTTGGCCCCGCGGTGTGACGTCCGCGGGGCCGTCGTGTTCCTACCTTCCTCCTCGTCGCAAGCCGAACGAACGAGGGAGAGCAGGGACATGCGCGGATTTCGGACCAGGCGGGCGCTCGCCGCCGCCGCGGTGATGCTGGCGGCGCTGCTCGGCGCGGGGGGGGGGGGGCCCGCCCCCCCGCCCCCCCCCGCCCGCCCCCCCCCCCGCCCCCCCCCCCGGGCGGCCGCCCCCCCGGCGGGCCTGCCGCGGGCCGCCC
>NZ_JBHWBZ010000042.1:22822-68983 GCF_042735475.1 Kitasatospora sp. NPDC059577 | reverse complement strand
CCCCGCACTCTCGGGGGAGAGCCGCCTCTTGGGGGTATTGCGCACCTGCGGGCCGCGCGCCGCCGCGGGGGGGGGGCCGGGGGGGGTGGGGGGGGGGGGGGGGGGGGCCCCCGACACCCAGACCCCGGTCACCGGCCCGCCGCCCGGCAGCGCCGCCTGGACGGCCGACACCGCGCTCGGCCTGCCGCTGCCCGACCCGGCCACCGCCGACCCGGCCCGGATCGCGACCTTCTTCGCCGGGCTGTCACCGGCCGCCCGGGACGCGCTGGCCGTCCGGCACCCGCTGGTGGTCGGCAACCTCGACGGCGCCCCGGTCGACCTGCGCTACCGCGCCAACGCCTTGGCCCTCGCCGCCGAACGCACCCGCGAACTCGCCCGGGCCGCCGACCCGGCCCTCACCCCCCAGGACCACGAGGCCGCCCGCACCCGCGCCGAGCGCTACCGCACCCTGCTGGACGGCGGCCGGCAGGTCCTGGCCTTCGACCCGCGCGGCCGCGGCCAGGTCGCCGAGGTCTACGGCGACCTGGCCACCGCCCGCCGCACCGCCGTCATCGTCCCCGGCTCCGACGTCGACCTGCTCCGCTTCGACCGCGCCTCCGACCCGTACGGCACCCCCGCCGGCATGGCCCGCGCCCTGCACCAGGCCACCGACGGGCAGACCGCGGTGATCGCCTGGGCCGGCTACACCACCCCGGTCGGCCTCGGCCCCGACGCCGCCACCGAGGGCCTCGCCCGGGCCGGCGCCGCCCGCCTCGACCGGCTGCTCGACGGACTCGCCGTCAGCACCCGCCCGCAGGACCCCGCCACCCTGTTCTGCCACAGCTACGGCTCGGTGGTCTGCGGCCTGGCCCGCCCCACGCCCACCCGGGCCTCCGGCGTGGTGGTGCTCGGCTCCCCCGGCATGGGCGTCGACTCGGCGGCCGACCTCGACCCGCGCGTCCCGCTCTGGGCCACCGCCCGCAACGACTCCGACTGGATCGGCGACGTGCCCAACGTCCGGCTGTTCGGCCTCGGCCACGGCGCCGACCCGACCGACCCCGGCTTCGGCGCCCGCCCGCTGCCCGCCACCGGGTCCCACGGCCACACCGGCTACTTCGCCCCCGGCACCGCCTCGCTCGCCGCCTACGCCGCCGTCGCCCTCGGCCGCGCCTGACCTGCCGCACCTGACCTGCCGCACCGGAAGGAGCACCACCATGGCCCACCCCCGCACCGCCCGCCCCCGCACCGCCCACCCCCTCGACGGACTGCGCCGCACCGCCCGGCAGGTCGACGCCAGGACCCCCGCCACCCGCGACCGCGCTCTCGACGGACTGCGCGCCCTCGCCCTCCTCGCCGTCCCGGTCGGGCACTGGATGCTCGGCGGCTTCACCCGCTCCCCCGACGGCGCCCTGCACAACGCCAGCCCGCTCTCCTCCCTCGGCTTCTTCGCCCCGCTCAGCTGGGGGCTCCAGATGCTCGGGGTGTTCTTCCTGGTCGGCGGCCACTCCTCGGTCCGCTCGCTGGAGCGCTCCCGCGCCCGCGGCGGCTCGTACGGCGGCTGGCTGCGCGCCCGGACGGTCCGGCTGCTGCGCCCGGTGCTCGGGGTGACGGCGGTCTGGGCGCTGCTGATCCCGCTGCTGCCCGCACTGGGCGTCCCCGCGGACACCCTGCGCACCGGCGCGACGCTGGTGGTGCAGCCGCTCTGGTACATCGCGGTCTACCTGGGGCTGACCGCGCTCACCCCGCTCTGCGTGGCCGCCGGGCGCCGGCTGGGCGGTTGGTCGGCGGGCCTGCTGGTGGCCTCGGTCGCCACCGTCGACCTGCTGCGGTACGGGCCGTGGGCGCAGTCGGTGCCGTCCTGGGTCGCCCTGCTGAACATCCTTCCGGGCTGGCTGTTCGGGTACCAGCTGGGCGTGCTCTGGGCGCAGGGCCGGCTCGGCCGCCCAACGGCCCGGGTGCTGCTGCTGGGCGGCGGCGCGCTGTTCGCCGCGCTGCTGCTGGTGTTCCACTACCCGGCCAGCATGGTCGGCGTGCCCGGGGCGGAGCGCACCAACTCGCACCCGCCGTCCCTGCTGGTGCTCGCCCTGGCGGCGGTCCAGTGCGGCGGCGCGGTGCTGCTGCGGGAGCGGCTGGGCCGGCTGCTGACGCGCCGTCCGCTGCTGTGGCTGCCGGTGGTGGCGGTGAACCTGTCGGCGATGACGATCTTCTGCTGGCACCAGAGCGCGATGCTCGCGGTGGCGGTGCCCGGCGCGGCCGGCCTGGGCGCCGTCCCGGGCCTGACGACCGCGCCGGACTCGCTCGGCTGGGTCGCCGCCCGGCTGGTGCTGCTCCCGCTGTTCGGGGCCGTGCTGGTGGCACTCGGGTGGTTCACCCGACGGTTCGACGGGCCGTGGACCTCGTTCTCCCGGGCCGGGAAGGCGGCGGCCGGCGCCGCGGCGACGCTGTTCGCGGCGTACGCGCTGGGCGTGGTGTGAGCCGCGCGGGGCGGGTGCGCCGAGAGGATGCACCCGCATGCGAACCACCACGCGCTGTGATGTCCTGTGACCGTCGGCGACCGTCGCAGGACCGCGCCCGCCCACGGCCCGTCCGTCCGCATTCGCCACCCCTTCCCGACACCCCACGCTCCCGAGGAGTCCCATGTCCCTGTCCCCACGCCCGCGGCCGAGGCGCCGGGTCCGCCGGCGGCTGCCGGGCACCGCCGTGGTCCTCGCGGTGACCGCCGGCACCCTGCTCGGCGCGGTCGCCCCGGCCGTCGCCCACGGCGGACCGGCCGCCCCCGGCGCGGACGAGCTCGCCCCGCACGTCGACTCGCCCCGGGTGATGGCCGAACTGCGGGAGGACGAGGTCGCGGCCCTCGGCCGGGAGCACGCCGAGGAGCACGCCCGGATGCGCGCCGCCGTCCGCGGCGTCGGCGACTACCCCCAGACCACCCGCACCAACCGGTACAACGCGCTGACGGCCTCCCAGGCCGATCACAACAAGGCCTTCGACCCGGCGGCCTTCGGCGCGTTCAGGGACTACTTCCCCTCCCCCGACTTCGGCGACCACGTCGCGCTGCTGCCCACCGGCAAGGTGCTGCTGTTCTCCTTCGAACGGATCGAGACCAACCCGGAGAAGGAACCCGCCCCCACCCAGACCATCGGCAAGGAGAACGCCGGGCGGGCCTTCCTGTGGGACCCGGCCAAGGGCACCGGGCCGGACGCGTTCAAACAGGTCACCCCGCCCGTCGCCGACATGCCGGACGGCCTGGGCGAACCCCGCCCGGTCCCCTTCTTCTGCTCGGGCCACTCCTTCCTGCCCAACGGCATGCTGGGCGTCTTCGGCGGCAACCTCGGCGGCAACGGCGGTACCGGCGCCAAGCTCTCGCTGGTCTTCGACCCGTGGACCGAGACCTGGACCCGCAACCCCGACATGTCGGTCGGCCGCTGGTACCCCTCGGTGGTGACCGGCGCCGACGGCCGCCAGCTGATCATGTCCGGCCAGTCCGAACTCGGCTACGGCACGCCCACGCCGGTGGTCGAGCGCTTCCCCGCCAAGTCCTTCGCGGTGCCGACGAAGAAGACCGACGTCCCCAGGGGCACCCCGGTCGACCGGTTCAAGGTGGACGCCCCGTTCACCACCGACTACCCGCACCTGTTCTCGCTCAACGACGGCAACGTCTACGGCTTCGGCCGCCAGTCCGCCGAGCAGTGGAAGTTCGACCCGGTCGCCGAGTCCCGCGCCGACCTGACCGCCCGCCCCGACGGCCGCAAGCGCAACTACGGCTCCGCCGTGATGCTGCCCGGCGGCGTCAACGGCCCGGACTCCGCGCTGGTCCTCGGCGGCGACCGCGACAACCCGAGCACCCTGCGCTTCTCCAACGGCAGTTGGACCGCCGAGAAGTCCCGCGCCTTCGGCCGTACCCAGGACGACACCCTCCTGCTGCCCACCGGCCGGCTGCTGACCGTCAACGGCGCCTACGACATCCGCGACTACGGCAACGGCCCGTACAACCCCAACGCGGATCTCAAGTACCGCCAGATCGAGCTGCGCGACGACCAGGGCAACTGGCAGCTCGGCCCGGTCCAGCGGCTCCCGCGCGGCTACCACTCCAACGCGGTGGTGCTGCCCGACGGACGCGTCATGGTGACCGGCGACGAACTCCAGCAGCTGGCCAACAACACGGACGTCAACGGCACCGTGAGCGGCGTCCCCGGCACCTCGGGGCCGGTCACCATGAACGGCACCATCGAGATCTACGAACCGTCGTACCTGCACCAGGGCGACCGCCCCGCGCTCGCCAACGCGCCCACCACGCCGGTCGGTTACGACCAGACCTTCACGGTCACCAGCACCACCCCGGGCCTCGCCGCCAAGGCCGTCCTGCTGGCCCCGACGACCTCCACCCACTCGGTCAACACCAGCCAGCGCCACATCGAGCTGAGGCTCACCAGCCGGGCCGGCAACCGGCTGCAGTTCCAGGCCCCGCCGGACGCCAAGGCCGCCCCGCCCGGCTGGTACATGCTCTTCCTGCTCAGCGACCAGGGCGTGCCCAGCGTCGCGCAGTGGGTCCAGCTCGGCCCCTCGGCCTGATCCCCTCCCCCGAAAGGACATCCCCATGACCACGGAACCGAGCCTGCGCGACAGCGAGGAGATCCAGGGCGACATCCTCGCCGGATTCAGGAAGGACAACGTCAGCGTCCTGTTCCTCAAGTTCGACGACGCCGCCCGGGCCCGCGACTGGCTGCGCAAGCTGACCCCGCAGATCTCCACCACCCGCGAGGTCGCCGCGTTCAACGCGGCCTTCAGCGAAGCGAGACAGGCCTCCGGCGGCGACGACCCCAGAACGCTGACCGCCACCTGGCTCGGCCTCAGCTTCACCTACGAGGGCCTGCGGATGCTCTCCGCCACCGACCCCTTCCCCACCGCCCCGCCGGTCGGCGGCGGCCTGGAGGCCTTCAAGGAGGGCTCCGCCAGGCGGGCCGGCGCGCTCGGCGACACCGGCGACAACTCCCCGGAGAACTGGCTCTTCGGCAACGGCCGCACCCAGGCGGTCCACGCCGTGCTGAAGATCTCCGCCGACACCGAGCGGGACCTCCAGGCGGCCGTCGAGGCCCAGCGGATCGCCGCCGCCGAGTGCCGGGTCCTGATCGCCTACCAGCAGAACGCCCAGACCCTGCTGGGCAGCCGCCGCGGCAAGGAGCACTTCGGCTTCAAGGACGGCATCAGCGAGCCCGGCGTCAAGGGCTTCGACCAGCCGGACCCGGCGAAGCCGGAAGAGGTGGAGGGCCACCCCGGCACCCGGCTCATCCCGGCCGGCGAGTTCGTCTGCGGACTGGAGAACGACCCGTTCAGCGGCCCGCCGAGCCAGTACCCCGAGTGGGCCCGCAACGGCTCCTTCCAGGTGGTCCGACGACTCGCCCAGGACGTCCCCGGCTGGTGGTCGCAGGTCGCGCTCAAGCTCAGGGAGCTCAAGCAGGCCAAGGCCGTCCCGGACACCGCGACCACCGAGTGGCTGGCCGCCCGGATGGTCGGCCGCTGGCGCTCCGGCGCCCCGGTCTGCAAGCACCAGTCCACCGACGTCCCGAACAACCCCGGCGCCGCCTCCGACAACGACTTCGACTTCCGGGACGACCCGGAGGGCCTGGTCACCCCGCTCTGGTCGCACCTGCGCAAGACCAGCCCGCGGGCCGGCCTGCAGGAGACCCCGGACAAGCCCGCGCTGGACGCCGGCGTCCTGGACGGCCGCCGGATCATGCGCCGCGGCACCCCGTACGGCGCCCCGTTCGACCCGGCCTCGGAGGGCCCGGGCGGCCCCGACGACCCGCGCGGCCTGCTGTTCATCTGCTACCAGGCCGACCTCCAGCGGCAGTTCGAGTTCATCCAGGCCGACTGGATGGACCAGCCGAACTTCCCGCCGAACCGCGACAGCGGAGGGACCGTCCCGCCCGGGCACGCCGACCCCAGGCCGCTGCCCGGCAAGGACCCGGTCACCCAGGAGGCCCCGGACGTCGACTGGGAGCACCGGGGACCGGACGGCCTGATCAACCACACCCCGCTGAGCTTCCAGCAGTTCGTCCGGACCACCGGCTCGGTGTACGCGTTCATGCCCTCCCTGAGCATCCTGCGCGGGCTCTGCGAGGGCCGGCTCACCCCGGTCGGCAGCCAGGGCACCGGGGGACAGACCGGCGGGCAGACCGGCGGCCAGGGCGGTACCCAGACCGGCGGCCAGACCACCGACAGTCGGCCGCAGCCCACGCCGCAGCCGGTGAAGGCGTACCCGTGCGACGAGTTCGTCGGCGTCCCGGACCAGTACCGCCGGGCCGGACAGAGCCAGTACTGGGCGTTCCACGGCGACCGCTGCCGACTGGTCTCGGTCGCCGACGGCCCCGCCCACACCGACCGCAAGGTCGAGGACGACACCTGGCTGACCGACTGGTCCTGTCTGCAGGGCATCGGCCGCGTCGACTGCTTCCTGCCCGTCCCGGACCAGCAGGACCCGGCCGGCAAGAGCCGGTACTGGGTCTTCCACAGCACCGCCGGCCGCCAGCAGTACCGGCTGGTCTCCGTCACCTGCGGCAGCGGCGGCCGGTACACCACGACGCTCGAACGCCCCGACCGCGACCTCACCTCCTGGGGCTCGCTCAGCGGCGTCGGCCAGGTGGACTGCTGGCTGCCCGTCCCGGACCAGCAGCGGGTCGGCGGAAAGAGCTGGTACTGGTGCTTCCACACCACCGCCGGCCGCCAGCAGTACCGGCTGATCTCGATCGCCGACGGCTCCTCGCACACCGACGTGCGCGAGCGCACCGACCGCGAACTCTCCCAGTGGAGCTCGCTGAACGGCCTGGACCGGGTGGACTGCTTCCTGGCCGTCCCGGACCGGCAGCGGGTCGGCGGGAACAGCGAGTACTGGGTGTTCAGCGGTCAGAACTACCGCCGGATCTCGGTCGCGGACGGCAGCGGCCACCCGGACCGGCTGATCGCCGCCGACCGCTCCTGCGACGCCTGGGCCTCGCTCTGCTGACCGCGACCGCGGCCTGACCGGGCCTCACCCGTCACGCGCCCCCGGTGCGCCATCGCGCGCGCCGGGGGCGCGTTGTCAGTGCCCTCCTCTAACCTGCCGCCATGGTGACGTTCGACGAGTTCCGCGCGATGGCGCTGGCCCTGCCGGAGGCCGCCCAGGAGCCGACCTGGGACATCGAGACGCTGCGGGTCCGCAGCCGGATCTTCGCGATGGGCGCGCCCGACGGCGACCGGGTCACCGTCAAGGCCTCCCCCGAGGACCAGGCCGAACTGCTCGCCGCCGAACCCGAGGTGTTCTCCTCCGCCCCCTACGTCGGACGGCACGGCTGGGTGAGCGTCCGGCTGGACCTGGTGGACCCGGACGAGCTGCGCGACCTGGTCACCGAGGCCTGGCGGCGGACGGCCCCGAAGCGGCTGGTCCGGGAGTTCGACGCCTGAGCGCAGGCCCGGCGGGCCGCGGTCCGCACCACTGGGAGACGTCGGGAAGACACCCCCGGTTCATGTGATCCATCCCACAGTTTAGGCGCGCCCGGCACGCCGCCGGGGCCCCTAGGCTTGCGCAGGAAGCAAGCAGTTCCATCGCACCCTCCGGGCACCGCCCGCGAAACGGTGACAGGCCCCAAGGGAGTTGGTGCGGTGCGCAACCGTCGACGCTGGAAGCGGGTACTGATCGGGGCGTTCGCGGGTTGCGCCGTGCTCGCCGACGCCGGCGCCTCGGCCGCCGCGGCCGCCGTCTCCTCGGAGCAGCTGGCGATCTCCACGCCCCCGGCCGGCAGCGCCGCCTGGGTCCAGGACCACTCCTTCGGCCGCTCCCTGCCCGACCCGGCCACCACCTCCCCGGCGGCCGCCGCCGAGTTCTTCGCGTCGCTCGCGCCCACCGAACTGGACCGGCTGATCCAGGAGTACCCGCTGGTCGTCGGCAACTACGACGGCGCCCCGCTGGACCTGCGCTACCGCGCCAACCGGATCGCCCTGGCCGCCGAGCGCGACAAGGCCCGGGCCCGCGCCGAGGACCGCAAGCTCGACTCCGACACCCGCGCGCTCGCCGTCTCCCGCGCCAACGACGTCGACCACCTGCTCGCCCCCGGCCGTCAGGTCCTGGCCTTCGACCCGCGTGGCCGCGGCCTGGTCAGCGAGGTGTGGGGCGACCTCGCCGACGCCGAGCGGATCTCCGTCCTCGTCCCCGGCTCGGACGCCGACCTCGGCCACTTCGACCAGACCGCCGAGCCGCTGCGCTCCCCGGCCGGCATGGCCCGCGCCCTCTACGCCGAGGAGCGGCGCCAGGCCCCCGGCACCCGCACCGCCGTGATCTCCTGGACCGGCTACGTCACCCCCTCCGGCCTCGGCCCGGACGCGGCCACCTCCCGGCTCGCCGACGTCGCCGCGCCCCGCCTGGAGCGGCTGCTCGCCGGCCTCAAGGAGACCACCCGGCCGGACGTGCCCCCGTCGCTGCTCTGCCACTCGTACGGCTCGGTCGTCTGCGGCACCGCCGCCCCGAAGATCCCGCGCGCGGCCGCCTCGCCGTCCGACACCTCCGGCATCACCGACATGATGGTGTTCGGCAGCCCCGGCATGGGCGTGCAGAGCGCCGCCGAACTCGGCGCCGGCGTGCACGTCTGGGCCGCCCGCAACCCCAGCGACTGGATCGGCAACGTCCCGTTCCTGGAGGTCGGCAAGCTCGGCCACGGCGCCGACCCGACCGGCGGCGGCTTCGGCGCCGAGCAGATCTCCTCGGCCCGCGCGGTCGGCCACAACGGCTACTTCACCGACGGCACCGACAGCCTGCACAACTTCGCGGCGATCTCGCTCGGGCACTACCACGACGTGGTCCGGACCGAGCCCACCTCCTGACGGGGGGACGGCGTCCGGGGCCGGCGCCGCGACCTTCCGGTCCCGCGCACCGCGCGAGGACCCGGACCGCGCGAGGACCCGGACCGCGCGGGGTCCCGGCACCGCCGCCCCGCACGGACGTCCGGTCCCGGTGCCGCTACGACGGCTGGTCCTGATACAGCCGCAGGGCGTCCGCCGCCGCCCGGGCCAGCTCGCGCCGGGCGACCGGCGGGCCCAGCACCTCGGCGTCCGGGCCGAAGGCCAGCAGCGACCGGACCGCCGCCGGGGCCGGGAAGGCCATCGCCACCTCCACCCACTCCTCGGCCGGCCCGGTGCCCGCCTCCGGCGGCGGCGCGGTGACCCGCCCGCCGTGGATCCGCAGGAACCTGTCCAGCCGCCCGCGCCGGACCCGCACCCGCACCGGCACTTCCTTCGGCATCCGTTCCACCTGCTCGCGCAGCACCGCCCACACGTCGCCGAGCCCCGTGCCCGCCCGGCGCCGCACCACCTCCTCGGTGCTCTCGGCGGCCAGTACCCGGTCCGCCCGGAACAGCCGCGGCTCGCCGTGCAGATCGGCCACCAGGTACCAGACCGCCGCCTTGCTCACCAGCCCGTACGGGTCGACGGTGTACTCCACCGGCGCGGGCGTGCCGCTGTGCCGGTAGCGCAGCCGCAGCCGCCGGTCGGCGAAGACCGCGTACTGCAGCTCGCCCAGGTCCGGGCCGGGCGCGGGCGCGGAGGCGGAGGCGGCCACGCCGCCGGGCATCCAGCGGACCGGGTCGACCAGGATCCGCTCGCTGATCCGCTCGGCCGCCGGGCGGTGCGGGGCCGGCAGCGCCGCCATCACCTTGCGCAGCGCCGAACCGAGCGCGCCGTCCAGCCCGAGGTCGCTGTGCGCGCCCTGGGCGGAGAGCACGAACAGCGCCCTGGCCTCGTCCGCGGTCAGCCCGGTGACGTCGGTGCGGTAACCGGGCAGCAGGCCGATGCCGCCGTGCCGCCCCCGCTCGGTGAACACCGGCACCCCGGCGGCGGAGAGCGACTCGACGTCGCGGTAGATGGTGCGGACGGACACCTCCAGCCGCTCGGCGAGTTCGGTGGCGGACACCTGGCCGCGGGTCTGGAGCAGCAGGAGGACGGAGAGCAGGCGGTCGGCCTTCATGGGCAAAGAGCCTTCATACGCAAAGAATCCCAGTAATCCTGACGGCACTTGTCAGGTTTTACTGGGAGATTGCGTTTCGAGCCCGAAAGCCCGCCCGACCACGGGGAGTTGACCGCACGTGAACGCCGTCCAGGATGCCCGCCCGCAGTACCTGCTCGCCCTCGACCAGCTGGAGAAGCTGTTCGCCACGATCACCCCGGCCGACCTCGACCGGCCCACCCCGTGCACCGAGTTCACGCTGCGCCGGCTGCTGAACCACGTGGTCGGCGGCATGCACCGGCTCGCCTACATGGGCGAGGGAGGCCGCTTCGACGACATCGTGCCCGCCATCGAGGACCCGTCGGACGAGGGCTGGCCGGCCGCGCTGGGCCGGGCCCGCGCCCGGGCGACCGCCGCCTGGGCGGACGACGCCAAGCTCGGCCGCCCGACCCTCGCCCCCTGGGGCGAGGTGCCCGGCGGCGCCGTGGTCGGCGGCTACCTCATGGAGGCGGTCACCCACACCTGGGACATCGCCACCAGCCTCGACAACGGCTTCGCCCTGGACGACACCCTGGCGCAGACCGCACTGGGCATCGCCCGGTTCGTCCTGCCGCCCGAGGCCCGGGGCGAGGACGTCCCGTTCGGCGAGGTCCAGCCGGTCGCCGAGGACGCCGACGTGCACACCCTGCTGGCCGCCTGGCTCGGACGCCGGGCCTGACCGGCGCGGCACGGGCCCGGCCCGGGGAGTCGGTGACTCCCCGGGCCGCCCGGCCGCCGCGGGTCCGGGCCGATCCGGCCGGCTCCGGTCCGCTCCGGGCTACGACCGCTCCCGGTGATTGCTCCCGGCCGCCCGCTCCCGGCCGACTACTCCTGAGCGACTACTCCCGGCCGACCGAGGTGTTGCTCATGTCCGCGTAGCGGTCCCCCGCCACCCGGCCGGACACCGGCTCCAGCAGGGCCAGGTCCGCCTCGGTGAGCCGCAGCGTCGCCGCCGCCGTGTTCTCGGCGAGGCGGCTGCGCTTGCGGGTGCCCGGGATCGGCACGACGGTCAGCCCGTGCACCTCCGCCCGCTGGTGCACCCAGGCCAGCGCGACCTGGGCGAGGGTCCCGCCGTGGGCCTGCGCGATCTCCCGCAAGGGGGCGAGCAGTTCGCCGTTGGCGGCCGCGTTGTCGCCGGTGTAGCGCGGGTGGGTGCGCCGGAAGTCGTTGTCCGAGAGCTTGCCGGCGTCCTGGAAGGCGCCGGTCAGGAAGCCCCGCCCGAGCGGCGAGTACGGCACGAAGGCGACGCCCAGCTCCGCCGCGGCCGGCACCGCCGAGCGCTCGACGTCGCGGGCGAACACCGACCACTCGGACTGCACCGCGGCGATCGGGTGGACGGCGTGCGCCTCGCGCAGTTCGGCCCCGGTCACCTCGGACAGGCCGAGGTGGCGCACCTTGCCGGCCTCGACCAGCCCGGCCATGGCGCCGACCGACTCGGCCAGCGGCACGTCCGGGTTGCGGCGGTGCATGTAGTAGAGGTCGATCTCGTCCACGCCGAGGCGGCGCAGCGAGGCGTCGACGGCGGCCCGGATGTAGGCCGGGTCGTTGCGGACGGCGCGGCGGGTCGGGTCCTGCTCCGAGCGCTCGATGGCGAACTTGGTGGCGATCACCACCTTGTCCCGGTTGGCCCGGACGAACGGGCCGACGAACTCCTCGTTGCGGCCGAAGCCGTACATGTCTGCGGTGTCGAACAGGGTGACACCGGCCTCCAGCGCGGCGCCCAGGGTGGCGAGTGCCTCGTCGGAGTCGGTGGGGCCGTAGAACTCGCTCATGCCCATGCAGCCGAGGCCCTGGACGCCCACCAGCGGTCCGCCGGTGCCGAGTTCGGTGGTGGGAAGGACGGGGTGAGTCATGCGCTCTGCTCTTCCTCTACGCGGTTGTACTGGCATTGGACCGGGGCGCCGGTGGTGCCGGCGGCCTTCCCGGCATAGAGATCGATCTTGTAGTCGAGGACGGCGAGGGTGGCCTGGAGGTCGACGATCCGCTGCCGGACCTCCTCGCGCTGGGCCTCCAGCAGCAGGCGGCGTCCCTCGTAGGTCCGCTCGCCCTGCCGGGCCATGTCCACGTACTTGAGCATGTCCGCCACGGACATGCCGGTCAGCCGCAGCCGGCCCAGGAAGGCCAGTCGGTGCAGGTCGGCGTCGCAGTAGCGGCGCTGGCCGCCGGCCGCGCGGTCGACCGGGTCCAGCAGGCCGATCCGCTCGTACCAGCGCAGGGTGTGGGCGGTCAGTCCGCTGGCCGCGGCGACCTCGCTGATGGTGTGGCGCGGGGTCCGGTCCGGATCGCCGACCGGCCGGCCGAACACCTCGGAGCAGCTGCGCAGGTCGATCTCGACCCGGGCGGGTGTGACGCGTGCTGGTGTGGCCATCGAACGTTTCCCCCTGTCCTGTGCGACGGGAAAGACGCTACCGAGTTGGAGTGCACTCCAAGCAAGCCCGCCCGGCCCGGCAGCCGGGTGCCCCCACCACCCGCCTGACCGCAGGGTGCCCCGCCGCCCCCGCGCGGCCCCGGCTACAGTCGGGATCCATGGAGAGCTTGCGCGTGATCGAGAACTGGCCGGTGCCCCATGCCGCGGTCGCGGTGGTCCGGGGGGCGGACGGCGCGCTGCTGGGGGCGCACGGGCCGCAGCAGCACCTGTTCCCGCTGGCCTCGGTGACCAAGCTGCTCACCTCCTACGCGGCGCTCGTCGCGGTCGAGGAGGGCGTGTTCGAGCTGGACGACCCGGCCGGGCCGCCCGGTGCCACCGTCCGTCACCTGCTCGCACACACCTCCGGCCTGGGCTTCGACGAGGACCGGGTGTTCGCCGAACCCGGCAACCGCCGGCTCTACTCCAACGCGGGCTTCGACGCACTGGCGCGGACGCTGTCCGCGGCCACCGGGATCGAGTTCTCCCGCTACGTCGCCGAGGCGGTGTTCGAGCCGCTGGGCATGGCCGACACCCTGATCAACACCGCGCACAAGTCCCCGGCCGGCGCCGGCGGCCTGTCCACCGCCGCCGACCTCGCCCGGTTCGCCGCCGAGCTGCAGTCGCCGAAGCTGCTGGACCCGTCCACGGTCCTGCGGGCCACCCGCGAGGTCGCCTTCCCCGGCACCAGCGGGGTGCTGCCCGGCTACGGCCACCGCCGCCCGAACGACTGGGGCCTCGGCTTCGAGATCCGCGACGGCAAGAGCCCGCACTGGACCGGCACCGCGAACTCCCCCGCGACCTTCGGCCACTTCGGCCAGTCCGGCACCTTCCTGTGGGTCGACCCGCAGGCGGGCGCGGCCTGTGTCGCGCTCACCGACCGGGACTTCGGCCCGTGGGCGGTCGAGGCCTGGCCGGCCTTCTCCGACGCGGTCCTCGCCGAACTGCGGAGCTGACCGGACGGCCGGACGGCCTGCGGGACGCTCCCGGAGGGGCGGCCTCGTGACCGGCCGAGGGGACGGCCGCCCCGGACAGGAACCACCGGACAGGCACCAGCCGATGCCCTAGCCGTACGAGACCGGCGAGTGCATCTCCCACAGCAGGAGTTCCGCGCCGGTCTCGCCCGCCGCCGGGTCGGCGAAGCCCTCACCGGTGATCCGCACGCTGTCGCCCGGGACCATCGACCGGCCGCCGCCCTTGGGCCCCGGGATCGTCCGGTAGCCCAGCGAGCCGGCCGTCAGGTGCGCGTACCGCCAAGGGGCCGCGGGCAGTTCGGGCAGCGGCTGCCACGGGCCCGCGGTCGCCAGCCAGAGCGCGGCGTCGCTGCGGCGCAGTCGCAGGGCGTCCGTGCCGGCGTCCCGCTCCAGGCCGGAGGCGAGCAGGGTCAACCCGCCGTCCGCCGGTTCCACCCTGCGCAGCCCGTACGCCGGGGTCGCGTCGAACGTGTCCGGCTGGAGCCACATCTGGACGAAGCGGACCGGGCCGACGGCGCCGCCGACGTTGCGCTCGGTGTGGGTGACGCCGGAGCCGGCGCTGAGGTGCTGGACCATCCCGGGGCGGACCACCCCGCCGTGGCCGTGGGAGTCCCGGTGGGCGAGCGCGCCCTCGAGCACCCAGGTGAGGATCTCGGTGTCCCGGTGCTTGTGCTCGTCGAATCCGGCGCCGGGGGCGAGGAGTTCCTCGTTGCAGGCCAGCAGCGCGCCGAAGTGGGTGTTCTTCGGGTCGTAGTGGCCGGAGAAGGAGAACGCGTGGCGGGTCTCGATGCCCTCGCCCGGGCTGGAGCGGTAGCGCTCGGCGGTGCGGCGCAGGTCGGCGCGGGGGCGGTCAGCGGCGTCGGTCACGCGCCCACCGTACCCCCGGGGGGCGGCCCGTCCCCGGGATCGGGAGCGCACCGCGCCCCGGGGGTGTGACCCTTGCCACCGCGCCGCTCCGCCGGGGGGTGTGCACGAGCAGTCACTCGCGTGAGGCAGTCTTGTCCTTGTGCCAGCCGCTTCCGCGAACTCCAAGAGCGAACCCAGTCCCGTGCCCGACCCGGCCGGGAAGAGCCCGGCGCCCCGGCCCGGCCGCGACCGGCCCGGCCGCGCGGCGCCCCGTCTGACGGCGCAGGAGCGCAGAAACGCCGCCGAGCGCGCCGAGCGCCGGGCGGCGACGCTCAAGCGACTGGAGAAGTCCTCGGGCAAGCTGGCCACCGCCGCGATCTCGCGGATGGACGACCAGCTCGGCTGGTACCGGCGGATGCCGCCGGAGCACCGCTCCTGGATCGGCCTGGTCGCCCAGGCCGGCATCGCCGCCTTCACCGAGTGGTACCGCCACCCGGACGCCGCCCAGGCGATCTCCACCGACGTCTTCGGCACCGCGCCGCGCGAGCTGACCAGGGCGATCACCCTGCGCCAGACCGTCGAGCTGATCCGCACCACGATCGAGGTGATGGAGGAGGCCATCGAGGAGGTGGCCGCCCCCGGCGACGAGTCGGACATGCGCGAGTCGGTGCTGGTCTACGCCCGGGAGATCGCCTTCGCGACCGCCCAGGTGTACGCCCAGGCGGCCGAGGCGCGCGGCGCCTGGGACGCCCGGCTGGAGGCACTGGTGGTCAACTCCCTGCTGTCCGGCGACGCCGACGAGGGTGTGCTCTCCCGTGCCGCGGCGCTCGGCTGGGGTCAGCCCAGCCAGGTCCGGGTGGTGATGGGCAGCGCGCCGGACGGCGACAGCGAGCTGGTGGTGGAGGCGATCCGCCGGGCCGCCCGGTACGCCAAGCTGAACGTGCTGACCGGGGTGCTGGGCAAGCGCCTGGTGGTGGTGGTCGGCGGCGACAAGGAGCCGGTGCACGCCGCCCGGGCGCTGATCGGCCAGTTCGCGCCGGGCCCGGTGGTGGTCGGCCCGACCGTGCCCGACCTGCTCTCCGCGACCCGCTCGGCGCACGCCGCCACGGCCGGGCTGCGGGCCTGCGCCGCCTGGCCGGACGCTCCCCGCCCGGTGCTCGCGGACGACCTGCTGCCCGAGCGGGCGCTGGCCGGCGACCAGGCCGCGCGCCGCCAGTTGGTGGAGGAGATCTACACACCGCTGGACGAGGCCGGCTCGGCGCTGCTGGAGACGCTGAGTGTCTACCTGGAGCAGGCCTCCTCGCTGGAGGGTGCGGCCCGGATGCTCTTCGTCCACCCCAACACGGTGCGCTACCGGCTACGACGTGTGACCGACGTCACGGGGTACGCCCCCTCCGACGTACGTTCGGCGTTCACTCTGCGGATCGCACTGGCCCTCGGCCGGCTCACCGCGGCCGGGGACCCCACCCGAGCCGGGGTGTAGGGACCATACAATCCCGGATGGTTTTCTTCGTTACCGTCGCCTACCCGCCCCTGGGCGCCTGGCGAGAGAGGGTTGAACCGTGCTCGTAATCGTCGCCCCTGGACAGGGTGCCCAGTCCCCCGGTTTCCTCAGCCCCTGGCTGGAGCTCGACGGTGTCGCCGACCGCCTGCGTGGCTGGTCGGAGGTCGCCGGGCTCGACCTGGTGCACGCCGGCACCGAGGCGTCCGCCGAGGAGATCAAGGACACCGCCGTCGCCCAGCCGCTGCTGGTCGCCGCCGGCCTGGTGACCGCCCGGGAGCTGTTCCCGGACGAGGACGCCGCCCGCAAGCTGGTCGGCGCCGTCGCCGGCCACAGCGTCGGTGAGATCACCGCCGCCGCCGGCGCCGGGGTGCTCAGCGCCCACGACGCGCTGGCCTTCGTCCGCGAGCGCGGCCGGGCCATGGCCGCGGCCGCCGCCGTCACCGAGACCGGCATGATCGCCGTGCTCGGCGGCGACCCGGAGGTCGTCGCGGCGAAGCTGGCCGAACACGGCCTGACCGCGGCCAACAACAACGGCGGCGGCCAGATCGTCGCCGCCGGCACGCTGGCCCAGCTGGAGGCGCTGAAGGCGGACCCGCCGGCCGCCGCCAAGCTGATCGCCCTGAAGGTCGCCGGTGCGTTCCACACCGAGCACATGGCCCCGGGTGTCGAGCGGCTCGCCGAGCTCGCCCCGACCCTGGCCGCGGCGGACCCGCAGGTCCGCTACGTCTCCAACAAGGACGGCGGGGTGGTCGACTCCGGCGCCGAGGTGCTCGCCCGTCTGGTGTCGCAGGTCTCCAACCCGGTCCGCTGGGACCTCTGCATGGAGACCCTGGGCCGGCTGGGCGCGACGGCCGTGATCGAGCTGTCCCCCGCGGGCACGCTCACCGGACTGCTCAAGCGCAACCTCAAGGGTGTGGCCACGCTCGCCCTCAAGACCCCCGCCGACCTGGACAAGGCTCGCGCGCTCGTCGCGGAGCACGGCGGTCAGGAGCAGGAGATCACCGCATGACCAAGCCCCAGATCCGCCCGGCGAGCGGTGCGCAGTTCTCGCGCATCCTCGGCGTCGGCGGCTACCGCCCGGTCCGGGTGATCCCCAATTCCGAGGTCCTGGAGTGGATCGACTCCTCGGACGAGTGGATCCGCACCCGCAGCGGGATCGCCGAGCGCCGCTGGGCCGGCCCGGAGGAGTCCGTGGCCGAGATGTCGATCCAGGCCGCCGGGAAGGCGATCGCCCAGGCCGGGATCTCCCCGGACCGGATCGGCGGCGTGATCGTCGCGACCGTCTCGCACTTCAAGCAGACCCCGGCGATCGCCACCGAGATCGCCGAGCGGCTCGGCTGCGGCACCGCGCCGGCCTTCGACATCTCGGCCGCCTGCGCCGGCTTCGGCTACGGCCTGGGCCTGGCCGACGGCATGATCCGCGGCGGGAACGCCGAGTACGTGCTGGTGATCGGCGTCGAGCGGCTCAGTGACCTGACCGACCGGTCGGACCGCTCGACCGCGTTCATCTTCGGCGACGGCGCCGGCGCCGCGATCGTCGGCCCGTCCGACACTCCCGGCATCGGGAAGCTGATCTGGGGATCGGACGGCTCGCAGGCCGACCTGATCACCCAGACCGAGGCCTGGGACACCGCCTTCGCCAAGCCCGACGCGGTCAACGGCGCGGGCGAGGACACCAAGTGGCCGTACCTGCGGATGGACGGCCAGCCGGTCTTCCGCTGGGCGGTCTGGGAGATGGCCAAGGTCGCCCAGCAGGCGCTGGACGCCGCCGGGGTGACCGCCGACCAGCTCGGCGCGTTCATCCCGCACCAGGCCAACATGCGGATCACCGACGCCATGATCAAGGCGCTGAAGCTGCCGGAGTCGGTGCCGGTTGCCCGTGACATCGCGGAGACCGGCAACACCTCCGCGGCCTCCATTCCGCTCGCGATGGAGCGCATGCTGGAGACCGGCGAGGCCCACAGCGGCGACCTGGCGCTGATCATCGGGTTCGGGGCGGGTCTCGTGTACGCCGCCGCAGTCGTTACGCTCCCCTAGGCGCGTTTCGCCCACAGATTCACAAGCCTGTGTCCGGCCGCCGGCCGGACATGTTCAACACTGAAGAGGAGCAGCCAGTATGGCTACCAAGGACGAGGTCCTGGAAGGTCTCGCCGAGATCGTCAACGAGATCGCCGGTATCCCGACCGAGGATGTCGCGCTCGACAAGTCCTTCACCGATGACCTGGACGTCGACTCGCTGTCCATGGTCGAGGTCGTCGTGGCCGCCGAGGAGCGCTTCGAGGTCAAGATCCCGGACGACGAGGTCAAGAACCTGAAGACCGTCGGCGACGCCGTGGACTACATCCTCGCCAACGCCTGATCGATCGACTCGCTCGATTCGGCCAGTCCGTCCGGCGTCCCGTACGCCATCGACGGCTGACCCGTCGGCCCGGCTCACCGAGCCTGGCCGATCCTCCGGCCGGGACGCCCCACCGGGGCGCCCGGCCGGGCCCATCCTCGGCTCCCGCCGACCCCCCGCACACGTGAGAGAAGAAGAAACCAGTGACCGCTGAAAACCGCACCGTGGTCGTCACGGGTATCGGCGCCTTCACGCCGCTGGGCGCCGACGCCGCCGGCACCTGGGAGAACCTGGTCGCCGGTAAGTCCGGTGTGGCGGCCCTGACCGAGGAGTGGGCCGAGGAGCTGCCGGTTCGGATCGGTGCGCGCACCGCCGTCGAGCCCGGCGAGATCCTGCCCCGCCCGCTGGCCCGCAAGCTGGACCGCTCGGCCCAGTTCGCCGTGATCGCCGCCCGCGAGGCCTGGGCCGACGCCGGCTACCAGACCCCCGCCACCGACGAGTCCTCCAAGCTCGCCCCCGAGCGCCTCGGCACCGTCATCGCCTCCGGCATCGGCGGCGTGACCACCCTCCTCGACCAGTACGACGTGCTGCGGGAGAAGGGTGCCCGCAAGGTCTCCCCGCACACCGTCCCGATGCTGATGCCCAACTCCCCGGCGGCCAACGTCGGCCTGGAGGTCGGTGCCCGCGCGGGTGTGCACACCCCCGTCTCCGCCTGTGCCTCCGGCGCCGAGGCGATCGGCTACGCGATCGAGATGATCCGCACCGGCCGCGCCGACGTCGTGGTGGCCGGCGGCACCGAGGCGGCGATCCACCCGCTGCCGATCGCCGCGTTCGCCAGCATGATGGCGATGTCCAAGAACAACGACGACCCCGAGCACGCCTCCCGTCCGTACGACAAGGCCCGTGACGGCTTCGTGCTGGGCGAGGGCGCCGGCGTGGTCGTCCTGGAGTCGGTCGAGCACGCCGAGGCCCGCGGTGCCCGGATCTACTGCGAGGCCGTGGGCCAGGGCCTGTCCTCGGACGCCCACCACATCGCCCAGCCCGAGCCGACCGGCGCCGGTGTGGCCCGCGCGCTGGCCGACCTGTTCGAGCGCAACGAGCTGGACAAGGCCGAGATCGTGCACGTCAACGCGCACGCCACCTCGACCCCGCAGGGCGACACCGCCGAGCTGAAGGCGCTCCGCAAGGAGCTCGGCGACGACCTCGACCACATCGCCATCTCGGCCACCAAGTCGATGACCGGCCACCTGCTGGGCGGCGCCGGCGGCGTCGAGACGGTCGCCACCGTGCTGGCCCTGTACAACCGTCTGGCCCCGCCGACCATCAACGTCGACGACCTGGACGACGACGTGGACGCGGACATCGTGCGCGGCGAGCCCCGCAAGCTGCCCGAGGGCCGGATCGCGGCGCTGAACAACTCGTTCGGCTTCGGCGGCCACAACGTGGTGCTGGCCTTCCGCACCCGCTGACGCCCTCCGTCCCCGGACGGTACGAGGAAGGGGCCGGCGCTCTCCGCGAGCGCCGGCCCCTTCGTCGTGTCCTCCGGTCTCAGACCACCTGGTGCAGCCAGCGCACCGGCGCGCCCTCGCCCGCGTACCGGAACGGCTCCAGCTCGTCGTCCCAGGGCTTGCCGAGCAGCCGGGCGATCTCGGCCTCCAGGTCGGCCCCCTCGCTGCGGGCGCGCAGCAGGACGGCGCGCAGCCGGTCCTCGGGGATCAGGATGTCGCCGTGGATGCCCGTGACGGCGTGGAAGATGCCGAGCGTGGGCGTGCTGCTGTACCGCTCGCCCTCCGCCGTGGCGCAGGGCTCGCTGGTCACCTCGTACCGCATCAGCTGCCAGCCGCGCAGCGCGGAGGCGAGCTTCGAGGCCGTACCGGGCTCCCCCTGCCAGGAGAGCTCGGCACGCCAGTGTCCGGGTGCGGCCGGCTGGCGGATCCAGTCCAGGCCCACCCGCACACCGAGCACCCCCGCGACGGCCCACTCGACGTGCGGGCACAGCGCGCGGGGCGCGGAGTGGATGTAGAGAACTCCACGTGTCGTCACCGGGACCTCCAGGCTGTGGACGAGGGTCGCCTTCCCCAGCTGCCTCGTGCCTGCAGTTGATCCACAGTTACCCACGCTTGCCGACATTAAGCCACTAAATTGAGCAAAACGGACATGCTTTCGCTCAATGCTAGTCGAATCCTCAACGAGGTCTACCCCTCGGCTGGATCTCTCCCCCGAACGGCCCCATCGCCAGGCGGAACCACCGTACCGCGCCGTACCGCACGATGGCTGACGCACTTTCGGATCCGGCCGGAATGCGGTAGTGCGGCCCGGCGCCCTGCGCCCGACTGCGAACCGTTCACGGCGGACCGCCCCCCCCGCCCCGGGCGGGGGGGGGGGGCGGCCGGCGGCACATAAGTGTCGTCAGCCCGCCCGGCGGCCGACCAAAGATCACGGGTTGGCGCCGCCCCCCAGGTCGAGGAAGGCCTCGGCGGTGTTCTCGAAGCCGTCCACCACGGTCTCCTCGTGGCGCAGCTCGCCGGAGGCCAGCCAGCCGGCCACGTCGGCCACGAACTGCGGCCGCATCGCGGCGTGGTCGCCGACCAGCATGCCCTCCAGGCGCAGCCGCTTGCCGATGGCGAGCGCGAGGTTGCGCGGGCCGGCGGGCGCGGTGGTCTCGTTGTACTGGGCGATCGCGCCGCAGAGCACCGCGCGGCCGTGCACCCCGAGCGCGCCGATCGCGGCTTCCAGGTGGTCGCCGCCGACGTTGTCGAAGTAGAGGTCGATGCCGTCCGGGGCGGCCGCGGCGAGCTGCTCGCGGACCGGGGCGTCCTTGTAGTTGAAGGCGGCGTCGAAGCCGTACTCGTCGACCAGCTTGGCGACCTTCTCCGCCGAGCCGGCCGAGCCGACCACCAGGGAGGCGCCCTTGAGCCTGGCGATCTGACCGACCATCGAGCCGACCGCGCCGGCCGCGCCGGAGACGAAGACCTTGTCGCCCTCCTTGAGGCCGCCGACGGCGAGCAGACCGGCGTAGGCGGTCAGGCCGGTCATGCCGAGCACGCCGAGGTAGGCGGGGAGCGGGGCGGCGGCCGGGTCGACCTTGACCGCGTGCTTGGCGTCGAGGGTCGCGTACTCGCGCCAGCCGAGGCCGTGCAGCACCGCGTCGCCCGGGGCGAAGCCCTCGGCGCCGGAGGCGACCACGTAGCCGACCGCGCCGCCGTCCATGGGTGCGCCGATCCGGAACGGCGGGACGTACGAGGGCACGTCGTTCATCCGGCCGCGCATGTACGGGTCCACCGAGAGGTAGGCGTTGCGGACCAGGATCTCGCCGGGGCCGGGGGTCCGGACCGGGGCCTCGACCAGGGCGAAGTCGGTCGGCACCGGCCAGCCCTGCGGGCGGGCGGCGAGGTGCCATTCACGGGCGGTCGCGGGGGCGGCCTGCTCTGCCATGGGTGCTGCTCCTTGCGGTTCAGGTGCATGAAAGGTTGAGAAACTTAAGTAACGATGGGCATGAAAGGTTCATCTTGTCAACTTTTCAGGTAGACTCTCGACCATGGACACCCAGCCGGCCCCGGACGCCACGCCGCAGCCCGACGAGATCACCCGCGAGGTCGTCGACCTGATGGCCAACCTGGTCGCGCTCTTCCACCGCGAGTACGAGGAGGCCGCCGCCGCCCGCTCGCTCACCGGCGCCCAGGCCAAGGTGCTCGCACTGCTGCGGCGCGGGCCGATGCCGATGCGTCAGATCGCCCAGACGCTCAGCTGCGAGCCGTCCAACATCACCGGCATCGTCGACCGGCTGGAGTCCCGCGGCTTCGTCACCCGCGAGGCCGACCGGCAGGACCGCCGGGTGAAGCTGGTCGCCGCCACCGACACCGGCTCGGCCGCCTCCGCCGAACTGCGCGAATCGCTGAACTTCGCCCGCGAGCCGCTGGCCGCGCTCGGCCCGGACGAGCGGACGGTCCTGCGCGACCTGCTCCGGCGGATGCTCACCGGCGCCGCCGGCCCCGGCGCGTGACCAGCATCACAGGCCGGACGGGCAATCCGTTCGCCCATCGGGGGTAACCGAACCGCCTCCCGGAACGTCTAACGTTCGAATCATCGAACGCTGGATACCTGAAGACGGGGGGCACGGAGGATGAGCAGCAGCACGCGCCGGCGCCGCTACCTGCGCACCGCCATCGGCCTGGCCGCCGTTCTGGTGCTGTCGGTGGCGGGGGCGGGGGCCTGGTTCTACCACCGGCTGGACAGCAACATCACCACCTTCGACGCGGGCGGCGTCGCCACCGAGCGTCCGCCGGCGCCCGTCCCGGTCAGCCCGGGGGCCTCCGTGCCGGTCAACGTGCTGCTGCTCGGCTCGGACACCCGCGACGACGGCAACAACGCGCTGGGCGGCGGCGACGAGGGCGTCGGCCACTCGGACACCGCGATCGTGCTGCACATCTACGCCGACCACAAGCACGCCGTCGGCGTCTCCATCCCCCGCGACACCCTGGTCACCGTCCCCTCCTGCCGACGGCCGAACGGGACCTGGACGACGCCCAGGAACGACCAGATGTTCAACTCCGCCTTCACCGTGGGCGAGGACCCCAAGGGCAACCCGGCCTGCACGCAGAACACCGTGGAGAAGCTCACCGGGCTGCGGATCGACCACACCGTCGTGGTCGACTTCAAGGGCGCGGCCGCGATGGCCGACGCCGTCGGCGGCGTGGACGCCTGCGTGCCCAACGACGTCGACCAGTACGGCATCCACCTGAAGAAGGGCCTGCAGAAGCTCTCCGGGCAGTCCGCGGTGGACTACCTGCGGGCACGCCACGGCATCGGGGACAGCTCCGACATAGGCCGGATGAAGCGCCAGCAGGCCTTCCTCTCCTCCATGATCAAGAAGGTCCAGGGCCAGGGCTTCTCGCTGCCCACCCTGCTGCCCCTGGCGGACGCGGCCACCAAGTCGCTCACCGTCGACGAGGGGCTGGGCACCGCGATGAAGCTGGTCGACTTCGCCCGCTCGGTGCAGGACATCAAGCTCTCCGACGTCACGTTCGTCACCGCGCCCTGGCGCTTCGCCGGCGAGCGGGTGCGGCTGGTCCAGCCGGACGCCGACACCCTGTGGAAGCTGCTGCGCGAGGACCGCACCCTGGACGGGCAGAGCACCGCCGGGACGGGCCAGGTGACCTCCTCCCCCGCCACGACCCCGGGCGCCGACGCGCCGCTCACCCCCGACCAGGCCGCCGTCCCGATCACCGTGGTCAACGGCGTCGGCACTCCCGGCCTCGCGGGCTCCGGCGGGGAGGCGCTCAAGGGCCGGGGCTTCCTGAACGTCACGCTCGGCGCCAACGAGCCGGGTCACCAGGCCACCCGGGTCGCGTACGACCCCGCGCTGAAGGCCGGCGCCGACCAGGTGGTGGCGCTCTTCCCCGGGGCCAAGGCGATCGAGGAGCCCGGCTCGGGGGCGGTCACCGTCACCCTCGGCGCCGACTACCGCCCCTCGGGCACCCGGATCGACTCGGCGACCTCCCCGAGCCCGGTGCCCGGCAGCACGCCCGGTACCGCGCCGACCGGCGCCGCGTCGACCGGTACCGCGCCGACCGGTACCGCGCCGACCGGTACCGCGCCCGGTGGCATCCCCACCGGCATAGCGGAGAACACCCGCAACGCCGACACCGACCCGTGCGCCAACCTGACCTTCGGGTGACCGGCCGGGGACCGGCTAGACCGGATCCGGCAACCCGGTGACCACGGCCGTCAGACGGGTGCCCGGCGGGAAGGCGCCCGCCCCGGCCAGGTCGGCGAGCGCGGCCAGCAGCTTGGCGACGTAACGCCGCTCCAGCGCGATGCCGTGGCGGCGCTCGAACCGCTCGGCGAAGGCCGCCAGCTCCGCCGGGACCTTGCCGTAGCCGCCCCCGTGGTGCGCGTGGTCGATCGACCAGTTGTCGAACTCGCGTCCGTAGGCGGCCCGGTGGAGCCGGGCGACCTCCTCCTCCAGGTAGCCCCCGCCGCCGCGCAGCACCGCCACGCCGAGCGCCCTCGCCCCCGGCGGCAGCCCCGCCGCGACACCGGCCAGGGTGCCGCCGGTACCGACCGGGCAGCAGACCACGTCGCGGTCGCCCAGGTCGGGCAGTTCGGCCGGGATCGCGGCCGCGCCGACGGCGGCCAGGGCGTTGGAACCGCCCTCCGGGAGCACCAGGCAGGGCCCCCAACGGCGTTGCAGCCCGTCCGGACCCGGCTCCCCCTCGGCCCGGCCGGTGGCCTCCCGGTACGCGGCCCGGGTCAGGAACTCCAGCCGCATCCCGGCCGCCTCGGCGGCCCGCAGCGACCAGTTGCGCGGCCGGTCCGCCAACTCCTCGCCGCGGACCAGCCCGACGCTCTCCAGCCCGAGCGCCCCGGCGGCGGCCGCGACGGCCCGCAGGTGGGTCGAGTACGCGCCGCCGAAGGTCAGCAGCCGGGTGTGGCCCCGCTCGACGGCGTGGGCCAGGTTGGGCGCGAGCTTGCGCCACTTGTTGCCGGGCACGCTCGGGTGCAACAGGTCGTCCCGCTTGAGCCGCAGCTCCACCCCGGCCCGGGCGAACACCTCGTCGGTGCAGTCCACCAGCGGGGTCGGCAGCAGGGCGGGTTCGAGCACCCGGTCAGCTTACGGGCTCCGAACGGCGGGGCCCGGCCGCCGGATCGGCGACCGGGCCCGCGGGAGCGGCCGGTCAGCCCCCTGCCGAACCGTCCGAGCGACTGGCGCTGACGGCCCGGCGCAGGGCCCGCGGCACGGGCCCCGCGGCGGGGGCGAGCTTGTCGATCCGGGCCCGGAACTCGCGCCGCCGGCTCCAGGGCAGGGCCGAACCCAGCTGGGCCGCGTCGACCAGGGCGACCAGGGCGGCGTCCGCCGGGTCGACCCGGCTGAACGGCCCCTTCAGCGCCGAACCGATCGACGCCACGAGCGATGTGCGCAACCGGGAATCCGTCAGGGTGACCCGGGAGTACGGGAACAGCCCGAGCGCCCGGCGCTGCTCGATCCTGACCCGGCCGGCCGCCGCCAGGCCGTCCCGGACCACACGCGCGGCGCGGGCCGTCGAGCCCCGGTTGCGGCCGACCCAGCTCTGCCAGCTGCGCCGCCGCTCCTGCCGGATCTGCTCCAGCAGCGCGGCGGTGAGCGGGTCGAGGCCCTCGGCCGGACCGGCGCCCTCGACGGCGGCCGGGTACCGGCCGTCCTCGCGGACCAGTCCGCGTCGCAGGAGTTCGGCGAGCGCGGCCGCCCGCACCACCAGGTCGAGCCGGTCGGTCGCGGTGAGCCGCTCGCGCTCGGGGTCGTAGGCGAGCAGGTACAGCTTCTCGGGGAGGGTCGCGGGCTGGTCCATGTCGGTCTCCGAAAGGTCTTCGCGCGCCCGGCCGCCGGTCAGCTCTCCGCGGAACCGCCAGGTTCCGAACCGTCCTCGGCCGGGCTCTCCTTGGGCGGGCGTCCGCGCCGGGGAAGCCGGTTCGCACCGCTGGGCATCCGGCCCGCGTCCGTGAGGGCGCGGCGGAGCAGGAACTCGATCTGCGCGTTGGTGCTGCGCAGGTCGTCAGCAGCCCACCTGGCGAGCGCGTCGTGAACTGAAGGGTCCAGTCGCAACAGGATCTTCTTCCGTTCCGTCGCCACTGCCGCGCCTTACTGGTAGAGGGAGCCCGTGTTCACGACGGGCTGGGTGCCGCGGTCGCCGCAGAGCACCACCAGGAGGTTGCTCACCATGGCGGCCTTGCGCTCCTCGTCCAAGTCCACCACGTCACGCTCGGCGAGCCGGTCCAGCGCCTCCTCGACCATACCGACGGCGCCCTCGACGATCAGCCTGCGCGCCGCCACCACGGCGCCGGCCTGCTGACGCTGCAACATCACCTGGGCGACCTCCGGCGCGTACGCGAGCCTGGTGATCCGGGACTCCACGACCCGCACGCCGGCCGAGGCGACCCGCTCGGCGATCTCGGCGGAGAGCTTGCGGGCGATCTCCTCCGCGCCGTCGCGCAGCGACAGCTGGCCCTCGTGGTGGGCGTCGTACGGATAGCTGGTGGCGATGTGCCGCACGGCCGTCTCGGTCTGGATGGCGACGAAGTCGGTGTAGTCGTCGACCTCGAACAGGGCCATCGCGGTGTCCTCGACCTGCCAGACCACCACGGCGGCGATCTCGATCGGGTTGCCGTCCGCGTCGTTGACCTTGGTGGTCTCGGTCTCGTGGTTGCGGATCCGCAGGGAGATGTACCGGCGACTGGTGAACGGGTTCATCCAGGTCAGGCCCTCGGCGCGGACCGTGCCCCGGTAGCGCCCGAGCAGCTGGACCACCCTGGCCTGGCCCGGCGAGACCACCATCAGCCCGCGCAGCAGTACCAGCGAGGTCACCACCAGCACCGGCCCGGCGGCCATCAGTGCGCCGCCCGAACCCTGGCTCTTGGCGGCCAGTTGGACCGCTCCGGCGATGAACGACCCGACCCCCGCGACCAGGCCGGCCAGTGCGCCGAAGAGCACCGGCAACCCGGCGGCCCCGGTGATGACCCGCTCGGTGGTCCTCGGGGCCGGCAGGTCCGGGGCAGCGCCGTCCTCGACGGCGAAAGGCGGTGTGTCCATGAGAGCGACTCCTCCAGCGAGCGTCCGCATCCGATGGCAAAGTGATATCACTTTTTGCGCGCAGGGCGCCAGGGGTCGGGAGCGGGGACGCCCGGGGGCGCGGGAACGGGGAGCCGCCAGGGGCGGGGGGCGGAAAACCGTCAGGGGAACGGGGAGCCGTCGGGGAAGCCGGGGACGCCGGGGAGGCCGGGGTCGATGCCCACGGGCGGGTGAATTCCGGCGCGCCACACGGGGAAAGGCGGTGGCCGCGGCCTAGACTCTGCGTCGTCGCGGGCGGCGGAGATCCGGCTCCGGGCCTGCCCGCGGACGGTCGTTTCGACACTCGTCACGCGTCGAGAAGTGGGGCGGGTGGGACTCGAACCCACGACCAAGGGATTATGAGTCCCCTGCTCTAACCGGCTGAGCTACCGCCCCGGTTCGCCGCGCGCGCCGGTCGTCGGCCACGGCAGCAGCAGACGGCCCCAGCGAGGCCGTCCCGGGCAGCATAGCCGGTCGATCACCCGTGGTGCGCGCCGGGGGCGCAGCCGGGTGCGGGACGCCGTGCGCCTCTCCGGGCGGCGCAGCCCGGGTGGCGCCGCGACTCCCGTCCAGGGCAGCCTGGGCGGATGACGACACGTAGGGCGGGGACGGGGGCGGCGGCGGGGGTGCTGACGGTGGCGCTGGCCGCGGCGGGCTGCACGACCTCGGCGGGGCCCGGCGGGGGCGTTCCCACGGTCACCTCGGCGCCGGCCACGACCGCCGCGGGGGACAGCCACGGCTGGACCAAGCAGCGGCTCAAGGGCGCGATCGGCCGGCGGACCGGCGTCACCCGCACCGCCAAGCCCACCGTGCTCAACGGTCTGGTCGGCGCGGTGTTCACCCGCAACGCCGACGGCGACCACTTCTGCACCGCCAGCGTGGTCGACAGCGCCGGTCTCAACCTCGTCGTCACCGCCGCGCACTGCGTCTGGGACCCGAAGCTGGGCCAGCGCAGCGACCTGGTGTTCGTCCCCGGCTACCGGCAGGGCGACACCCCCAGCGGCGTCTGGCCGCTGCTGTCGGTCACCGTCGACGACGGCTGGAAGGACCACGCCGACCCGGACATGGACGTCGCCTTCGCGGTCGTCCAGGCCCAGAACGGCCGGCAGGTCCAGCAGGTGCTCGGCGCCAACCGGCTGGGCGTCAACCGCGGCTACCGGCTCCCGGTGAAGGTCACCGGCTACCCGGGCAGCAGCGACGTCCCGATCACCTGCTCCAACACCACCTCCGAGCAGAGCCCCACCCAGCTGCGGATCGACTGCCCCGACTACACCGGCGGCACCAGCGGCAGCCCCTGGGTCACCGACTTCGACCCGGCCACCAGGACCGGCACCGTGGTCGGCGTGATCGGCGGCTACCAGGAGGGCGGCGACAGCCCGGACACCTCGTACAGCAGCTACTTCGGCGACCGCGTGCAGGCGCTCTACGACCGCGCCACCGGCTGACCGGCACCGGCCCCCGTCGCCCGGCGGTGGCGCCGCCCGGCACGGCCTGGTAGATCTTCCTCACGAACGGCGGAACGCGCGGACCCGGCACCCCGCCCCGAGGAACGAGACGGAGCCCCGATGGCCCCCCGCACGGCACGGCCCGCGCACCCGGCACGCACGGCCGTCCTGGCCGTCCTGCTGCTCGCCGCCGGCACCTCGTGCGGCGGCCAGGACGGGACGCCGACCGCCGAGGTCGCGCAGCAGACCGCCGCCCGGGACCGGATCGGCACGCTCTCCATCCACACCGCGCAGGGCCCCCGGGCCTGCACCGCGAGCGTCGTACAGAGCCCCCGGCACAACCTGCTGGTGACCGCGGCGCACTGCGTGCAGAGCCGCCGGATCGGCCTGCTGGACGGCCTGGTGTTCACCCCGGGCTACCGCAACGGCTCGACCCCGTACGGGACTTGGCCGGTGCAGTCGGTCACCGTCGACCCTCGCTGGGCGGCCGACGACGACCCGGAGTACGACGTGGCGTTCGTCACGGTCGGCACGGTCGACGGCCGGCAGATCGAGGACGCGGTCGGCGGCAACCCGATCGACACCGGGCAGGGCTTCGGACTGCCCGTCTCGGTGACCGGCTACCCGAACCTGAGCAACGAACCGATCACCTGCTCGGTCCGGACCCGCTCGCAGAGCGCCACCCAGGAGCGCTTCGACTGCGGCGGCTACACCGACGGCACCAGCGGCAGCCCGTGGGTGACCGAGAAGGGCGGCGTGGTCGGCGTGATCGGCGGCTACCAGGAGGGCGGAGAGACCCCGGGCACCTCGTACAGCGTCACCTTCGACCAGCGGGTGACCGACCTGTACCGGAAGGCGACCACCTGATTCCGGGGCCGTCCGGGGAGGCGTCACGACGTGACGTGCGCGACACCCCGGCAGCAACACGAAGGCCCCCCGGTCGACCGGGGGGCCTTCGCTCTGAGCAGTCACCGGGCGTACCCGGCAGCTCCCGCAATTGGACTCGAACCAATAACCTGCCGATTAACAGTCGGCTGCTCTGCCAATTGAGCTATGCGGGATCGCGGCACCGAACTTCCGTACCACGGACGGGAAGACGGCCCCGGAAGGGCCTCGTCCCGAGCTCCCCCAATTGGACTCGAACCAATAACCTGCCGATTAACAGTCGGCTGCTCTGCCAATTGAGCTATGGGGGATCGGCTTCCGCCCCGGCCCCCGGTTTCCCGGACTCCGCGGCGCTCGCTGCGGGACATACATTAGCGCACTCGGGGGGGTGGTCCGCCAATCGCTTTCCCCACTTGCCCCGGGGTTGCCGCCCGGCGTGCCCCGCGCGCGCCCGCCGCCGCACCCGGGGATGCTGGGGACGCGGACGGTTCGCCGTCCCGACGGACGGGTAGGGCATTGCGGCAGAAGGCCGCCAGGAGAGGGTGGATCCGACCATGTGGAAGCTGTCGTTGGCCGCGGGCTTCGCGGCCGGCTACGTGCTGGGCTCGCGGGCCGGGCGCCGACGCTACGAGCAGATCGCCAAGGTCACCCGGCAGATCGCCCAGAACCCCACGGTGCAGGGCGCCGCCGACCGGGCACGGCAACAGGCCGGCGCGGTGGCCGGGAAGGCCGCGGGAGCGGTCGGCGACCGGCTGCCGACCGCCGTCACCGACCGGGTGCCGTACTTCAACCGGGCCCGGGCCGAGGACGACGGCTGGGGCACCTTCCGCCCGTGACCGGGCGGTGAGGCGAAGGACCCGTCCGCGGGCTCCCCGGAGGGGGTCCGCGGACGGGCCCGGGCAAAGCCCACCCCAACCCGGGGTCGCGAAGCGGCAACGGCTCCTCCGGCCCGGACGCGTCCCGGGCCGGGCTGAGGCATGATCTCGACATGGCCATCGTCGCGGGGATAGACAGCTCGACCAACCGCACCCGGATCGTCGCGTGCGACACGGAAACCGGCGCCGTCCTGCGCTCCGGCAAGGCGCCCCACCCCGTCCCCGAGGACCAGGACCTGCGCCCCGGCGAGGCCGACCCGCAGGTCTGGCTGCACTCGCTCGGCGACGCCGCCGCCGGCGGCCTGCTGGAGGGCGTCCGGGCCATCGGCGTCAGCGCCCAGCAGCACGGCATGATCGGCCTGGACGCGGGCGGGGTGCAGGTCCGCCCGGCGATCCTGTGGAACGACCCGCGCTCCAGCGGCGCCGCCGCCAAGCTGCTGGACGCCCTCGGCGGCCCGGCCGGCTGGACCGCCGCGATCGGCGCCGTGCCCGCCCCGACGTACACCATCGCCAAGCTGCGCTGGCTGGCCGAGTTCGAGCCCGTCAACGCCCGCCGGGTCGCCGAGGTGCTGCTGCCGCACGACTGGCTGGTCTGGCAGCTCCTCGGCCACCCCAAGCGCCGCACCACCGACCGCGGCGACGCCTCCGGCACCGGCTACTGGTCGCCGATCACCGGCGAGTACCGCCAGGACCTGGTCGAGCTGGCGCTCGGCCACGAACTCAAGCTGCCGCACGTCCTCGGTCCCGCCGAGCCCGCCGGGCACACCCCCGAGGGCCTGCTGATCTCGGCCGGCACCGGCGACAACATGGCCGCCGCGCTCGGCCTGGGCCTGCGCCCGGGCGACGCGGTGGTCTCGCTCGGCAGCGCCGGGACGATCTTCGCGGTGCACGAGGAGGCCGTCGTCGACGCCTCCGGCCTGGTCTCCTCCTTCGCCGACGCCAGCGGCCGCCACCTGCCGATGGTCGCCACCCTCAACGCGGCCCAGGTGCTGCTCTCCACCGCCGCGCTGCTCGGCCGGGACCTGGAGGGCCTGAGCGACCTCGCCCTGCACTCCTCCCCCGGCGCGTACGGGCTGGTGCTGCTGCCGTACCTGGACGGCGAGCGCACCCCCGCGCTGCCGCACGCGGCCGGCACCCTGACCGGCCTGCGCGCCGAGGCGATGACCCCTCAGCACCTGGCCCGGGCCGCCGTCGAGGGCATGCTGTGCAACATCGCGGACGCCCTGGACGTGCTGCGCGCCCGGGGCGTCGGGGTGAACCGGGTGTTCCTGCTCGGTACGGCCGGACGGCTGCCCGCCGTCCGGCACATCGCCCCGATGCTGTTCGGCGTCCCGGTCGTGGTGCCGCCACCGGGCGCGCACGCCGCCCGAGGGGCCGCCCGGCAGGCCGCCTGGGCGCTGGCGGGCACCCCGGAGCCGCCGGAGTGGGAGCTGCCGGACGCCGAGACGGTGGAACCGGACGGGGAGCACGACCTGGCGATCGGTTCGGCGGTGCGCCAGCAGTACCGGGCGGCCCGCGACCAGGTCCACCCCGAAGCGGCCTGACCGGCCCTGCCGCCGGCGGACCGGCCGGCCCGGTCCGCCCCGGCCGGCGGGCGGTGAAGATGCGTCACCCGGCACCCGGTGGCAGCGTGGGACGGGACACCGCCACCGAGGCGAAGGACGTTCCATGGCGCTGCACAAGGGGGCCGGCGACGACCGCCGGCTGAGCATCAATCCGTTCGTGGGCACCGCGGACCCACTGGGCGCCATGGAGCTGGCGCCGCCGCTCCACCGGCTCGCCGAGGGCCCCGTCCCGGCCGACACGGCCTACCAGCTGATCCACGACGAGCTGATGCTGGACGGGAACGCCAAGCTCAACCTGGCGACCTTCGTCACCACCTCGATGGAGGTGCAGGCCACCCGGCTGATGACCGAGTGCCTGGACAAGAACATGATCGACAAGGACGAGTACCCGCAGACCGCCGAACTGGAGCGGCGCTGCGTGGCGATCCTCGCCGCCCTCTGGCACGCCCCCGACCCGGACGGGGCGGTCGGCTGCTCCACCACCGGCTCCAGCGAGGCCTGCATGCTGGCCGGCATGGCGCTCAAGCGCCGCTGGATGCGGCGCAACGCCGAACGCTACGCCGCCGGGGCCCGGCCCAACCTGGTGATGGGCGTCAACGTCCAGGTGTGCTGGGAGAAGTTCTGCACCTTCTGGGAGGTCGAGGCACGCACCGCGCCGATGGACGGCGAGCGCTACCACCTCGACGCCGAGCAGGCGGTCGCCCTGTGCGACGAGAACACCATCGGCGTGGTCGGCGTCCTCGGTTCCACCTTCGACGGCTCGTACGAGCCCGTCGCGGAGATCTGCGCCGCCCTGGACGAGTTCCAGCAGCGCACCGGCACCGACGTCCCGGTGCACGTGGACGGCGCCTCCGGCGGCATGGTGGCGCCCTTCCTGGACCCGGAGCTGGTGTGGGACTTCCGGCTGCCCCGGGTCTCCTCGATCAACACCTCCGGGCACAAGTTCGGCCTGGTCTACCCGGGCGTCGGCTGGGCCCTGTGGCGCGACAAGGAGTCCCTGCCGGAGGAGCTGGTCTTCCGGGTCAACTACCTCGGCGGCGAGATGCCGACCTTCGCGCTCAACTTCTCCCGGCCCGGAGCCGAGGTGATCGCGCAGTACTACGTCTTCCTGCGGCTCGGCCGGGACGGCTTCCGGGCCGTCCAGGGCGCCTGCCGCGAGGTCGCCACGTACCTGTCCGGGGAGATCGGGAAGATCGACGAGTTCCGGCTGCTGACGCACGGCGACGAACTGCCCGTCTTCGCCTTCACCACCGCGGAGAACACCACGTTCGACGTGTTCGACGTCTCCCGGCGGCTGCGCGAACGCGGCTGGCAGGTGCCCGCGTACAGCTTCCCGGCGAACCGGGAGGACCTCGCGGTGCTCCGGGTGGTCTGCCGCAACGGCTTCTCCCGGGACCTCGCCGACCTGCTGCTGGCCGACCTCAACCGGCTGCTGCCCGAGCTGCGGCGCCAGCCCGTCCCGCTCAAGGACCTCGGGGTGCCGATCCGGTCGGGCTTCCACCACTGACGGAGACGACGACACGACGGGAGGGCGCCGAATGGCGCCCTCCCGTCGGACGTCCCGGACGAACCGGGGCAGCCTCCCCCCGCGAGGCTGCCCCGGCTCCGTGGGGGAGCCGGGACGGATTTCGGACGAACGGCACGTGACCGTCCGGTATCCGAACGAAACCACCGGACGGCTGACCGCTCCGACCAGAGAACTCTGCACGACAGCCCCAGGGTTGTTCGAGCGTCACGGGGGCTTGTGAGACACTTCCGTCCGTCTCAGCGCCATGACCTGGGGATTGAGACGCCAGGCCGATGAGGTTGGAGACGCGGAGACACCCGAACGGCCAGGGCCGGAGCCCGTTCCGCCGTCCCGTCCACCGCTCCGCCCCTCACCTTTGGAAGGCCGTATGGGTTCCGCCTGGAAGAACCTGCCCGAGGAGCTGTCCGAGCCCGCCAGACAGCTGGCCGAGGAGCTCCGTGCCATCAAGGACGCCGCCGGCCTCTCGCTGTCCGAGCTGGCCACGCGCACGCACTACAGCCGGGCCTCCTGGGAGCGCTGGCTGAACGGCAAGCGGGTCGTCACCGAGCAGGCGCTGGACGCGCTGATCCGCGCGGTGGACTGCGACGGGGCCGCGCTGCGGGCCCTGTGGGAGCGGGCGCTGGCCGCGCCGGAGGAATCGGCCGAGCCTGCCGAGCCGTCCGTTTCCGCTGAGGCTGCTGAGGCCGCCGAGGCACCCGACGGCCCCGGTGCGCCGTCCGCCGACGAACCGGCCGCCGGAGGACCGGCCGCCGACGGGGCCTCCCCGGACGAGCCGTCCGACGGGGAACCGGAGGAGGCCCTGGTGACCGGCCAGGCGCCCGGACCCGGACCCGTCGCCTGGTGGCGGCGCCCGGCGGCACTGGTCACCGGCGCGACCCTGCTGGCAGTCCTGCTGGTGCTGGTGGGTCTGCGCGCGGCCCGGCACGACGGGCAGCCGACGGCTGTCGCCGAGCCGGCCCCGACCGCCGCCCCGGCCGTCTCCCCGGCCGCGTCCGCCACCACCGCCAAGCCCGTCCCCGCCACCCCCACCTGCCAGGCCGTGGGCTGCGACCACAAGGACCCCAAGAACACCGGGTGCGGCAAGGACGCGCGGACCCTGCACACCGACGTCATCGGCAAGGTGGTCATCTACCTCCGGTACAGCCAGAAGTGCCAGGCCGCCTGGGCCGCGATCACCGAGGGCGAGCCGGGCGACTTCGCGACGATCATCGACAGCACCGGCGACAGCGAGCAGGGCCTCATCCACTACGGCTACGACAACTACTCGAACATGCTGAACGCGGCGGACCCGACGATCGGCTTCCACCTCTGCGGGCACCAGCCGGCCGGGGACATCTGCACCTCGGAGGTCTTCGACCTGGCCGCCGTCGTGGACTCGACCCCGATCCCGATCGGCCCCGCCTCGCCGCCCCCGGGCACCGGAGCGGGCGCGGCGACCGCCCCGGCGACCCCGGCACCGACCGACACGGCGCCGGCGGCGACACCCGGGACCGGAGCACCGACGCCGGCCTAGGCCCTAGGGCTTGTCTGACAATTCGCGTCGCATCAGCGCGCGGCGTTGGGCGCCCGGCTGGGCGTGCCGTCGGAGCGTCCTCGTACTGGACGTACTTGGACGATTCGGCGGTGCGTCCAGGTGGGGGCACCTCCCGGCCGAAGGCTGGGGGCGGATGCCCGGCGTCGTGCGCGCGGCGGGAATTGTCAGACAAGCCCTAGTCGAGGTAGCCGCGCAGCTGTTCGGAGAAGGCGTGGTCGCGGAGCTTGACCAGCGTCTTCGACTCGATCTGCCGGATCCGCTCCCGCGTCACGCCGAACACCGCGCCGATCTCCTCCAGCGTGCGCGGGCGGCCGTCGTCCAGCCCGTAGCGGAGCTGGACGACCTGACGCTCGCGCTCGCCCAGGGTGGCCAGCACCGCGTCGAGGTGCTGGCGCAGCAGCAGGAAGGTCGCGGACTCGGCGGGCGAGGCGGCGTCGGCGTCCTCGATCAGGTCGCCGAGCGCGACGTCGTCCTCCTCGCCGACCGGGGTGTGCAGCGAGATCGGCTCCTGGGCCAGCCGGAGCAGTTCCCGCACCCGTTCCGCGGTCAGTTCCAGGACCGCGGCGATCTCGGCGGCCGTCGGTTCCAGCCCGCGCTCCTGCAGCAGCCCCCGCTGGACCCGGACCACCCGGTTGATCAGCTCCACCACGTGCACCGGCACCCGGATCGTCCGGGCCTGGTCGGCCAGCGCCCGGCTCATCGACTGGCGGATCCACCAGGTCGCGTAGGTGGAGAACTTGTAGCCGCGGGCGTAGTCGAACTTCTCCACCGCCCGGATCAGGCCCAGGTTGCCCTCCTGGACCAGGTCCAGCAGGGTCAGCCCGCGGCCGACGTAGCGCTTGGCGACGGAGACGACCAGGCGCAGGTTGGCCTCGATCAGCCGACGCTTGGCGATCCGGCCCCGCACCACCAGGGTGTCCAGCTCGCCGACCAGCGGGTCGGGCGGCGACGGGTGGCCGTTCAGCCGCTCCTCGGCGAACAGGCCGGCCTCGACCCGGCGGGCCAGCTCGACCTCCTCGGCGGCGGTGAGCAGGCGGATCCGGCCGATCTCGCGCAGGTACTGGCGCAGCAGGTCGGCGGCCGGGCCGTCGTTGTCCGCCGGCAGGCGGTGTTCGTCCGGTGCGCCGAAGCCGGTGTCGGTGTCACCGTCGCCGTCGGCATCGCTGCCGGTACCGCCCTCGGGATCCGCGTCGGGTCCGGCGTCCGCCCCGGGCCCCGGGGCGTCCGAAGCGTCCGGGCTCTCGGGGTCCTCCGGGCTCTCAGCGCTCTCGGGGTGGCCCTCCGGCAGGCCCTGGGCGGGGACCCGCGCGCCGTCCGGGGGTGCCGCCCCGGCCCGGCCGTGGTCCGTCTCCTGGTCCCCGGCCCGGCCGGCGGGGTTCGCTCTCGTACTGGTGGTGGTCGCTGCGACGAGGCCTTGCTCCACGGGCATCCCCTCGGGGCGGGCGCGACTCTGGCGGACCCGCGCTGATCGGAGGTGGGACGCCCTCCAGTGTGCGGTACGCCACACTCCGTGGCCGAGACTCGTGCGCCGACTTTCTGTGCAGCGCGTGCCCGGCCCGCCCTCGAACGCCGGGCCGGACGGGGCCTAGAGTGCCGCGGCGCCCCGGCTCTTCAGCTGGTCGCCGTACTGCTGGAGTTGCCACAGCTCGGTCTGCACCGCGTGCTGCTGCTCGGCGTCGGCCCGGTGGCCGAGCCGCTGCAGGTAGCCGCGGACCTCGGTGATCCGGCGGTCGACGGCCAGCAGGCGCAGCTTGACCAGGAACTCCCCCGCGTAGATCGCGTCCACCTTGCGGCGCGAACGCACCGGCTCGACGGTCAGCTCGGTGACCATCGAGCGCACCCGGTCGTCCGGGGACGCCTCGCGCACGGCGCTGGTGAAGTCCGGCAGGGTCGCCCCGTACGCGGCGCCGCCGGCCTTGGCGATGGCCTGCCGGACGGCGGTGTACGGCGGGGTCGGGAACTCGTCCTCGCCGTAGTGGTCGAAGGCCGGGCTCACCAGGTCCGGGTGCTGCAGCGCCAGCTTGAGCAGCTCGCGCTCGACGAACTGGGCCGGGTCCCGCGGGTTGAGCCGGAACGCGGGCTGCGCGGGGCGCGCCGGCTGGGCCGGCTCGGGGCGGCGCTGGGCCGCGCCGCGCGGGTTCTGCTGGCGCTCGCGGTCCCAGCGGGCCAGCTGGGAGACCCGGCGGACGACGAACGGCTCGTCCAGGATGCCGAGCATGCCGGCCAGCCGGACGGCGTACTCGTGCTGGATCGAGCGGTCCTTGATCTTGGCGACGATCGGAGCCGCTTCCTCCAGCGCCGCCGAGCGCCCCTCCGGGGTGTCCACCCGGTGCCGGGCCACCACCGAGGTCAGCGCGAACTCGAACAGCGGGACCGGGTTGTCGATCAGCTGCTTGACCGCCTCGTCGCCCTGGGCCAGGCGCAGCTCGCACGGGTCCATGCCGCCCGGGCTGACCGCGATGGAGGTCTTGGCGGCGAACTTCTGGTCGTCCTCGAAGGCGCGCAGCGCGGCCTTCTGGCCGGCCGCGTCGCCGTCGAAGGTGAAGACCGTCTCGCCCCGGTACTGCGAGGTGTCCATCAGCAGCCGACGGATGATCTTGATGTGGTCCTCGGCGAAGGCGGTGCCGCAGGTGGCCACCGCCGAGGTCACCCCGGCCAGGTGGCAGGCCATCACGTCGGTGTAGCCCTCGACCACCACCGCGCGGCCCGACTTGGCGATCTCCTTCTTCGCCAGGTCGATGCCGTACAGCACGTGGGACTTCTTGTAGATCGGCGTCTCGGGGGTGTTGAGGTACTTCGGGCCGTTGTCGTCCTCGCGCAGGCGCCGGGCGCCGAAGCCGACCACCTCGCCGGCGATGTCCCGGATCGGCCAGACCAGCCGGCCCCGGAAGCGGTCGATCAGGCCGCCGCGCTGGCCCTGCGAGGCCAGGCCGCCGAGCAGGATCTCCTTGTCGGTGAAGCCCTTGCCGCGCAGGTAGCGGACCAGGTGCTCCCAGCCGGCCGGCGCGTAGCCGACGCCGAAGACCTTGGCCGCCTCCTCGTCGAAGCCGCGCTCGGCCAGGAAGCGACGGCCGATCTCCGCCTCCGCCGAGGCCAGCTGCTCCTGGTAGTAGGCCGCGGCCACCTTGTGCGCCTCGACCAGCCGGGTGCGCTCGCCCTGCTGGTGGCGGGGGCTGTAGCCGCCCTCCTCGTAGCGCAGGGTGATGCCGGCCTGGGCGGCCATCCGCTCGACGGCCTCGGCGAAGGTGAAGTGCTCGATCTTCATCAGGAAGGCGATGGTGTCGCCGTTCTCCTGGCAGCCGAAGCAGTGGAAGACGCCCTTGGCGGGGTTCACGTAGAAGGAGGCGGACTTCTCGTCGTGGAAGGGGCAGACGCCCTTGTACTCGCCGCCGCCACCATTGGTCAGCTGTACGTAGTCGCCGACCACCGCGTCGATCGGCAGTGCGCTGCGCACCGCCTGTACGTCTTCGTCCCTGATCCGCCCGGCCACCCCGGAAGTCTACTGGGACCACCGGGCTTTCCGGCTGCGCCGGGGCCCCGCCCGGAGCGGGCGGGGCCGCCGCGGGGGGGGCGGCCGCCTCCCCCGGCCCGCCCTCACGCCCGGGCGGCGCCGACGAGCTTGGCGTGCAGGGCCAGTGCCGAGGCGTCGGTCAGAGTGGCGATCTGGTCGATGACCGTGCGCAGGGCCGCGCCGTCGTCCTCGGCCTCGCGGTACATGGCGGCGAACACCGGGTCCAGGCCCTCCGGGGCGCGCCGGGTGAGCACGTCCGCCAGCTCGGCGATCACGATCCGCTGGCGGGCCCGCAGCTGGGCCTGCTCGTCCCGCTGCATGACGAAGCGGACGGCGACCGCCTTGAGCACCGCGCACTCCAGCCGGACGTCGCGCGGCACCACCAGTTCGGCGCCGTGGCGGGTGAGCCGGCCGGGACCGTACCTGGCGCGGGTGGCCTGCTCGGCGGCCAGGCAGAAGCGGCCGATCAGCTGGCTGGTGAGGTCCTTGAGCCCGGCGCGGTCGCGCGCGGTGCCGTCGTACGAGCGGGGCCACCACTCCTGGTCCAGCAGCCGGTCCAGGGCGGCGGCCAGCTCCTCCGGCCCGGCGTCGCCGGCGTACCGCTCGGCGACCCGGAAGAGCTCGGCGCGCTCGCTCGGGGCGCGCAGCGCGGCCGGGTCGATGTGGCCGGCTTGGAGGCCGTCCTCGACGTCGTGGGTGGAGTACGCCACGTCGTCGGACCAGTCCATCACCGTCGCCTCGAAGCACTTGCGCCCGGCCGGGGAGCCGGCCCGCAGCCAGCGGAAGACCGGCAGGTCGTCGGCGTAGACGCCGTACTTGGGCGAGGCCGGGTCGGTCGGGTGGGCGCCCCTGCTCCACGGGTACTTGGTGGCGGCGTCGAGCGCGGCGCGGGTCAGGTTCAGGCCGACGCTGCGGCCGGGCCAGGGGGCGAGCCGGGTCGACGGCTCCTCCTTGGGGGCGAAGCGCTTGGGTTCGAGCCTGGTCAGGATGCGCAGCGACTGGGCGTTGCCCTCGAAGCCGCCGCACTCCTCGGCGGCCTGGTCGAGGGCTTCCTCGCCGGTGTGGCCGAAGGGCGGGTGGCCGATGTCGTGGGCCAGGCAGGCGGTCTCCACCAGGTCCGGGTCGCAGCCCAGGGCCGCGCCCAACTCCCGCCCGACCTGGGCGCATTCGAGGGAGTGGGTGAGCCGGGTGCGCGGGAAGTCGCTGCGCATCGGGGCGACCACCTGGGTGGTGCCGGCCAGCCGGCGCAGCGCCGCCGAGTGCAGCACCCGGGCACGGTCGCGCTGGAAGGCCGTCCGGCCCGGGCGCTTGTCGGGTTCGGGGACCCAGCGGGCCTCGGCGGTGTGGTCGTACGGGGTCGGAGCGGCGAGGCTGTGCGCGGTGTCATCCATATGCCGCTCACGGTACGCCGCACCCCCGACACGCGGGGGGTGCCGCGCGCGAAGGAGCGCGGGCCGGGGCGTGAACGGTGCGCGGCGCGCGGGTGCCCGTCCCGGTGAATCCTCCTCACCCGGACGGCGCAGCTCCGCGCGCCCACCCCGGCGCCCCGTGCGGGCCGGCCCGGACCGCGTCGTTCCGCCCCCGGACACCGGGGCGCCCGGGCCGCACGGGCCGCCCGTGGATCAGCCGCGGAGCGCCTTGAGGACGATCCCGGCCTCCGCCTCCTGCCCCTTGGCGTTGGGGTGGATCGGGGCCAGGCCGCGCGCCGGGACCGGCGGCTCGATCCAGCGCTCGCCCTCCCCCGCGCACATGTCGTGCCCGACCGAGGGTCCGGCGGTGTCCACGAAGACCGCGCCGGCGGCCTCCGCGTGCTGCTTGAGCATGGCGTTGAGCTGCTTCTCCTTCTCCGCGAGGAAGCCCAGGTCGGCGACGGCCACGGTCTTGCCGAGCACCGGCAGGCAGCCGGACGGGTCGGCCGGGAGCAGCGTCGGGTACCCGATCACGTACACCCTGGCCTGCGGGGAGCGCCGCTTGACGTCCTCCAGGACCCGGCCGAGCCGGTCGCCCGCCGTGTCCACCCTGCGCTGGACCTCGTCGGTGCCGTCGCCGGAGGAGTAGTGGTCCCGGCAGGGCGAGGCGGCGCGGGTCTGCTTGATCACGCCCTTCACCGCGTCCAGCAGGTTGTCCTTGGCGCACTCGACGACGACGTCCATGAAGCCGGCGTCGTTGCCACCGATCCCGAGGGTGACCAGCCGGGTGTCCGCGCTCAGCGCGTCCAGCTGGGCCGGGTTGGTGCCGTTGCCGGTGTTCTGCGCCCCGGTCAGGTCCTCGGTGGTGGCGCCGGTGCAGCTGACGTCCCGGAACTGCCCGGACGCCACCCCGAGGCCCTTGGCCACCAGGGACGGGTAGTTGGCCCCCGAGCGGGAGCAGCCGCGCGGCTCACCGGTCTGCGGGGGGATCTGCATACCGGCCGTGTACGAGTCGCCGAGCGCGACGTACGGGCCGGTGGGTGGCGGGGTGGGCGTCGGCGACGGGGTCGCGCCCGCCTTCGCGCGGCCGGGCACCGCGCCCGCGAAGTCCTTCCCCTGGCTGTCCGCACCTCCTCCACCGGTGCATCCGGCCAGCAGTAACGCGGCCAGCCCGGCCGTCAGGGCGACGGTCGGGCGTGCGGTCCTCGGCATGGCATCCCCCCGGGGGTACGAACATTCACGGTCGGCTCCTCACGGCAGCCCGTCCCCCGGGCACCTCCGGCTCCAACGACCGGACGGGGCCGATGACTCCCGCCTCCGCGAAATCCTCCCAAGGGGAATCCCGGTCCCCGTCGGCGGGCTCCGCCGGTGCCGGTGCCGCTATTCCGCGCCGCGCTCGTGCTCGGCGAGGAACTGCTCGAACCGCCGGCCCAGTTCGTCGGCCGACGGCAGGTCCACCGGCTCGGCCAGCAGGCTCTCCCGCTCCTCGGAGCCCGCCACCGCGTCGTACTGGCCCTCCATGCCGCGGATCGCCGAGCGCAACTCGCCGTCCCCGTGCGTCAGCTGCTCCTCGATGTCGGCGTAGACCTCGCCGACCCGCTCGCGCAGGCCCGTCCCCGGCAGCACCAGCCCGGTCGCGGACTGCACCGCCTCCAGGATCAGCACGGCGGCCGCCGGGTAGGCCGAGCGGGCCACGTAGTGGGGGACGTGCACGGCGAAGCCCAGGACGTCGTGCCCGGCCTCGGCCAGGCGGTACTCCAGCAGCGCCTGCGCACTGCCCGGCACCTGGGCCTGCTCGAACCACTGCGGGTAGCCCGGCGCGAGGTCCAGCCGGTTGCCGTGCGGCGTCAGGCCGACCGGGCGGGTGTGCGGGACGCCCATCGGGATGCCGTGGAAGTCGATCGACAGCCGGACCTCGAAGCGCTCCACCAGCTCGCGGACGGCGCCCGCGAAGCGCTCCCACTCGACGTCCGGCTCGGGCCCGCTGAGCAGCAGGAACGGCGCGCCGGCCGCGTCGCGGACGAGCTGGAGCAGGATCTCCGGCGGGTCGTAGGACGTCCAGTGGTCGTGGTCGAAGACCATCGCCGGACGGCGGGCCCGGTAGTCGACCAGCCGGTCGTGGTCGAAACGGGCCACCACCTGCGGCGATCCCGTCTCCAGCAGGTGGGCCACCACCTGGCCGCCGGCCTCGCCGGCGTCCATGAAGCCCTCGAAGTGCTGCAGCAGCACCAGCCCGGCGCCGGTGTCGCGCAACTGCGCCGCGGCGTCGGCCACCGCGGCCACGCCCTGCTGATCCAGCTCGTACAGCGCCTGGAAGTCACGCACCGCGCACCCAACCCCGTTCTCTGCTCGTCGTCCGACCGGCTTCTCGTCCTCTCCAGCGTGCCGGGCGCCGCCGGAATTCCCGCCACGCCGGACGGCTCGTTCGGGGGCGCGTCCGACCGCTCCGGACCATGATCGCACCGGACCGGAGAATCCCTGGTCACGGGGCTGCGGAGGCCCGTTCCGGAGGGCGCCGTAGCAGCCCGCGCGGCCATTCGCGTGCCGCGAAGTGACGCACCGCCTTCTGGCGGGTATCGTCCTCTCGCTGCCTCGCATCGTCGCGTCGTCGTCACGTCGTCCCGTAACGCCGTCGGCCACGTCCCGGTCCGGTGCTCGGCCAGCCACCCACGACGCATCTTGCCTTCACCTGGCCGCCCGCTTCCCTTCGCGCTCTCGTTTCCTTCTCGGCCATTTCGCGGACGCACACTGTCCCCTCGCTCTTCCCGCCGGACCGGTCCGAGGACCCGTGTCCGTTCCGGCACCCGCGCCGCCCGTTCCGGGCCGCCGCCCCCGCCCCGCCCGACCGGATCCTCCGGCGCGCACGGCTACCCGGCGGACGGTCACGGGCCGGGGCGAAAACGTCACCGCACCCCGAGCCGCACCCCGGCGAGGGAGGCACCCTCCGACCGATGAAGGACCGAAGGTTCCGTGCCCGTACCTGTCATCCTCACCGGCCGCACCGTGCGGCTGGAGCCACTCGCCGCGCACCACGCCGAGGCCATCGCCGAGGCCGGCGCCGAGGACCGTACGACCTACGCCTTCACCCCCGTCCCGCACGGCCTGGAAGCGGCCCGCGACTACATCGCGCGCGCCCTCGCAGACCAGGCCGCAGGACGGTCGCTGCCGTTCGCGACGGTGAACGTCGCCGACGGCCGGGTGGTGGGCTCCACCCGGTTCCTGGAACTGGACTACTGGCAGGGCCCGATGGTGTGGCCGCCGGTGCCCGGCGTGCCGTTCGGCGATCCCGCCACGGCCGTCCCGGACGCCGCCGAGATCGGCAACACCTGGCTCTCGCCGCGCGCCCAGGGCACCGGCATCAACACCGAGGCCAAGCTGCTGATGCTGCGCCACGCCTTCGAGACCTGGGGCGTGCAGCGCATCTCGCTGCGCGCGGACGCCCGCAACCTGCGCTCGCGGGCCGCGATCGAGCGGCTCGGCGCGACGGGCGAGGGCGTGCGCCGGGCCCACTCGCGCGGGCTGGACGGGGTGGTGCGCTCGACCGCGTTCTACTCGATCCTCGACGCCGAGTGGCCGGCCGTCCGGGACATCATCGAGCTGCGGATCGCCGCCGCCACCTCGCCGAGCGCCCCGGATCCGGCGATCAACCAGGAGTGCCTTAGACCGGGCGGTGGCGGCGCCGGGCAGCTGATGATCACGGCCTGACCGGGGACCACCTGCCGGTGGCGGCGTTCCTCAGGACCCAGGTGAGGACGGCCGTGCCGTGGGGGTCCCCGGGCGACACCGACCAGCGGTGGTGGCTCGACTCGACGACCGCCGAGGTCGGACGCCAGCCACCGCGGACCCGGGTGACCGCCACCTCCCAGACCGGGTGGCCGTCCCCGGGCCGGCAGATCCTGACCGAACCCTCGTGGGTGTGCACCGCCCAACGGTGGTCCAGCACGTCCGTGTGCCGCCCTGCCCGGATGCGCTGCCACTGTTCGTCGGTCCACTGCACGTCGGGGACGGGGTGCGGCCGCGGAACCAGCATGTCCGCACGCCCCCGGCCGCCGGTGACGGATCCGGGCGCCGGGAACGCCCAGGCGGGGAGCGGCTCCCGGGCGGCCAGCCAGCCCTCCGGGACACCCGCGGTGCCGGTGCGCGCGGCGACCACTCCCCCGGTGATCGCGGCCACGGTGTCCATGTCGCCGCCGGCCGCCACGGCTTCCCACACGGCGGCCGGATAGTCGGCGAGCCGTCGGGCGGCGCACCACAGGGCGTACGGGACGGTGTCGGCGGCGGAGGTCCGGCTGCCGTTGCCGAGCACCTTCGCGACGACCCGGAGGTCCGGCTCGCCGAGCAGGCCGATCGCCTCGATCAGGCCGTCGCGCACGGCGCCCGGCGGGGTGTGGTGGGCGACGGCTCCCAGGAAGGACTCCTGCGTCGTGCTCTCGGTCCGGGCCCGGACCGCCAGGGCCGCCGCGACCGCGACGGCAACGGCCCCGTCGACGGCCTGCGGGTGGGTGTGCGTGATGACCGCGGTGCGCGCGGCCTGCCGCACCGCTTCGTCGAGGTCCCCGGCGTACGCGGCTCCCAGCGGGGCGACCCGCATCGCGGCGCCGTTGCCGTACGAGCCCTGGCCGTCGAAGAGTTCGGCCGCCAGCGTCCGGGCGTCGCCGCCCTCGCGGACCAGCCGCAGCATCCGGTTGGCGGCCGGGCCGTAGCCGCGGTCGAAGTCGTGGCGGCGGGCGAAGGCGTGGGTGAGGTCGAAGGTGTCGATCGCGCCGCGCTCGGCGTGGGCGGCGTACACCGAGCAGGCCATCTCGGTGTCGTCGGTCCACGGCCACGGGCCGGGCGGGTCGGTGCGGGCGGCGAGGTGGGCGCGGGCGGTACCGGGGACGAAGAACTGGGCGCCGAGGGCGTCACCGACGGAGAGGCCGACGAGCGCGTCGAACGCGGGGCCCGTGTGTGGGGTCGTCATATGGGGCCAGCTCAGCCGCTCGACCGCCCCTTCGTCAACACGTTTGCCGGGACGCCACCGACGGGGGATGTTTCGCATACCCCCGATCCGGGCGGGAAACACCCTGGCATGACCCGCGCGAACCCGCTCGACCCGGTCGCCCTGCTCGGCGCCGACCAGCAGCACATCGCCACCCGGGCGCAGCTGCGCCGGCTCGGGGTGCCCTCCGGCACCATCGCCCACCGGCTGCGGCCGGGTGGACCCTGGCAGCAGGTCCTGCCCCGGGTGATCTGCCTGCAGAGCGGCAGGTTGACGATCCATCAGCGGCTGCGGGCCGCCCTGGCCTACGCGGCGCCGAAGGGGACCGAGCCACAGGCCGGGGAGGTGCTGCTGACCGGCTTCGCGGTGCTGGCCGACGCCGGGCTGCCGAGCGCCGGGCACCCGGCCGACATCGGCGCGGTCGACGTACTGATCCCCCGCCAACGACGCGTCTGCGACCGGGAGTTCGTCCGGATCTTCCGGGCCGGCGGGGCGATGCCCGGCGGCTTCGAACGGGACGACGGGCTGTGGAGCACCACGGTCGCGCGGGCGCTGGCGGACCTCGCGCCGAAGGAGACCGGGCAGCGCCGGTTCCGGGCACTGTGCGCGGAGGCCGTCCAGCGGCGGCACTGCGAACTCGGCGAACTGCTGGACCAGTTGCTGACCAGACCGGGCGCGCTCGGGCTGCCGCACGTGGCCCGGGTGGTCGAGGACCTGACCGCCGGGGTGCGCTCGGTGGTCGAGGGCGAGGCCCGCGAACTGCTGGCGCACGCGGGCCTGCCCGAACCGCTGTGGAACCCGGTGCTCTTCCTGGACGGACGCTTCCTCGCCGTCCCGGACGCCTACTGGCCCCACGCCTGCGTGGCCCTGGAGATCGACTCCCGCGCCTGGCACCTGCGCCCGGCCGACCACGAACGCGGCCTGACCCGCGCCAACCGGCTCACCACCGCCGGCCTCCCGGTGGTCCGCACCACCCCGGTCCAGCTCCGCCGCGACCCGGCGCCGGTGCTGCACGAACTGACCGCCCTGGTCACCACCGGCCCGCACGGCCCGCACGCCCGGGTCACCTGGCGCCGGGCGAGGTGACGCCGCGCAGGCTCCCGGCGGCCCGGCGCCGGTGCGGGGCTCAGCAGCGGGGGTCGATCTCCTGGAAGGTCGCGTAGTGGTCCGCGGACCAGTACTGCTCGCCGGAGGTGCCGGTGACCACGCGGCGGGTGCCGCGGTCGCCGGAGCCCGGGGTGACCACGGTGAACTCGTGGTAGTAGCCGTCGGCCTTCTTCGGCAGCCGGCTCTCGCGGTTCTCGAAGACGATGCCGTCGCGGTTGTAGGGGTACGGCCCGCCCTTGGCGATCAGGCCGAGGGTGTCCTGGGCCTGGCTGGGGAGCTTGGTGCGGCAGACGTCGGCCAGCGCGGGATCGGCGGGGACCCAGGTACCGGCCGCGGAGGGGGCGCCGCCGGCCGGCGGGGACGGCTTGGGGGCCGAGGACTTGGGGGCCGAGGAACCCGCGCGGGTGGCCGCCGAGGGGCTCGCGGCGGCCTTGGGGTGGCCGCTCCCCCCGTTCGCGAGGAGGTACCCGACCCCGGCCAGGACCACCAGGATCAGCACGGCCACGACGACGAGCGGGTTCTTTCGACTGGTCATGCGCCCCAGCTTGGCAGGCACCCGGGCCGCGCCCGACGAGCAGCGCGCGTGGCCGCCGCCACACCGGGCTGCCACGCAGGCCGCCGCACGGGCGGCCGCACGGGCCCGTGCGCAGACGTACGGCCGGGCGGGAACGGACGCCGTTGTCCGT
>NZ_JBHWBZ010000042.1:11599-22812 GCF_042735475.1 Kitasatospora sp. NPDC059577 | reverse complement strand
GCGCCCGCCGCCCCGCCCTCCCGCCCGCCCCCCGCCGCGGGCCCCCCCGCCCCGCCGGCCGGGCCCCCGCCGGCCTCGCCCGCCCCCCCCCGGGCCGTTTCACGTACGCCGGTTCTCCTGCGCCGAGCTCCGGTGTACGCCCTCCCGGTGGGAGGGGGAGCGGTCAGTCGTGCCCGCGCGTGAGGAGGGGATGCCTTCCCTCCCTCAGCGCGAGTCGCTGCCCGCCGTCTCGATGGCGGCGCGGCCTGCCTCCAGGCGCGCCACCGGGATCCGGAAGGGGGAGCAGGAGACGTAGTCCAGCCCCACCTCGTGGAAGAAGTGGACCGACTCCGGGTCGCCGCCGTGCTCGCCGCAGACGCCGAGCTTGAGGTCGGGGCGGGTGGCCCGGCCGGCCTCGACGGCGTGCTTGACCAGCGAGCCGACGCCGTCGCGGTCGATGGTCTCGAACGGGGAGACCCCGAAGATGCCCTTCTCCAGGTAGGCGGTGAAGAACGAGGCCTCCACGTCGTCCCGGGAGAAGCCCCAGACCGTCTGGGTCAGGTCGTTGGTGCCGAAGGAGAAGAACTCGGCGGCCTCGGCGATCTGCCCGGCGGTCACCGCGGCGCGCGGCAGCTCGATCATGGTGCCGAGCTTGATGTCCAGCTGGACGCCGGTGGACTGGGCGACCTCGGCGAGCACGCGCTCGCACTCGTCGCGGACCAGCTCCAGCTCCTGGACGGTGCCGACCAGCGGGATCATCACCTCGGGACGCGGGTCCCCGCCGGCCAGCCTGCGCTCGGCGGCGGCCTCGGCGATGGCCCGGACCTGCATGCCGAACAGGCCGGGGATGACCAGGCCGAGGCGGACGCCGCGCAGGCCGAGCATCGGGTTCTGCTCGTGCAGCTTGTGCACCGCCTGGAGCAGGCGCAGGTCGTTCTCGTTCGGGTCCTTGCGGGCCTCGGCGAGGGCGACGCGCACCGACAGCTCGGTGATGTCCGGCAGGAACTCGTGCAGCGGCGGGTCGAGCAGGCGCACGGTGACCGGCAGCCCGTCCATCGCCTGGAAGAGCTCCAGGAAGTCGCCCTTCTGCAGCGGCAGCAGGGTGGAGAGGGCGAGCTCGCGGTCCTTGTCGTTGTCCGCGAGGATCAGGTGCTCGACCTCCTTGCGGCGCTCCTCACCGAGGAACATGTGCTCGGTGCGGCACAGGCCGATGCCCTGGGCGCCGTAGCGGCGGGCGCGCGAGCCGTCCTCGGCGTTGTCGGCGTTGGCGCGCACGGCCAGGCGGCGACGGCCGTCGGCGTGCGACATCAGCCGGTGGACGGCCTGGACCAGTCCGCCCTGGACGTCGGCGCCGGCGTGCAGGGTGCCCTCGAAGTACTCGACCACGGGGGACGGCAGGACGGGCACCTCGTCGAGGTAGACCTTGCCGGAGGCGCCGTCGATGGAGACGACGTCGCCCTCGTGGATCACCAGGCCGTCGGCGGTGGTGAACTTGCGGCCCTTGGTGTCGACCTCCAGCTCCTCGGCGCCGCAGACACAGGTCTTGCCCATGCCGCGGGCGACGACGGCGGCGTGCGAGGTCTTGCCGCCGCGCGAGGTGAGGATGCCCTCGGCGGCGATCATGCCGTCCAGGTCGTCCGGGTTGGTCTCGCGGCGGACCAGGATGACCTTCTCGCCGGAGCGGGACCACTTGACGGCGGTGTACGAGTCGAAGACGACCTTGCCGATCGCGGCGCCCGGCGAGGCGGCGAGGCCCCAGGCGATCTGCTTGGACTCGGCGGTCGGGGCGAAGCGCGGGAACATCAGCTGGGCCAGCTGGCCGCCGGTGACCCGCATGAGGGCCTCGTCCAGGTCGATCAGGCCCTGGTCGACGAGCTGGACGGCGATCCGGAAGGCGGCGGCGGCGGTGCGCTTGCCGACGCGGGTCTGCAGCATCCAGAGCTTGCCGCGCTCGATGGTGAACTCGATGTCGCAGAGGTCGCGGTAGTGGTTCTCGAGCTTCTGCATGATCGCCATCAGCTCGTCGTACGACTTCTTGTCGAGCTTCTCCAGCTCGGACAGCTGCAGCGTGTTGCGGATGCCGGCGACGACGTCCTCGCCCTGGGCGTTGGACAGGTAGTCGCCGTAGACGCCCTGGGCACCGGTGGAGGGGTCGCGGGTGAAGGCGACGCCGGTGCCGGAGTCCTCGCCGAGGTTGCCGAAGACCATGGTGCAGACGTTGACCGCGGTGCCGAGGTCGTTCGGGATGCGCTCCTGGCGGCGGTACAGCCGGGCGCGGTCACCGTTCCAGGAGTGGAAGACCGCGTGGATGGCGAGGTCCATCTGCTCGCGCGGGTCCTGCGGGAAGGCCCGTCCGGTCTCCCGCTCGACGATGCCCTTGAACACCTCGACCAGTTCCCGGAGGTCGGAAGCGTCCAGGTCCAGGTCGTTGACGGTGCCCTTGGCGTGCTTGGCCTCGTCCAGGGCCTCCTCGAACAGCTCGCCGTCGACGCCCAGCACGGTCTTGCCGAACATCTGGACCAGGCGGCGGTAGGAGTCCCAGGCGAAGCGCTCGTTGCCGGACTGGGCGACGAGGCCGGTCACCGAGGCGTCGGAGAGGCCGATGTTCAGGACGGTGTCCATCATGCCGGGCATGGAGAACTTCGCGCCGGAGCGCACCGAGACCAGGAGGGGGTTGTCGGCCTGGCCGAGCTTCTTGCCCATCTCCAGTTCGAGGGCGTCCAGGTGGGCGCTGATCTCCTCGTGGAGGGAGGTGGGCTCGCTGCCCGTCTCCAGGAAGACCTTGCAGGCCTCGGTGGTGATGGTGAATCCCGGGGGAACGGGGAGGCCCAGGTTGGTCATCTCGGCCAGGTTCGCGCCCTTGCCGCCAAGAAGATCCTTGAGGTCCTTGTTTCCTTCGGTGAAGGAGTAAACAAACTTCTGCTGGGACGGCACGGGTCGGTCTCCTCGTACGCGGTTGCCCTGACGCCGGAGAACATACCCATTTCGAAGGCACTTCTCTGCCCTGAATAGGCCACCCGAGGCCGGTACCGAGAGGTAACCCGCTAGATCGAATGCACATAAAGGCGTTCACCTCTGTTGGTGAAATCGTCCGCCTGACGCTAGCAAGCGTTCAACTCTTGAACGCAACGAACCCGAAGATCACACGATCCGGACGCTGGGTAGCGACCGTGGGTCGGTCGCGTTGCCCCGGCTTGATTTCCTGCAGCCGGATCGCCCGATCCCCGGCCGGCCGGCTTCGGGAAGCGATTCACGGCCGACCTGTCCATTTCGTCCACTGACCCGGCATCAGCCACTGCGGCGTGTGGCAAGCGTCACCAGCGTGTCTCGCCGGTCGAACGTAGACCACCTCCGCCGATCGTCGCACAGTGTCCAGAAACGTGCTCGTTCCGTGACATCCGGACGCCGAAAAGGAGCCCTCCTGTCCAGAATGGACAAGAGGGCTGGGACCTAGTGGCAGTCGGCCCGATCAGGCCGACTTCGACGGTCCGTACAGATCATCCGCCAGACGTGTCCGATTCGGCGTCCACGCCCGGGCGGGCGCAGTCGTACGGATCGTCCAACCAGCCCTCCGGCAGGACCACCCGGCCGTTGCCGCTGGTGCGCCCGCGCGGGCCGTCCGCGCCGTCCGGCCAGCCCTGGGACTGCTCCACCTCGGACAGGGTCGTGGCCAGTTCGGCCAACGAGGAGGAGCCGGCGAGCCGCACCCGCAGCTCGGAACCGACCGAGAAGCCCTTGGTGTACCAGGCGACGTGCTTGCGGAAGTCGATCACGCCGCGCGCCTCGTCGCCGATCCACTCGCCGAGCAGCTGCGCGTGGCGCACCATCGCCCGCGCCACGTAGCCGAAGTCCGGGCGGGCGTGGTCGACGTCGCCCTCGAAGATCGCGACCAGGTCCTTGAACAGCCACGGCCGGCCCAGGCAGCCGCGGCCCACCACGACGCCGTCGCAACCGGTCTCGCGCATCATCCGCAACGCGTCGTCCGCCGACCAGATGTCCCCGTTGCCCAGCACCGGCACGTGCGCCGGGACGGACTCGCGCAGCCGGGCGATCGCCGACCAGTCCGCCGTCCCGCCGTAGTGCTGGGCGGCGGTGCGCCCGTGCAGGGCGATCGCGGCCACGCCCTCCTCGGCGCCGATCCGGCCGGCGTCCAGATAGGTGAGGTGGTCGTCGTCGATGCCCTTGCGCATCTTCATGGTCACCGGCAGGTCGCCCGCGTTGGCGACGGCCTCGCGCAGGATCTCCCGCAGCAGGTTGCGCTTGTACGGCAGCGCCGAGCCGCCGCCCTTGCGGGTCACCTTCGGGACCGGGCAGCCGAAGTTGAGGTCGATGTGGTCGGCCAGGCCCTCGTCCGCGATCATCCGGGCGGCCTTGCCGACGGTCACCGGGTCCACCCCGTACAGCTGGATCGAGCGCGGCTTCTCGCTCGGGTCGAACTTGATCAGCTGCATGGTCTTGGCGTTGCGCTCGACCAGCGCCCGGGTGGTGATCATCTCCGAGACGTACAGGCCCTTGCCGCCGCTCTGCTCCCGGCAGAGGGTGCGGAAGGGCGCGTTCGTGATGCCGGCCATCGGCGCCAGCACGACGGGCGGCCACACCCGGATCGGGCCGATGTCGAGCGGCGCGAACTCGGTGTCGGACGCGGTGGGTGCGGACGTGGCTGTCATGCGCGGCTGACCTCGGGTCGGGGGGACGGGACTCTCCATTGTCCCCCACCCGGGTGAGCGGCCCGCGCGACGGCCGCCGGCACCACCGGCGGACGATGCCGTGGCCGGTGGTGCCGGCCGCCATGCCCGGTGGAGCCGGCCGACCGTCGGCGCTACGACGGGTCGATGGTGATCGACCCCGAGGTGGCCGTGGCGTGGATGCGGTTCGGGCTGTCGGAGTCCGCCAGCTCCGGGTCGATCCGGCCGGTGCCCGACCCGACGTCGCTGGAGAAGGCGTAGCGGCTGTTCCTCGGCAGGGTCATTGTCACCGAACCGGAGGTGGCCCTGGTCTCCACCTGCTGCGGGGCCTTGGTGAAGGCCAGCTCCATCGCCCCCGAGGTGGTCTCCGCGTCGACCCGCCGCGCGCTCAGGTCCTCGCCCCGGATCAGCCCGGAGGTGGCGTGTGCCGTCACGTCCCCGGAGGTGCCGACCAGCAGCAGCTCGCCGGAGCCGAGCTCCACGTCCACGTTCCCGCTCAGCCCCTCCACCCGGACCGAGCCGGAGCCCACCGACCCCGACACCTCGGTCGCCTCCGGCACCTCCACCTCGATCTCGGCGCCGCAGCCGAAGTCCACGACCGGCAGGACCGACCGGCAGCGCACACCGACGGTGAGGAGGCCGTCGACGACGATGCTCGACACCACCGGCTTGCGCACCGTCCAGTCCAGCCGCTGGCCGATCACCACGTGGTCCGCCCGCCCGGCCCGCACCTTGACCGAGGCGCTCCCCGTCTCCAGCTTCAGCCGGTGGACCGGCACGTCGTACGACCGGCTGCCGGTCGACTGCTGCTGCGCCACGACCGACCAGGTCTGCACCCCGGCGCCGAGCACGACCAGCACGGCCGCGAGCGTCCCGGTGACCCGCCAGGCCCTCGCCGCCGCGGCCGTCACCCGACCTCCAGGAAGCGCAGCACCGCCATCACCCGGCGGTGGCTGTCCTCGGCCTGCGGCAGGTCGAGCTTGGTGAAGATCGAGTTGATGTGCTTGGCCACCGCACTGTCGCTGACCACCAGCGAGGCGGCGATCGCGGCGTTGGAACGGCCCTCCGCCATCAGGCCGAGCACGTCCCGCTCGCGCGGGGTCAGCTTCTCCAACGGATCCCGGTGGCGGCGCACCAGCAGCTGCGCGACCACCTCCGGGTCCAGCGCGGTGCCGCCCTCGGCGACCCGCTGCAGCGCGTCCACGAAGTCGTCCACATTGGCCACCCGCTGCTTGAGCAGGTAGCCGACACCGCTGGTGTTGGTCGCCAGCAGGTCGGCGGCGTACCGCTCCTCCACGAACTGGGAGAGCAGCAGGACCGCGGTCTCCGGCCACTGCCGGCGGATCACCATCGCGGCCTTCACCCCCTCGTCGTGGAAGCCCGGCGGCATCCGGACGTCGGCGACCACGACCTTCGGACGGTGCTCCTCGACCGCGGCCAGCAGCTCCACGGCGTCCCCGACGGCGGCCACGACCTCGAAGCCCACCGCCTCCAGGACCTTGACCAGGCCGACCCTCAGCAGGACCGAGTCCTCGGCGATCACAGCGCGCACGGCAACTCCACGGTGATGGTGGTGGGACCCCCGAGGGGGCTGAGAACGGACAACGTGCCGTCGACCGAGGCGGCGCGCTTGCGCAGACCGGTGAGCCCGGTGCCGCGCGAGGCGTCCGCGCCGCCCACCCCGTCGTCGCTGATGACCAGGCGCAGCCGGCCGCCGGCCGTCCGCACCGAGAGGTCGACCCGGTCGGCGCGGGCGTGCTTGGCCACGTTGGTGAGCGCCTCGGACACGGTGAAGTAGGCGACCGCCTCGACGGTGGGGGCGACCGGCTCGGAGAGGTCGACGTCCAGGCGCACCGGCAGCGGGGCGCGGGCCGCGACGCCGGACAGCGCCGCGTCCAGGCCGCGGTCCTCCAGGACCGCCGGGTGCAGGCCGCGGACCAGGTCGCGCAGTTCGTCGATGGCCGCCTGGGCCTCCTCGTGCGCCTCCACGATCACCTGCATGACCTCCGGCGGGACGTCCTTGAGGGTGCGCCGGGCCAGACCCAGGTTCATCGCCAGCGAGGTGAGGCGCTGCTGCGCGCCGTCGTGCAGGTCCCGCTCGATCCGGCGGCGCTCGGCGTCCACCGCGTCGACCAGCCCGGCCCGGCTCTCGGCGATCTCCTCGACCCGCCGCTCCAGCGTCTCCGCCCGGTCGGGACCCAGCAGCTGCCGCGCCGTCCACACCTCCAGGTGGGCCGCCGCCGTCGTCGCCCAGGGCAGCGCGACCAGCAGCAGCACGCCGACGGCGGTGAGCCCGACGTCCAGCCCGGCCAGGTCCGAGCGCAGCGCGGTGCCGGGCGGCATCAGCCAGATCCAGGCGTACAGGGTGGTCAGCACCAGGGCGGCGCCCCAGGCGTACAGCAGCGCCGCCGCGCCCAGTGCCAGCAGCGGGCCGGCCAGGAGATGGTGCAGGAGCTGGCGCCAGGTCATTCCCAGCAGCCAGGCCCGGATCCGGGCCGGCGGTCGCAGCGGCGGGATCTCCACCCCGTACAGGGCGCGCAGCCGGCCGCGCTGGAGGGCGGTCAGCGGGCGGGTGCAGAGCAGGACGGCGCCGAGCAGCGGAAAGAGCAGTCCGGAGTCGGTGACGACCAGCCAGACCGGCACGGCCGACGGTATTCCGGCGGCTATGAAGCGGACGTCCCGCCAGGTCCCGGGCGACCACGGTGGACGCCGGAGGCTCCTGACGAGCGCTCGGCGCAACGTGGTGGAGGGCATGGCCGACAGCGTAGGGCCCGGTGATCATCGGTCGCCATGAAGGGGGGTGCCCGGTGGGGGTGTAGCTGGCTACACCCCCGATTCGGGGTGGAGCACCACCGACAGGAAGGGGTCGTCGGCGGAAGGCTTGGAGGCATGACGAGGACCGCATCGCACTCCGCCACTCCGCCGCACGGACGGCGCCTCCCCGGGAACCACGGGGGTGTTCCCGGGGGCGCGCTCCGCCCGGCGTCGGAGCCGGAGGGTGCGCTGTCGGCCGGCGCCGGCCCCTGGTCGGTCCGCAGCGTCCGGCCCGACCGCGGCCGGGCCGCGCTGGAGCTCTACCAGCACGGCGAGTTGACCGACGTCCTGGTCAGCGCCCGGCTCACCCCGCAGCTGCTGCGCGGGGCACGGCGCAGCCCGTCCGGCGGGCGGTCCCGGCACGTGCTCGCCTGGGGCCGGCTGGCGGGCGACGGCACGGCGCCCTCGGTGGTGTTCACCGGGCGGCGGGTGTTCCGGCCGGTGTGGGCCGCGGCCGAGGTGGTCACGGTGGCCGGTCGGTTCTGGCTCGCCTGGGCCGAGGGGCCGTTCGACGCGGTGCTGGTCGAGCACCCGGCGGGCCGGGCCGCCGAACGGCTGCCGCTGGAGCGGGTGCGCGAGCGGACGCGGGGTCAGAAGCCGGCCCGGGGACTGGAACACGGCCGGGGGAACGGCCAGGGGAACGGCCGGGAGCACCGGGCCGGGGGTGCGGCATGAGCACCGCCGTCCTCTCCGCCCGATCCGTCCGCTCCGCCCCCTCGTCCGCCCTGCCCGAGCGCTTCGCCCGGGTGCCCGTCATGGCCGCGGCCGCCCTGCTGCCCTGGCTGACGATCCTCGCCGTCTGCCACGAGACCCCGTGGGTCGTGCTCGACCTGGTGGAGTTCTCCGCCCTGCTCTCGCTGGACGCGCTGCTGCGCCGCCGCAACCCCGCCGCGCTCTGGGCGGGCGCGGCGGTGGCCCTGCTGCTCACCGCGGACGCGCTGGCCGACATCGCCTGCGCCGGGCCGGGACACGCGGTGCTCGCCGCGCTGGTCATGGCGGGCGGCGTCGAACTGCCGCTCGCGGTGGTGTGCCTGCTGCTCGGGCGGGACGCGGCCGCCCGGGCCTGAGCGGCCGTCGGCTCAGGCCGCCGTCGGCAGCCGGTCCATCAGTGCGCGGGTCCCGTCGTCCAGCGGGGTGTAGGTGATCATCCGGGTGCCCAGCCCGGGACTGAGCCAGAAGTTGGTGTACTCGCAGCTCAACAGCCCGACACCGGGCACCTGGAAGCGCTTGATGCCGTTGCCCGGCCGCATCACGTCGTGCCGCTGCCAGAGCTCCGCGAAGTCCGGCGAGGCCTTGAGCACCCGGGCCAGCAGCGCCTTCCAGGCCGGCTCCGAGCTGTGGTCGGCCATCGCCGAGCGGAACCGCGCCACCATCCCGAGGCGTTCGGTGCGGTAGTCGACCAGCACCTCGCGGAACCGCGAGGGCGTGAACGCCATCCACATCAGGTTCCGGTCCTCCGGCGGCATCGCGGCGAGGTCGCCGACGATCCCGGTGTACTGCGCGTTGTACGCCAGCACGTCGTAACGGGAGTTGACCACCAGGGCCGGGTACGGCGCCATCTGCTCCAGCACCTGCCGCACGCTCGGCGTCACGGAGGGGCACTCCCGCACCGGCGCCGGATCGTCCGCGCCGGCCAGGGTGAACAGGTGCGCGCGCTCGCTCGGGTCCAGCAGCAGCGCCCGGGACACCGCGTCCAGCACCTGGGCGGACACCTGGATGTCCCGTCCCTGCTCCAGCCACGTGTACCAGGTCACCCCGACCACGGCGAGCTGCGCGACCTCCTCCCGGCGCAGCCCCGGCGTACGGCGGCGGCCGGTCAGCGGCAGGCCCACCTGCTCGGGCGCGATCCGCTCGCGACGGCTGCGCAGGAACGCGGCCAGCTCGTGCCGACGGGCGTCACCCGCGCCGACCGGGCGCGGCCCGGTGGCCGCCGGCCTGCCGGGGGCCGGTGTGGTCGAGGCCGTACGGGCTTGCGCGGCGGGGGTCATCAGACTCATGCTCCCCAGCATGCGGCACCCGGCAGCCTGTTGCCAGGTACTTCTTATACCTGGATAACCACACTCTGGTACCAGGGTACGGAGCGGCGGATCGTATGACCCGTGACCCAACAACTCGCCGTCGCCCCCACCGCGCACCGCACCGCCACCACCCCCGGCACCACGGCCCGCCGCACCCCCTCGCCGGGCACCCCCGCCGCGGACACCCCGACCCTCGGCACCGCCGGGCTGGTCACCGTCCTGCTCGGGGCCTTCCTGCCGATGCTCGACTTCTTCATCGTCAACGTCGCCCTGCCCACCATCGACAAGGACCTGGCCGCCGGGCCCGCCGTCCTCGAACTGGTCGCCGCCGGCTACGGCATCGCCTTCGCCGTCCTGCTCGTCCTCGGCGGCCGCCTCGGCGACATCTTCGGCCGCCGCCGGCTCTTCGTCGTCGGCGCCGCCGCCTTCGCCCTCACCTCGCTCGCCTGCGGCCTCGCCCCCGACGCGTGGTCCCTGGTCGCCGCCCGGGCCGCCCAGGGCGCCTCGGCCGCGCTGCTCATCCCGCAGGTGCTCGGCACCATCACCGCCGCCACCGACGGCGCCCGGCGCGGCCGCGCGCTCAGCGTGTACGGCGCGGTCGGCGGAATCTCCGTGGTGATCGGGCAGGTGCTCGGCGGAATGCTGGTCGCCGCCGACCTGTTCGGCACCGGCTGGCGTTCGGTGTTCCTCCTCAACGTGCCGTTCGCGCTGCTCGCCGTGGTGCTCGCGGTCCGCTACGTCCCCGAGAGCAAGGCCGCCCGGGCCGCCCGGGTCGACGTGCCCGGCACCGTCCTGCTCACCGCCACCCTGCTCGCCCTGCTCATCCCGCTGATGGAGGGCCGGGCCGCCGGCTGGCCGCTCTGGTCCTGGGTGCTGCTCGGCCTGTTCCCCGTCCTCGCCGTCTCCTTCGCCCTGGTCGAGCGGCGAGCCGAGCGGCGCGGGGACACCCCGCTGGTGCCGCCGACCCTGCTGCGCATCCCGGAGATGCGGCACGGCCTCGGCATCGCACTCCCCTACTTCGCGGGCTTCGGCGGCTTCATGTTCGTCATCGCGGTCGCCCTCCAGCAGGGTCTGAAGCTCGGCCCGGTCGCAGCCGGCTGGGCGCTCGTCCCGATGGCCGTCGGCTACTTCAGCGCCTCGCTCGCCGGGCCGCGCCTGATCGGCCGCTGGGGCAGCCGGGTGCTCAGCGCCGGCGCCGTCATCCAGGCCGCCGGCCTCGCCACCCTCGCCGTGACCGTCCTCGCCGACTGGGCGCACTTCTCCCCGCTGCGGATGGCCCCGGGGGTCGCCCTCGCCGGCATCGGACAGGGCCTGATCGGCACCCCGCTGTTCCGGGTCGTCCTCTCCAAGGTGCCCGCCGCCCGGGCCGGCGTCGGCAGCGGCGTCCTCGCCACCGGCCAGCAGTCCAGCCTCGCCCTCGGCGTCGCCACCCTCGGCACCCTGTACCTGTCGCTCTCCCCCAGCCTCGGCATGGGCCGCGCGCTCGCCCTCTGCCTCGGCATCCAGCTCCTCGGCTCGTTCACCATCCTCTACCTGACCACCCGGCTCCCCCGCTCCATCGGCTGACCCCCAGGGCCTCCGGGCCCCGGGCGGCGGCGGAGGGGGCCCCCCCCGCCCCCCCGGGCCGGGGGCGGGGGGGGGGCCCCCCCCCCCGCGCCGGGGGGGCCCCCCTGGCGGGGTAAAGACCGCCACCGCACCTGGTGGCCGCGCGATTCTC
>NZ_JBHWBZ010000042.1:0-11589 GCF_042735475.1 Kitasatospora sp. NPDC059577 | reverse complement strand
GCCGCCCCCGCACCTTCGGCTGACCCCCAGGGCCTCGGGCCCCGGGGGGGGGGCGGACGGCCCCGCGATCGCACGTCGATCGGGGGGCCGTCGGCGTTCCCGCCGCACCCGGCACGGGGCGGCACCCGTTCGCGTGAAACCGACGCACACTCCTCGTGGTCGCCGCACGATCAGCTCTACCGTGAGTCGCATGACGACCAGAGTTCCCATCCGCCAACTCCAGCAACACGCCAGCGAGTTGATCGACCGGGTTGCAGCCGGCGAACGCGTGGAAATCACCCGCAACGGACGGTTGATCGCCGTCCTCGCGCCACCCGATCCCGAACAGCGGGTCCTGGAGGACCTCGCTCGCGACGGCACCCTCGACCCGGAGAACGCCGCCACCGCACGCGGCCTCTCCGACTGGGCGTTGCCCGACATCGGCACCCGACTCGGCTCGGCCTCCGACGCCCTGCACGCCATGCGGGAGGAGGACCGTTGATCTACCTCGACTCCTGCGCGATCCTCAAACTCCTGGTCCCCGAGGACGAATCCACCGCGCTGCGCACGTTCCTCTCCTCGCACGGCTCCGAGGGCCACGCGACCAGCGCGCCGGCCCAGGTCGAGGTGCCGCGCGCGCTGATCCGGATCGGCGCACCGCAGGTTCTGCTGGACGCCTCGGAGGATCTGCTCGACCGACTGCTCCGCATCCGGCTCTCCGACCCCATCCTCCGAGCCGCATGCCGGTTCCCTGCCCCGCACCTCCGCACGCTGGACGCCATCCACCTCGCCACCGCCGAGCACCTGGAGCACGCTCTCACCGCCTTCGTCACGTACGACAAGCGCCTGGCCGGCGCCGCCGAGGAACGGGACCTGCCGGTGATCGCCCCCGGCCTGCCCGTGGGCGGCTCTCGGTGAGCGGCTCGCGGTGAGCGGCGGCCGAACGGTTCGAAACCGTAGCCATGGAGATCGAGGAACTGACCGCCGGGGAGCTGCTGGAGCCGGATCCGGCTGAGACCTCCCGGCTGCGGCTCACGGACACCGGGCGCGGGCTGCACGAGCGCACCACCGCCGAGATCTCCGGGATCACCGACCGGCTGTACGCCGGCGCTCCGGCCGAAGACCTGGCCGTCGCGGGCCGCGTGCCGCGTGCCGCGTGCCGACCATGATCACGGAGCGCGCGAACGCCGAACCGGCCGGAGCCCGGGGCACCGGCGCCTGAGCGCCGGGCCGGCCGTACGGGCAGGGCGGGCAGGGCGGGCGCCGGGTGCGGGGCCCGGGGCCCGGGGTGCCGTCCGGTTCAGCGGCAGAGCGCCGTGTCCACGACGTCCTCGACGTGCCGGGTGACGGCGGGGTCGGCCGGGACGGTGGTCACCGCCACGGTGACGGCGCGGCCGTCGTCGGTGGCACCGCCCCGGGTCTCGTACCCCGGGATGTCGCCGCCGTGCCCCCAGTAGACCCCGCCGCAGGACAGCGGCCGGCTGAAGATCCCCAGGCCTGCGCCCATGCCGGTGTCCCCGACCGGGACGGTGGTCCGCATCTGGGCGAGTTGGGCCGGCGGGAGGAGACGGCCGGCGAGCAACGCGGAGTAGAAGCGGTTGAGGTCGGAGCCCGTGGAGATCATCTGCCCGGCCGCCCAGCCCGCCGAGGGGTCCATCTCCGTGAAGTCCTGCAGCGGCTCGTCGGCGGTGCCCCTGCGGTAGCCGTGCGGGTGGGGCTCGCGGATGGTGCGGTCGCCCGCGGTGGGGAAGTAGGTGTGCCGCAGCCCGATGCGCCGGACGACGCGGCGGTCGATCTCCTCACCGATCGGCCGTCCGGTGACCTTCTGGACGATCAGGCCGGCGAGCACGTAGTTGGTGCTGCTGTAACCGAACTTCTCCCCCGGGGCGGAGACCGGCTTCTGCCCGAGGGCGAGGTCCAGGAGCTCGCGCGGCTCGAAGTACCGTTCCCGGAGCGAGGCTTCGTCGAGCGCCCCCTCGTAGTCGGCCAATCCGCTGGTGTGCTGGAGAAGTTGGCGGACGGTGATGCTCCGCCCGTCGATGCCCTCGCCGCGGACCAGGCCGGGGAGGTAGGTGTCGACCGGGGCGTCGAGGTCGACCTTCCCCTCCCCCACCAGTTGCAGCACGACGACGGCGGTGAAGGTCTTGGTGTTGCTGCCGATCCGCACCTGCCCGTCGACCGGAGCCTTCGCCCCGGTGGCCAGGTCCCCCACCCCTGCGGTGAAGTGGCGGACGCGGCCGTCCCGGTCCCGGACGGTCGCGAGCACGGCGGGCACGCCGTCCGCCCGCACCAGCGCGTCCAGCCCCTGCCGCACCGATTCGGGCCGGTCGGCGGCCGAGGCGGCGGGTGCCGCCAGGACTCCGGCGCCGACGACGAGCGCGGCCGAGAGCGCGAGGGCCGTGCGGCGGATCCGCTGACGCATGGGTCAACTCCTCTGGGTTCGTGGGGAGTAGGGCCTCCCTGGTCACGACCGCCAGTCTGGTCGGCCGGTTCGTGGACGACCTCCCCCGTTCGAGGGAGCTTTCCGTCGCACCCGCACCCCGTTCCCGGCCACCGCACCTGCACCCGCACCCGCGTCCGTCTCCGCGTCCGTCTCCGCGCCCGCTTCCGGGCATCCGCGGTCAGGGCCGGGCGGGCCCGCGCAGGGGCAGCGTCGGGCGGTAGACGACGCTGGTGGTGGTGCTGCCGAAACCGGCCAGCTCGTCGACCAGGGTCTCCAGGTGTTCCATCGAGGTCGCCGCGACCTTCAGGGTGTAGCAGTCGTCGCCGGTGGTGCGCAGGCACTCCAGGATCTCCCGCCGCTCGGCGAGCAGCCGCCGCAGCGGCTCGTGCCGGTTGCCCGGGTACTTCAGCCGGACGACGGCGAGGACGGGGTAGCCGACCTTCGCCAGGTCCACCGAGGCGTGGTAGCCGGTGATGACACCCAGCGTCTCCAGGTTCCGCACCCGTTCGGTGGTCGCGGAGGCGCTGAGGCTGACCCGCCGGCCCAGTTCGCTGAGGGAGATCCGGGCCTCGCGCTGGAGCTGCTCGATGATCGCCCAGTCGGTCTCGTCAAGATTCACGGCCATCCGGCGAATCTACCGGGAGAACCACGGCCACGGGCGGCCAGGACCGGGAGGAGTCCGTTCCTTCGCCCATGATCACGGGGATAGCCTCGAAGCATGCAATTTGGCGTCAACGTCCCGAACTTCGGCCCGGGCACCGATCCCGGCGTACTGCGCGAATGGGCCCGCACCGTGGAGGGCCTCGGCTTCGACCTTCTCATGGTGTCGGACCACGTGGCGGTCACCCCGGACGTGGCCGTGCGGTACCCGGAGCCGTTCCACGAGCCGTTCACCACCCTGTCCTGGCTGGCCGGGACCACCACCGGCCTGCGCCTGGGCACGACCGTTCTCGTCCTGCCGTACCGCAACCCGCTGCTGGTGGCGCGCATGGCCGGCACCCTCGACCGGCTCAGCGGCGGCCGGTTCGTCCTCGGGGTGGGGGTCGGCTGGGCCCGCCAGGAGTTCGACGCGCTCGGCGTGCCGTTCGGCGCGCGCGGCCGGCTGACCGACGAGTACCTGGGCGTCCTGCGGGAGACCTGGCAGCAACACGGCGGGTCCGTACCGGTCTGGGTCGGCGGCCACAGCGAGGCGGCGCTGCGACGCGCGGTCCGGTTCGGCGACGCCTGGCACCCCCTGCGGCTGCCCCTGGCCCGGATGCGGTCGGTACTGGCCGAACACCCGGTGCCGGGCTTCGCCCCCCGCATCGCCCTGCGGCTGACCGACGCCCCGGTCGAGGACCCCGCGCGTCCGGCCGGGGTGGGCAGTGTCGACCAAGTCATCGGCGACCTGCGGCAGTTGCGCGACCTCGGCGCCGAGACCGTCGTGTTCGACCCCTACCACGGGGACCCCGAGGAGACCCGCCGACCACAGACGGCCTGGCGGGACCTCACCACCGTGACCAGCCAGTGGAAGGCGGAGACCACGTGATCACCGAAGCCGACGAGACCCTGCTGCGCCGGGCGCTCGCCATCGCCGCCCACGCGGTCACCCTGGGCGACGCCCCGTACGGATCCCTGCTGGCCGGCCCGGACGGCGAGATCCTCGCCGAGGCCCACAACACCGTGCGGCGCGACAACGACATCACCGCCCACCCGGAGCTGAAGCTCGCCCGCTGGGCGGCCCGCGAACTCGACCCGGCCACGGCCGCCGGGACCACGCTCTACACCAGCTGCCAGCCGTGCGGGATGTGCCACGGCGGCATTGTCCGCTCCGGCCTCGGCCGCGTCGTCCACGCCCTGTCGACGGAGCAACTCGTCGCCCTCAACCCGCAGTCGGGCGCCTGGCCGGTGGTGCCGCAGGACGGCCCCGCCCTGCCCGAGGAGGCCCGCGCCCCGATCGAGGCGTACTACCGACCCCCGGGTCCGCCCGGTCCGGATCGCGGCGCCCCGGGCCGTCCGAGGAGGCCGTTCAGCAGCTGATCGACGTGGGCGGCGGCCAGGGCGGGCTCCAGCGGCTGGTGCTCGACCAGCAGGCGGTACCAGAAGAGGCCGAAGAAGTGGTCGGTGGCGGCCTGGAGGTCGGCGCCGGCGGGGAGTTCGCCGCGCCGGACGCCGCGGGCGAGCAGGGCGAGCACGACGGCGCGCCGGGTCTCCACCCACTCCCGGAAGGGCTCGGCGAACGCCGGGTCCAGCTGGGCCTCCGCCATGAGGCCGCGCAGCGTGCGGACCCGGACGGGGTGCGCGGTGACGCCGTACAGGGCGGTGGCGAAGGCGGTCAGGTCGTCGGCGAGCGAGCCGGTGTCGGGCTCGGGCATCCGCTGCTCGACGGCGGCCCGGTAGGCGTCCATGACGAGGACCGCCTTCGACTTCCACCAGCGGTAGACGGTGCTCTTGGCGACGTCGGCGCGGGCGGCGACGCGTTCGATGGTGACGGCCCGGTAGCCGAGGTCCTCGACGAGTTCGATCGCGGCGGTCAGGACGGCGTCGTGGGCGTCCTGGCTGCGGATCCGGCCGCCGGTGCGGCGACCGCGGGCTTCTCCGCTGGGGTTTTCTCCGGAAGGCACCTCCTCACGCTAGCAGCGTGCTACCTTCTAATCGAAACGCTACGGATCGTTTTAATTCAGGGGAGTGAATCGACCATGAGCGAGATCGTGGTGGCGCACGGCTACGGCGCGAGCGACGACAGCGTCTGGTTCCCGTACCTCACCGAGCAGTTGGCGAAGGCCGGGCACCGGGTCACCGTGCCCCGGCTGCCGGAGACCGAAGCCCCGCGCCTGCAGCCGTGGCGCGAGGCCTACGGCGAAGCCGCGCTCGCCGCGGGCCCGGCCGAATCCACCGTCCTGGTCGGGCACAGCATCGGCGGGGTCAACGTGCTGCGCTTCCTGGAGCAGCACGACCCCGAGGCGAACGGGGTGTTCGCGGGCGTGCTGCTGGTGTCGGCCTCCGCCCACCCCGTCGGGTACGAGGCGCTCGCCTCCTTCTTCGAGGACGAGTTCGACTGGGAGCGCATCCGCCGCTCGGCCCGGGAGTTCCGGATCCTCCAGGCCATGGACGACCCGGTCAACCAGCCCGACCCGGCCGAGCACGTCCGCCTCTTCGTCCGGGGCCTCGGCGCGACCGCCGTCGTGACGCCCACCGGCGGCCACTACGGAGCCGCCCCGGACGACCACGTCGAGGTCCCGGAGGCCGTCCGGCTGGTCACGGAGCTGCTCGCGGCCCGGCCCTGACCCGACCACCGAAGGCCGCAGGCTGCGGACCGAGGCCGTCGGGCGAACGACGGCCACCGCCCGGCGGCCCACGCCCGCCAGTCCGCCCAGCCCGGCAGCGGGGACCGCCTCCGGGCCTGCGACCATGGGCCCGTCGGCACATCGAGCAGGGGGGCCGCATGGAGCTACGGCAGCTGCGCTGCTTCGTCGCCGTGGCCGAGGAACTGCACTTCGGCCGGGCCGCCGAGAAGCTGCTGCTCGGCCAGCCCGCCGTCAGCCAGCAGGTCCGGCGTCTGGAAAGGGAGTTGAAGGTCGAGCTGTTCGACCGCTCGCCCCGGCACGTCCGGCTGACCGCGGCCGGCGAGCGTTTCCTTCCCGCCGCCAGGAACGTCCTGACCGCCGAGGGCGCCGCCCGCGCCCTCGCCGCCGACCTGGCCGCACCCGCCGTGCTCCGACTCGGTACGGTCACCGGACTCGGCGACCGGCTCGACCTGATCCTGGACACCTACCAACGCCGGGCCCCCGACGTCCACGTCGAACTCCACTCCGCCCCGGTGCGGGACCGGCTCGCCCGACTGGCCGACGGCCGCCTCGACGCCGCCTTCGTGCGCGGGGCCGTCCCCGGGAGCAGCACCGACCTCCGCTTCCTGCCCGTCTGGCAGGACGAGTTGGTGCTCGCGCTCCCCGCCCGGCACCCCCTCGCCGACCGGCCCGAGGTCGACCTCGCCGACCTCGCCGACCTGCCGCTGCGGCTGACCGAACACCGCAACCACCCGGCGCTGGTGGACCTGGTGACGGACGCCTGTGCGCGGGCCGGCTTCGCCCCGGTCCTCGGCCCGGTCCACGGCAGCCTGCAGGACACCCTGGCGTCGATCGGCACCGGCACCCCGATGTGGACGGTGGTCTACGCCGCCAACGCCCGGATGACCAACGCCCACCGGGTCGCCTTCCGCCCCTGCCGCACCCCGCTTGCCCTGCCGACCTCGCTCGCCGTGCGGCGCTCCGCCCCGCTCCCCCGGCTGCTCCTGGAAGCCTGCCGACAGACGCCCCCGAGCTGCGACGATCAGGATTCGTGATCGCTGCCGGAGCGAATCGGGTCTGGGTGCGGGCGGCCCGATCGGATGGACTGTTCCCAGCCGGAGCACCCGGCGACGAGGCCCGGCAGGAATGCCCGGCACGGAACACCCGATCAGGAGCCGAAGATGCCCATCGTCACCATCCAGCAGGGCCCGCGCGACGTCGAGCAGAAGCGCGAGCTGGTCCGGAAGGTCACCGAGGCCTTCATGGAGGCACTGGAGGTCCCCGCCGAGAGCGTGTACGTCTGGATCCAGGAGTACCAGGCCGAGAACTGGGGCGTCGCCGGCAAGCTCACCGCCGACCGGTGACCTGAAAACCGACGAGGGGATGCCGCCGCTGCGCCGGTCGGCGAGGCGCCTGCGGCTGCCCGGGACCGTCGGGAGGTCGCCGGTCACGGCAGGCGTGAACCAGCCGGCCTCGAAGGACTCGTCGGAGGCGCGGAGCCCGCCGTCGGCGGGGCCGGCGAGCAGGCGGACGGGGCCACGACGGTCCGGCGCCGACGACCTGCGGGAAAAGCAGTTGGTCCGCTCCTGCCACCGGTCCGACAATCACCGGATGACCGATGACCAGAGCGAGCTCCACCGGCGGCGCGCGGCCCGCATGTCCTGCAAGCGGTTCCTCTCCGGCGACCGCGCCCTCAGCATCCGCGAGCGCCTCGCCCGGCTCGCCGCCCTGGACGGCCTGGACGTCCTCCCCGACTTCTACGGCAGCGACGGCCCGGTGCGCGAGCTGGAGGAGCGGACCGCGGCGCTGCTGGGCAAGGAGGACGCGGTCTTCTTCCCCACCGGGACCATGGCCCAGCAGGTCGCGCTCCGCCACCACGCCGAACGCACCGGCAATCCGGCCGTCGTCCTCCACCCGCTCAGCCACATCGAGCGGCACGAACGCCACGCCTACACCCAGCTCACCGGTCTGCGCGGCCTCTGGCCCACCACCGAGCTGCGCCAGCCCACGCCGGAGGAACTCGCCGCGCTCGGCGAACCCTTCGGCACCCTGACCGTCGAACTCCCGCTGCGCGACCCGGGGTTCCTCCTCCCCACCTGGGACGAACTGACCGAACTCGTCGCGGCGGCCCGCGGGACCGGCGCCCGGGTGCACTTCGACGGCGCGCGCCTCTGGAACACCACGGTCCACTTCGGCAGGCCACTGGACGAGATCGCCGCCCTCGCCGACAGCGTCTACGTCTCCTACTACAAGGACCTCGGCGGCATCAGCGGAGCGGCGCTCGCCGGGGACGCCGCTCTCACCGCCCACGCCCGCACCTGGCGCCACCGCTACGGCGGCCAACTCTCCCAGCAGTGGCCGGCCGCCCTCGCCGCCCTCGACGGCCTGGACACCGTCCTCCCACGCGTCGCCGGCCACACCCGCCACGCCGCGACCCTCGTCCCGGCCCTGGCCGCACTCCCGGGAGCCCGCGTGTACCCGGACGTCCCGCCGACCCACGACTTCCAGCTCTGGCTCCCGCACCCGGCGAGGGCCCTCAACGCCGCGCACCTCGCGCTCGCCGAGCAGGAGGGCATCTGGTTCGTCCCGCACTGGTCGGACGCCGCCCCCGGCCTCGCCATGGCCGAGGTCCGCCTCGCCGGACCGGCGCGGGAATGGACGGCGGACGAGGTGACGGAGGTCGGGCTGCGCTTCCTGGAGCTGGCCGCGGCGGGCTGACGGCATCGGCGTACGGGTGCGCCACCCCAGGCGTGCCGGCGCACCACCCTCGGCGTACGGGCGCACCACCCTCGGCGGGCGGGCGTGCCCCCGAGGTGGTGCGCCGCAACCGGGTCGCTACCCCCCACCCCTTTGTGTCACTATGACGATATGAGCGAGATGCACGTGGGGGACCCCGCCGCCGTCCGGAGCCGCGAGGAGCTGGCCGCGCTGACGGCCGGCGGGGTGCACCCGAAGTGGGTGATGTTCTGGGGGCACACCGCCCGCAACGGCGGTGGCGGCACCCGGCAGGAGTGCCTGAGCCAGTGGTGGCCCGGCGAGTTCACCGTCGACGGGGTGACGTACGCGTCCGCCGAGCACTGGATGATGGCCGGCAAGGCCCGGATGTTCGGGGACGAGGCCGTCGAGCGGCAGATCCTGGCGGCCCGGACGCCCGCCGAGGCGAAGAAGCTGGGCCGACTGGTCGAGGGCTTCGACGACGAGACCTGGGTGGCCGGCCGCTTCGAGCTGGTCGTGGCGGGCAACGTCGCGAAGTTCGGACAGGACGAGACGCTGCGCACGTACCTGCTGGGCACCGGCAGGCGGGTGCTGGTCGAGGCCAGCCCGGTGGACCGGATCTGGGGCATCGGGCTCGCGGCGGACGACATCCGGGCGCAGCGGCCCGACGAGTGGCGCGGGCTGAACCTGCTGGGCTTCGCGCTGATGGAGGCGCGGGCGCGGCTGGCCGCGTGAGCACGGTCGCGCCGCTGCTGAACGGGACGGTGGTGGTCTCGGCCGCCGCCTCCCTGGTCCTGGTGCCGGGGGTGCTGCGGGCCGGGCCCCGGCCGCCGAGCCGCACCGGCCGCACGGGCTGTTCAGGCCGAACGGGCCGCACGGGCCGCACGGGCCGGATCGGCCCGGAGGCGGCCCTCGCCGCCGTCGTCGCGCTCGTCTTCGTCAACCAGGTCCTGGTCGCCGTCTACGTGAACCGGGTGCACGGCGGGGACGCCTCCTTCATCGCCCGCTACCTGCCGCCGGGCTGGTTCGACGTCCCCCGCCTCGACTCCCTCGCCGCCCGCTTCCCCGCACCCGAGCTGCTGGCGCCCTCCGTCCTACGGGTGCAGGCCTTCCTCGAACTGCCGCTGGTCCTGCTGGCGTTCGTCTCCGTCGTCCGGCGGCTGGACCGCGACCTGTACGTCCGGCTGGCCCGTTCGCCGCTGGTGCCGCTCGCCGCCGTCTCGTACACGGTGGCGTTCTGCGCGATCGAGTGGGACCTGCGGAACCCGTACACCGTGGACGACCTGGTGCTGCGCGTGCTCTCGGCCGTCGTCACGCCGCCGCTGATCGACCGGCTGGCCCGGCGCGAACCCGCGGTCGGGAGCCCTCCCCGCAATCCGTTCCTCTTCGCGCTCGACCTGTGGGCGTACGGCCAGTTGATGCTGGTGCTGTACGACACCGCGCTGCTCTACAACCTGGCCCGGCTCGGCGCCCACCTCCTCCCCGCCGCGGCCGCGGCGGCGGTCCTCACCGCGACCCGCCTGTTCCGACGCTCCGCGACCTCACCGACCGGCCCGTACGTCGCCACGCTCGCGGCGACCATCGGCCGGGCGCTGGCGCTCTTCCTCGTGCCCGCCCTGGCGATCCGCTACGCGCAGACCTTCGCCACGCCCCGACTCGCCGCACTGGCGGGCCTGGTGGTGATCGGCGCGGCCGCCCGGCGGGACACCGTGCGCCTCCTGCTTCCCGCCGTCGCCGCCGCGGCGGTCGGTTGCGTCGTCGCCGTCCTCCTCCCGGGGCCCTACTACGAGGCGACCCTGCTGCGGAGCGCGACCGGCGCACTTCTTGCCGCGACCGCCGTCTGCGCGCTCCTTGACACCACTCGGGCACGACTGGTCGTGCGCTCTTAACTCCCCAGCCACATACCGACGTCAGGATGTCCTGCAGTCAGGGTCTGGATGGACAGGTTGGGGCGATCATGCGCATGCGGCCGACGGCACAATCCGCAGGCCAGCAGCTGGAGGGCGAGCAACAAGCCGCCGAACTCCGCGCAGAGCTGGACGAGTTACTCCGCGCGAGCCGCTACGCGAGCCAGCGTGAACGGCGACTGAACGAGGCGATCCGGGCCAGCCCGGGGCGGCAGCGGCCGGACGGCGACCTGCTGCGGCAGCTCGCCCAGGCCCGCACCCTCCGCGAGGGGCTGGGCGCCCGGTGTCTCCAACTCAGCGACCAGCTGGAGGCGTTGGAGACCCGGCTCAGACACCGGCAGCAGCAGGAACAGGACCAGGAACCACCGCAGTACCGCCGGCAACCTCCGGATCCCGGGCCCGAATCGGAACCCGCGGCCCCGAAGGCCCCGCCGCCCCCCGCCCGCCCCGATATCGGCGCCCTCACCGAGCGGATCACCACCCTCCACCGCACCGGCGCCCTCACCGAGGCCGCGGAGCTGCTCGACCAGGCCGCCACCCGCCTCGACGCCGCCGACGCCGCGCTGCTGGTCGGCATGCTCGCCCGGTACGGCCCGACCGGCGCCTCCCTCGACCTCGCCCGCGGCGCCGCGCGATCCACGCCCGAACACGCCGTCGCCGTCCTGGCGGAGCTGCGCGAACTGGGCCTGGCCGAGGAGGCCGCCGCGCTGTTCCACGCCTTCTGGGCCTACCCCGCCGCCTCCGTCCCCGGGCTGCTCTCGGCACTGGAGCGGGCCGGGCAGAACGCCGACAGCGCGACGCTCCTGTGGGAGTGGGGCTCGGCACCGACGCCCGAACTGACCTCCCTCGCCGCCTGCCTCCAGCAGCACGGCCGGCTCGGCGACGTCCGGACCCTGCTGCGCCAGGCCGTCGGCCGCCCCACCGCCGACCTCGCCTCGCTCGCCACCGAGCTGCCGCCCGCGCTCGCCACCGACCTGCTGCACGCGCTGGCGGCGCTCCGACCGCCCGTCGAACTCGTGCGCCTGGCAGCCGCGTTGGACGGTGCCGGCAGCCGGGACCTGTACGGGCAGCTGCTGGGCGCGCTGCTCGCCGACGGCCCCCGCCACCGCACCACCCTCGCCGCCCTCCGCGCGGCCGGCCTGCCGACCACCCCGCCCGCGGCGCCGCGCTCCCGCTGGGGACGGCGCTAGGGCTTGTCTGACAATTCGCGTCGCATCAGCGCGCGGCGTTGGGCGCCCGGCTGGGCGTGCCGCCGGAGCGTCCTCGTACTGGACGTACT
>NZ_JBHWBZ010000041.1:68614-79980 GCF_042735475.1 Kitasatospora sp. NPDC059577 | reverse complement strand
GCACCCACAAGACCGATGAGGGGCTGTCCCTGGGCACCTGGCTGAACAACCAGAAGGCCCGCCGGGACAAACTGTCGGCCGAGCAGCTCGGGCAGCTGGAGGCCCTTGGGGTGGCCTTGTAGGACCGGCCCCGGACCCGGGCCCGCTCCGGTGTCCGAGGTCGGCGCCACGGTAGCGACTCGTCCGCCCTGACCCGCAGCGCTCATGGCCTCGCCTTGCGGGTTTGCTCTGGAAGTGAGCTGTCAGCGCGGATCAGATGGCGATGCCGTAGCCGGTGCGGTGCGTCAGCAGGCGGTCGAAGAGGTGGGACCTGTCCTCGGCGATCAGACGGGCTTGGCCCAGCAGCGGACTGTGTTCGGGCGGGTAGCGGTCCGCGTCCAGCGGAAAGGCAGTCTGGAGCCGCTGGCGCAGCTCGTCGTCCTGGCAGTGCACGAAGGTCTCGGCTGCTGCCTTCCAGAGGTGGGGCCACAGGTCGCTGATGTGGTCGTTGGGGTGCTGCTGGTCCTGGAGTAGAAGGGTGCGGGCTTGTTCGACGGGCAGAGTGCCGCTGCGCGCGGTGGCGATGATCTCGTCGCGCCGGGTGGTCGGGCGCCACACGCTGACCCAGTAGGCGGCCGAGCAGGCGCCTGCGCGGGTCGGCCAGCTGCCGGTGCGGGCGTGGTCGATGAGGTGGGTCAGGACCGGGCGGCGTCCGAGTGCCGCTATCAGGGGAAAGGCGAGCTGGCTGGTGAGGTTGTCGTCGAGGGCGAGCAGTGGCAGGAGATCATCGGCCATGCGCATGGTCAGGGCCAGGTCGGCGGCCAGGGTCTGGCTCAGGTGCAGCCTGGTGGCCTCCAGGTGTTCATAGCGTGCCTGTGGGGTGGCATCGGCCGGGCATGGGCCCGGGTTCTGGTCGGGCAGCGCACGGTCCAGAAGGTCGTCGAGCTGCTGCTGCAGTGTGGTCCCCAAATGGTCGCCCCTCCCTCGACATTGGTGCGTCCCCGCAACAGGCTAACGGCCTCGGCGGTGTCTCGTTGCGGTGGGTGGTCACCGGGTGCGGTTACGTCCGCGTCCGGCCGCAGGGCCAGCTGTGGCCAGGCGCCGGGGGAACCGTGGTGCGGACAAGAGCAGCGTCCTGCGGATCTCCTCTCGGGAGCCGCAGGACGCTGTCTGATCCTGTGTGAGGTGGTTACGCCACGCCGAGGAGCCACGGCTCGGCGGGCTGGTTCATGTTCGTGCCGCTGCCGGTGGCGAGCCACAGCCTCCCGTCGCCGCCCTTCCACGCGACCTCGTAACCACCGTTGGGCAGCGTCACGAGCGACGGGCTGGAGGAACTGCCGTTGGTGTCGACGCCGAGCAGCCACGGCTCGGCCGGCTGGTTCATGTTCGTGCCACTGCCCGTCGCAACCCACAGCCTCCCGTCGCCGCCCTTCCACGCGACCTCGTAACCACCGTTGGGCAGCGCCGCCAGCGACGGGCTGGTCGTGTCGGCGACACCGAGCAGCCACGGCTCGGCGGGCTGGTTCATGTTCGTGCCGCTGCCGGTGGCGAGCCACAGCCTCCCGTCGCCGCCCTTCCAGGCGACCTCCCAACCGCCGGTCGACAGGGCGGTGATCGACGGGCTGGTGCCGGGGAAGACGCCGAGCAGCCACGGCTCGGCGGGCTTGGCCATGTTCGTGCCGATCCCGGTGCCGATCCACAGCTTCCCGTCGTCGCCGGCCCACGCGGTGACCCAGCTGCCGTCGCTCAGCGTGGCGATGGACGGCTTCGAGCCCTGGGCGACACCGAGGAGCCAGGGCGCGGCTGGCTGGGCCATGTTCGTCCCGCTGCCGGTGCCGATCCACAGCTTCCCGTCACTGCCCTTCCAGGCCGCGGTGTAGCCACCGTCGGACTTCGCCGAAAGGCCCGACGAACTGCTCCGCGGCATCGTGGGCGGAGGGACGATCGGGGAGCCGACGGGGCTGATGTAGCCGATGACCTTCTGGCCCCAGTCCTGGTTGACGGTCGGGTTGACGCCGGGCTTCTGCTGGACACTGTTGCCCTCGTTGCCGCCGATGGTGGTGATGTTCGTCCGGGAACTCGCGCTCTGGACCAGGCTGACGTGCTGGACGTCGTCGAAGCCGAGGTTGTTCGGGTCACTGGGCAGGCTCCGGCCGTTGCCGGCCCAGATCACGGCGTCGCCGGGCTGGGGGGTGTAGCTGCTGTCGCTGACCCAGTGAAAGGTGTTGTGGGCGGTGCCGTACTTGGCGAAGGTGTAGGCGGCGGCGGTGATGACACCGGTGTCGGTGACGCCGGCCTGGTTCCAGGTCCATTTCGCGAAGTCGGCGCACCACTCCTCGCCAGTGCAACTGCCGAGGAAGCCGGTGCCGCCGGCGTTGTTGGTGCTGCACGGCCCCTTCCCGATGTTGGCCGCGGCGATGGTGGCGGCCGCGTTGCCCTGGGTGGTGGCGGCGAAGGCCGGTCCGGAGGCGGTACCTGCGAGCAGGAGGGCGCTGAGCGCGGCGGCGGCGGTGAGGCGGGTGATCCGGGGCATGGCTGTTCCTCAGGTCGGAGTGTGTGGGGTGCACGGCGAACATCGGTGCGTGCGGATGACGGGGGCGGACGGCTGCCTGTCGGAACAGCGGTCGGCGGGGCCGGGCGCGGGTTGTCAGCGGCCGGAGACGCTCGGCGCGGAGGCCGGCGGGAGGTAGCGCAGTGTCAGTGCCGGGGAGTTGCGGTAGCTGCGGGCGACCAGGGCCGCGGCGCGGTCGGTGGCGTCCGGGGCACCGGGGCTCTCGGGCGGGAGGAGGAAGAGGAGCAGGTCGAGACGGCCGGGTTCGGTGCGGGCGCTGGCGTGTTCCAGGCCGTCCTCGGGTGTGGTGTGGGCCCACAGGATGTCGAGGGTTTCGACGGCCTCGGTCGCCGGGGCCCTGGGGGTGCCGGGGCGGCGGTGCAGGCTGGTGTAGACGAGGTCCACCGCCGGGTCAGCCCCACTGGAATTCGTTGGCGTCCAACGGCACGGAGATCGTGGCGGGGGTGGCGCGGGTCGGGTCGGCGAGGGTGGTGGCGGCCGTGGGCAGCAGGGTGACGGCGAGGGCGGCGAGGGCGGCGACCGCGGTGGCGACGGCAACGGGCAGACGGGTCATGGTCGTTGTCCTATACGTGGCGATGGGACGGTGCCTGGGCCGGTTCGGCGCTCCGCGGTGGCGCTCGGTCCGTTCGCCGCTCCGGATGCTCCCCGGTGGCGATGTCTCAAGCTTCGCGGCCCGGTGGTGGCACCGGTAGGGCTTCGGGCTGTCGCCAAGGCGCCAGGCGGGATCCCGACACGAGGCCGGAGCCGGGGCGGTCCGTTCCGGCCCGATTCGTCCCGCGGCAGAGCGGCGCATCAGCCCCATCCCTGGCCTTACGGACAGGACGCTCAATTACCTTGTCCGGTAACGGAGTACCGCATATTGGATCTTGAAGGAGGTGTAAAGGGGCTGTCATCATGGGCCGCGGCTGCCGAAGCGCAACGCGTCTTCACGGGGGACAACACCATGATGCTCGAAACATTGGGGCTGTCCGGCGCCGCCGCAGCCGTCTACCAGGCCATGCTCGACCGGCCCGGCGTCGGGGTCGCCGCGCTCGCCGCCGACTTGGACCTCACCGCCGGCCAGGTGCACGGCTGCCTCGACGAACTCGCCGCCCTGCTGCTGGTGCGCGCTTCCAGCGAACACCCCGGGCAGATGCGCGCGGTCAGCCCCGAAGTCGGCCTCGCGGACATGCTGGCACGCCAGGAGGCCGAACTGGCCGCCCGCCAGGCCAGGCTCGCCGCCTCCCGGGCTGCCGTGACCCGGCTGGTCGCCGACCGCGCCGAGACCCGGGCCACCCACGGCGAACGCCTGCTGGGCATGGACGCCATCCAGGCCCGGCTGGAGGAGTTGGGCCACTGGGCGCAGACCGAGTGCCTCGGCGTCCACCCCGGCACCGGCCACCGCCCCGAGGACCTGGACGCCGCCCGGGCCACCAACGCCGAGGCGCTGGCCCGCGGCATCATGATCAAGAGCCTCTACCAGGACGCCGTCCGCAACGTCCCGTACACCGTCACCCACGCCAACTGGATGCTCGACCACGGTGGCGAGATCCGCACCGCCCCGGTGATCCCGCAGCGCCTGGTCATCGTCGACCGCACCCAGGCCCTCGTCCCGATCGACCCCGTCGACACCCGCAAGGGCGCGCTGCACGTCACCGAGCCGGGTCTGGTGGGAGCCCTGTGCGAACTGTTCGACCAGGCCTGGGAGACCGCCGTCCCGCTCGGCGCGGCCCGTGCCGAAGACCCTGCGACCGGGTTGAGCGACACCGAGCGCAAGCTGCTGCGTCTGCTGGGCTCCGGCCTCACCGACGACACCGCCGGCCAGCGGCTCGGCGTCTCCTCTCGTACCATCAACCGCCTGATGGCCTCGATCATGGAGCGTCTCAGCGCCAGCAGCCGCTTCGAGGCCGGCATCAAGGCCGCCCACAAGGGCTGGCTCTGACAACCACTGCCCGACGCTGATGCGCCTGCCGGACACCCCGGCACACGCCAGTACAGGCCAGCCCGCTCGCCGAAGCCATCTCCAGACGTCTCCTGCCAACGACCGAGGAGGACCAGGAGCAGCGGGGTGCGGTGGCTCGCCGAGCCACCGCCCATGGTGGAGGTCGTGGTCAGCACGGGCCGCCACCAGCAGCGAGCCGCTGGTAGGCGAGCCAAACCGTCCCCGACCTACCAACGATCAGCGAACCTGACCACCGCCCAAACAACCTGACCAGGCCTGCTCAGCACTGCCAATAGTCGGAATAGCGGCCCAGAAACGACCGGCACACGAAACTGATCAGCCCAGCTCACATCACCCCACCCTGATCAGGAAAAACGCCCATGGACAGCAGCTCGCCGAACACGGCGTGGAGTGGGCGTAGCGGGCCGTCTGGCGGGTCGGGGATGGTTTGGTGGGGTTGGCTGGAGGTGGCAGTGGTGTTCGTGGCGGCTCGGTTGTCTCTGGCCCCGGGTCGATGCTGCCGGCTGTCAGAAGGGTGGGGTGGCGAAGTCTCCGTCGGGCCAGAGGGAGTCGCTGGTGTAAGGGCTTCGGTCGTCGTCGCCGGGGCGGGTCAGGCCGGTGGTGTCGTGTCCCCAGGCGCGCAGGGCGTCGAGGGCCTGTTGGCGGCGCCACTGCGTGTCGTTGGTGAGGAGGAGCTGGCGGGCGTGGTGGATGAGGTTGTCTCGGTGTGGGCCAGGGCGGGGTGTTCTGCGAAGGCCAGGGCCGCGGCCAGCGCGGTGTCGCGGACGGCTGGGTCGGCGTTGTCGAGGAACGGTGAGACGGCACGGTAGAGCGCTGGTCGCAGAGCACGCATGGCGACCATGGCCGGGTAGCCGTCCAGGTAGTTCCCGTCGAAGTAGCGGTTGCCGGCTGCGACGCAGGCATCGTCGGAGTCGGTGGCAACCCCGGCGAGCCATGCCAGTAGCAGCACGCACACACCGTTCGCCTCCATGCCGTGCTGTGTCGTGCGGCGGGCGAGGAGCGCCGCGACGAACAAGGCGGTCGCAGGGGTGGCTTCGTAGATGGTGTTCTGGTCGGGCGGGTGTCCTGCACGGTGCCACTGCCCTTGTTCGCCGCGAGGTAGTCCTCGTCAAGGCATGCAGTCATCTGCGTCGCCCGATTCCCGTTGGCAGCATCGGGCGTACCGTAGTCGACCCAGCCCTCACCGCCGCGACGGCAGTCGCCGTCCCGACGCTTGTCTTCGCCCCCCGGATCGCCGGGGCGTGGGCCGGGAATCGGCTTGGGCTCAGTGAGGAGATCGATCAGGGCGTCGGTGCCAGCGACGATGCCGGAGCCGACTGTGGTTACTGTGCCGATGACGACTGGGGCGCCTTCGGCGACCACGACGCCGACGACGGCGTCGCCTGCGGCTCCACTGGGGCGGGGGCGGGGCCTGACGGCCCCGGGGTACGGCGCAGCGAGAACGGCGGCTCCGCGGGGCCAGGGGGAGGCGGTCCGGGGGCCAGTCCGGGGCAGGAAGAGGCAGGGCCGGGGTGTGGGGCCCCTCAAAACGGCCGCCACACCCCTCGGCAGGGGACGCCTACGGCGCCTGGCAGGGGTCCACGGTGGGGCGCAGCCCCTGGCCCGGGCGCCGCCACAACAGCCAGGACGACCAGGGCGACGGCAGCAGCGCGGGCGGGCCGTCCCGCTGTCCCGGAAGGCTGTCGCTCCCGGATCATCCACTGGCGGACAGAACTGCGGGGACGGTCAGCGCGGACCCCTGTCAGCGGCCTCGTAGTGCTACAGCACGGCAACGCATGAGCTCAGATCGGCGGCCAGGAAGACGAGGCGCGAGTCTTCGGTGATATCCACTCGCGCCATGGCGACTGGGGTCTCACCCGCACGCCGAAGGTCCGGCAGCCCCTGTTCAAAGTCCTTGCAGGTGACGATGTTGTCCTCCGCCATGCACCGGGCCCGCCATGCCCAGATGTGGAAAAGCCGGCTGGCCGGCACCGGCGATTCTGCCCACACCCGGAACGAAGCCCCAGCGCGCAGGGCCAGTGCGGCATGGCCGGCGGCATCGGTCTCATGTCGTTCAAGGGCGGCAATCAGGTTTTCGCGATCCACGACGTGCAGTATGGCGCTCGGCAACCCGCGCAACGCAGAACGCGACAACACCTCCGAGACGACGACCAGGACGGCAGCGGGATACCGAACCGACCGGGGCGCAGCACCGGGCCGGGGCGGGGACCCACGGCCCCGAGGCCTGGCGCGGGGTTCCGGGGCCGGGGCACGGCACGGGGTGGGGGCCGCCGGACCGGGCGACCCCTCAGCGGCTGGCTGGGAGGGTGTCGCCTACGGCGTCGCTGGTCTCAGCGCAGCAGTCGCAACAGCAGGGCTGCGCCTCCGTGATTCCTCGTTTCGCGGTCGGTGTTCCCTGTGCTTCGGACGCTGCCGATCTGTTTGTCCCGGGCGTCGTAGACCCAACCGTTGCTCATGACCCTGCCGACCTGCCGGTCCTGGAGGTCGTAGACGGCGCCGCCGCTCCAGACACTGCCGATCATTTTGTCCCGGGCGTCGTAGACCCAGCCGTTGCTCCAGACACTGCCGACTCGCTTGTGTTGATGCTCCCGCAAAACTAACCCCGTAGCGCTCTCGCACTATTGACCCCCTTGATCATTCTTGGAGGGTGCTGAAGGTGGAGGACTGGGCAGAGATACGCCGTCTGCATCGAGCGGAGGGTGTGCCCATCAAGGAGATCGCGCGGCGGCTGGGGGTGGCTCGGAACACCGTCCGGGCCGCGTTGAACTCCGACCGCCCGCCGAAGTTCGAGCGGGCTCCGCGGGGCCAGGTCGCGGATGCCTACGAGCCGCAGATGCGGGCCCTGCTGCAGGAATGGCCGCGGATGCCGGCGCCGGTGATCGCCGAGCGTATTGGCTGGCCGTACTCGCTGCCGCCGCTGCGGAAGCGGCTCGCGCTGATCCGGCCGGAGTACGTTGGGATCGATCCGGTTGACCGGGTGGTCTACGAGCCGGGCCGGATCGCGCAGTGCGATCTGTGGTTCCCGGAGACGAAAGTGCAGGTGGGAGCTGGTCAGCAGGGGATCCTACCGGTCTTGGTGATGACGCTGGGGTTCTCGCGGTTCCTGTCCGCGGTGATGATCCCGTCCCGGCAGGGCGGCGACATCCTGTCGGGCATGTGGTCGCTGATCCACGGCATCGGCCGAGTGCCGAAGACGCTGGTCTGGGACCGGGAGGCCGCGATCGGGGGCACCGGGAAGGTCACCGCCCCAGCCGCCGCGTTCGCCGGCACCCTGGCCACGAGAATCAAGCTCGCCCCGCCCCGGGATCCGGAGTTCAAGGGGATGGTCGAGCGCAACAACCAGTACCTGGAGACGTCGTTCCTGCCCGGCCGCATGTTCGCCTCGCCGCAGGACTTCAACCAGCAGCTGCACGAGTGGCTGGTCAGGGCGAACTCCCGCACCGTCCGGGCGATCCAGGGCCGCCCGGTCGACATGCTGGAGGCCGACTACCAGGCGATGATCCCGCTGCCGCCGGTGACGCCGCCGATCGGGCTGAGCCAGCGGATCCGGCTCGGCCGGGATTACTACGTCCGCGTCGACACGGTCGACTACTCGGTGGACCCGCAGGTCATCGGCCGCTTCGTCGACGTCACCGCCTCCCCGGACACCGTGACCGTGTTCTGCGACGGCAAGATCGTCGCCCGACACGAGCGGTCTTGGGCGAAACAGCAGGTCATCACTGACCCCGTCCACGCGACGACCGCCGCGAAGATGCGCGAGGCCCTCGCGACGGACCGCCACCGCCGTCAGGCAGTCGTCCGCCAGCACACCGACGGCCACACCGTCGCACTGCGGGCCCTGCCCGACTACGACGCGCTCTTCGGCGTCGATTTCAACCCGCCGTCCACGAAAGCGAAGTGATCCGTGACCACAGCCACGAAGTCCAAGCCGGCCGCCGCTTCAGGCTCGCCGAAGGACGGGATGCCGTCCATGCTGTCCTACCTGACCCGGGTGCTGAAGATGCCCACCATCGGCGCCTTCTGGGAGGAGCTGGCCGACCAGGCCCGCGACCAGAACTGGTCCCACGAGGAGTACCTGGCCGCACTGCTGCAGCGGCAGGTCGCCGACCGGGAGAGCAAGGGCACCACGATGCGGATCCGAACCGCCCACTTCCCGCAGGTCAAGACGCTGGAGGACTTCAACCTCGACCACCTGCCCTCCCTTCGCCGCGACGTCCTCGCGCACCTGGCCACGGGCACGTTCGTCGCGAAGGCGGACAACGTGATCCTGCTCGGGCCGCCCGGGATCGGGAAGACGCACCTGGCCATCGGCCTCGGCGTCAAGGCTGCCCACGCCGGCTACTCGGTCCTGTTCGACACGGCCAGCAACTGGATCGCCCGGCTCGCAGCGGCCCACCAGGCAGGTCGGCTGGAGGCGGAGCTGAAGAAGATCCGCCGCTACAAGTTGATCATTATCGACGAGGTCGGCTACATCCCGTTCGACCAGGACGCGGCGAACCTGTTCTTCCAGCTCATCGCGTCGCGCTATGAACAGGGCTCGGTGATGGTGACCTCGAATCTGCCCTTTGGGCGGTGGGGAGAGACCTTCTCGGACGACGTCGTCGCGGCCGCGATGATCGACCGCCTGGTCCACCATGCCGAGGTTCTCACCCTGACCGGCGACTCCTACCGGACCCGTCAGCGACGCGAGCTCCTGGCGCAGGAGAACCGAGCCCACCGCGACTGAGCCTGTCAGCCGCCCTGGTCGGCCGAGCGAAAGATGTGCTCTCGCCCTTCACGGTCTTCGAACTCGACGCTGAAGGTCAAGCCCATCCCGTTCAAGGCCCCCAGCAGGTCAGTGATGCGATCGGGATCCACGAACCCGCTGAACACGACGGGTTCGAGCGGAGTCAGCTCAAGGTCCGCGGACTCGTTCTCGACCTGGAACTCGGTCCAGCTCGATCGCCGGACCCGCCAGCCGGCGCGGAAGAACAGCTCAGCCGCGTTTTGGGCGCTGGCTGTCCCGGTCAAAGATCCCCAGACGTTGCTGCCGACATCAAGCTGAGCCACGGCAGCGGCGTCAAGACGCGGGCCGTCCGTCCCTCCAGAGGTGAAGTCCACGCCGGACAGTATCGGGCAGGTGACCGTCATCTCGTGCACAGGCCGGCGGACAGGCCCGAACCGACCCCAGGGGGTCAATTCTGCGGGACTGGTGCGGGGTCAAATCTGCGAGAGCGTTGACAGGGCGTGCTGCTCGGTTCCGCGCCGTGCGAGGGCTGCGGTGCGGGTGCGCTCCAGCCAGGTCATGACCTGGCTTAGCGTGGCGGGGTCGAGGTGTCGGGTGAGGTCGCGGACGGCCTGGTGGTCGCGGTCGCTCAGGAGGTAGAGGCCGGCGCGGTCCAGGGCGGTGTAGAGGGGCGACCTCTTGCCGGCACCACATCCATGAGCGGAGCAGGAAGTCACCTCCGCCCCATACTCCAACCGTCCGAGAGCCCCGGCAGCGCCTCGATCCGGCCGTTGACCATGTCGGTGGGCTCACTCTCGGAGGTGCTTCGACCAGTCACCCCAAGGGCGATAGGCACGGCCGTCACCGACCTGCTTCATCCCGCCGGGAACAACGTCCCCGTGGTACGGATACTGTTCCGTCACCGCTGCCAGCAGGAACTCCAGGAAGCCGCCCTCGAACAGGTCCCACTCCCGCATCGAGTGGAACTTGGCAGCAACCGGCCACCGGTCCGGGTCCGGGCCCCGCATCAGCCAGAAGAAATGGTCGGAGTTGTAGTTGTTGCCCCAGTTCAACAGGCCGCCCTCGGCCGGGAACAGCGGATACGGGCACTCGTCGAAGTCCCCGTCCCGGTAGGCCTCGGCCAGCCAGGCACAGTACCCGTAGGGCTCCGTCGTGTAGTACTGGAATCCCTCGAAGCCGAGCGGCTGCCCGGTCTCGGGACCGGGCGCTGCCGACGGTGTGTAGATGTGCAGCTCGTCGCTGATGCTGACCATCCCGTACCGGTCCGCGAACGCCCGGAAGTCCGCGGGCAGCTGGAAACCGAGCGCCCCGGGCCCGAGCTCCCACGGCACCGGGACCACCCCCTCCGGCGGCGGCCCGATCACCGCACCAAGCCGGCCCAGCATCTCCTCGATGTCCACGTCCACTCCTATCAGCCACCCGCCCCCGCCGGAGGCTATCCGTTCCCGGTGACGTCCAGACGGCGGAGACCGCCCTCGCGATGTCAAAAAGCAGCCTCGGGAGGCCACCCCGTCGAGGCGGAGGGATACCTGAAGGTCACGGTGGGTACGGGCGGACTGACGCGGCATCATCTCGTCAGACGTCGTCACCCGCCGCACCCTGGAACCCACCACCGACACCACCGGCAGCCCGGCAGGGCGCAGCGCCGCCGGGGGCCGGGCGGATGACCAGCACGGTGAACCGCGCGTCCGGAGCACGGGCGCCGCGCCGTCAGAGCCGGCTGGGGCGCACGACGGGACGGGCGGGACGGGGCGGGCTCGGTGCCGCAGTGCGGGTGCGCTCCAGCCGGTTCATGACCTGGCGCGGCGTGGCGGGGTCGAGGTGGCGGGTGAGGTCGCGGAGGGCCTGGTGGTCGGCGCCGTTCTGGGTGTGCGGGCCGGCACAGTCCGGGGCAGTGCAGAGGGGTTGTGCGGCGGGGTCGGCGAGTCGGCGGGCGGTGTCGGTGGGGCCGGTGCGCCCGGTAGGCGGCCTCGTCTCCGGCGTCGGCGTACGGGTCGGCGGCGCGCTCGTCGTGCCGGGTGTGGTCGAGGGCCTGCTCGATGGTCTCCGGGGCCGGCCCGGCCGCCCGTCGCGGACCCGGCTGTGGACGTCCTCGGAGCCGGCCTGGCTCCCGGCTCCGAGGTACTCGCTGCCCCACCGCGAGCAGA
>NZ_JBHWBZ010000041.1:66310-68604 GCF_042735475.1 Kitasatospora sp. NPDC059577 | reverse complement strand
CGTCTCGCTGGCCGGCGGGGCCCGGCGCGCGCGCCGTGGGCGACCGGGCGGGGGGCGCTCGGGGGGGGCGCGGCGCCCCCGGCGCCCACGCCCGTCGCTGCCCCTCGCCGTCCTGACCGGCCGGATCGTCGCCGGGGCCGGTGGGTTCCGTGACCGGATGGCCGAGGGCGATCGGGCGGACCGGCTTCTGGCGGTGATGGTCGATCGTCTGGCGGAGGCCGGGCTGGTCAAGCGGCGCGGGCGGCAGCGGACCGACTCCACGCACGTCCTGGCGGCAGTTCGGCGCCTGGACCGGATCGAGCTCGTCGGGGAAACCCTGCGCGCGGCCCTGGAGGAGCTGGCCGCCGCCGACGAGGAATGGGTCTCCGCCCTGGTCGCCGACGAGTGGGCCCGACGTTACGGCCGGCCGGTGCGCTACGACCGGCTGCCCAGGGAGACCAAGGAGCGAGAGCAGTACGCGCTCAGGGTCGGCGAGGACGGCATGCGGCTGTTCCAGGCCCTCACCGCTCCCGACACCCCAGCCAGGCTTCGGCGGCTGCCGCAGGTGGAGGTGCTGCGACAGGTCTGGGTCCAACAGTACTGGTTCGACGAGCACGACACTCTACGATGGCGTGGGCCGAAGCAGGCCCGTGACAGGCAGAGCCGACGCCATACCGCCCGCCGGACGACTTCCTCGGGGGCGGCAGCCGAGGGCAGACCGGATCCGGCGACGGCACGTGTCCCCTGGTCGTCGGTGGAGATCGTCTCTCCTCACGATCCTCAGGCGCGCTTCAGCCACAAGCCCGGCAAGGCCGAGTGGGTCGGCTACAAGGACCACCAGACTGAGACCTGCGACGACGGCCTGCCCAACGTGATCGTCCACGTCGCCACCACGCCGGCGCCCGAGCAGGACATCGACGCCCTGGAGAGGATCCACGCCGATCTCGCAACGCGCGGTCTCGCCCCGGCGAGCACCTGGTCGACGGCGGATACGTCACCCCGGCCACCATCCACCGGGCCAAGACCCAGCACGGGATCGACCTGGTCGGCCCGGTCCGCCTCGCCCCAACCTCCCGCGCCCACCCAGGGTTCAACAAGGAAGACTTCATACCCAACTGGCAGGAAAGAACGTTGACTTGCCCGAACAGCGCGACCAGCCCGTCATGGAAGCCGACACTCTCCGACGGCCAGGAGCGCATGTCGGTGCTCTTCCCCCGCGCCACCTGCCGGGCCTGCGATGACCGCTTGAAATGCACCGGCAACGTCGACGGCAAGGGCCGGCACATCCTCCTCCTGCCCCAGCCTCTGCAGGAGATCCAGAACCGGGCACGACGCGACCAGCAGACCAGGCCCTGGCGCGAGCGATACTCCCTCAGGTCCGGCTGCGAAGCCACCGTCTCCGAGACCGTGCACGCCCACGGCCTACGCCACTGCCGCTACCGAGGCACAGCGAAATCCCACGTCCAACACGTGCTCACGGCGGCCGGAACCAATCTCATCCGCCTCCACCAGCATCAGCCGGGCAACACCCGGACCAGCCCCGCAACCCGCTTCACACGCCTCTGCCGCCAGACGATCGACCGGACCCAAACCGACAGCTGCTGAAGATCACCAACAGCATCCAGAAGTTGAGCCAGAGCCCGAACTCGTGAACAAAGCCAAGGCGCCCGTTGATCTGCATCGGCGCGTAGGCGTCGACGACCGCCTTGCAGTCCTCGGGCAGGCCGGTGCCGATCTCGGCTTCCAAACCGGTCCAGGCCTGCGGGCTGGCGAGACGCTGCTCGTCGGGGGCGAGCATGGCGAAGACTTGTGGCCGCGTTCGGCTCCCGCTTGCTCCTGCCGCTGGCTGCCGGGTCCGGGTGCCGGGTGCCGGGTCCGGGTGCCGAACATCAAGGTCGTGGTCGCCCGCGGGGGCAGCGAGGGGCCGACACGCCTGCCCGCTCGGGGGTCCGGGCGGCGGGCTGGCCTCTTGCTGGACGCGTCGTCGCCATGCCAGGGCGGAACCCCTTGTGTCCGAACCAGCCGCTAGAGTGATCACTTGTCCTCCGGGCGACCATGTCTGCAGGATGGATGAGGGGGGTTCACACATGACGACGCGGAGAATACCCGCCTATCTCGCTGCGGCTGCTGCCGCCGTGCTGGTGACGGGCTGCACCAGCGGGGCAGCAGTAGGTGGTGGAGGTACGGCGGTTGGCGGGGGGGGGGGGCGCGGGGCGGGGGGGGCGCCCCCCCCCCCCCCCCCCCGCCCCCCACCCCCCCCCCCGCCGCCCCCCCCTGTCGCTCGGGCCTCCCCGACACCCCCAGCCCCCGCGCCC
>NZ_JBHWBZ010000041.1:0-66300 GCF_042735475.1 Kitasatospora sp. NPDC059577 | reverse complement strand
TTGTGGGGGGGGGTGGGCGGGTGGTGGGGTGGTGGGGCCGCGCGGGGGGGGGTGTGGGGGGGGGTGGTGGGGGGGGGGGGGGGGGGGGGGGGGGGGCGCCGCCCGCGCCCCCCCCCCCGACGCCCTCGCCGACCCTCAAGGGGTACGACCCGCCGACCCTGTTCTCCCAGGGCAAGGCCTCCAAGCCCCTGCCGCAGGACACCCGTGCCACCGACGTCCTCCTCGATGGGACCACGTACTACATCGCCGACAACGTCGGTCTTGAGGCCGATGCCCTGTACCGGCACGACGCGGTCGGCATCGCGAACGCCACGCACCCCGGCAACCTCCACTCGCCGCCGGTCCTCGCCCAGGCAGGCGACAAGCGGGTGGTCCTCACCGCGCTCCGCATGGTCATCCCAGGCCAGGGCACGTCCGTAGACCACACCGGCGTCGAGCTGGTCGCCCTGTCCACATCCAAGGGCTCGGACGGCTGGACCGTCCCGATCGACCTCCCAGCGGATTACGCCGGCATCAAGTCCCTCACGGTGCTCGGGGTCCACGGCACGACGGTGGTCATCGCCGGGGGGATACGGACCACGGCCTCGTCTGGGCCGTGGACCTCGCCGCAAAGAAGGTCCTCTGGACCCAGAAGGGCTTCACCGGCGTCCAGCTGACCGGCGACCAGGTCGTCGGCTTCGTCTCGCCGGAGTACACCAAGCACCAGGTGTCCGCCTTGAAGATCGCAGACGGAAGCATCGCGTGGACCGCGGAGCAGACCTACGACCTGCTGGACACGACCCTCACTCCGGCCGGCCCCAACCGGGTAGCCCTCCAGGGGCGCAGCTTCGTCGGCTTCAAGAGCTACGCCTGGATCATCGACAGCACGACCGGCAAGCAGCTCTTCGACTTCAGCGGCGGCTCCACGCCTTTCGGCTGCTCCTACGACGAGCGCTCGGTGACCGTCTGCGGGGACAAGGATCTCGCCTTCGCCTTCGACACGGCCAGCGGGAAGACCCTGTGGCGCCTGCCTGACGACGCCAAGACCCGGATCGCTCCCAGCTTGACCACGGCCTGGCACGGCGTCGTCTACGGCACAACCTCAAGGGGCCCGGTGGCCCTGGACGCCGTCACCGGCCAGGATCTGCCCAGCCCCCCGACACTCGCCCCGTTCATCGTCAACAGCTACATGAGTGTCGGGAGCCCTGACGGCGACGGCACCAGGCTCTCGGTCTACCCCGCCATCGGCTGACCCCCGGGCCCTGGTGGCGGCTCGCCGGCAAGACTATTCGCCCCTCCTCTGGACCAAGGGAGATGCACCGGAGCAGCTGTCATCCCGCCAGATCGGCTGGCGGGATGAGCACGGCCGCGCCGGCGGCGGTCAATTCGGCGAAGCCGTCCGGTCCTCGTTCGACCAGCCCGGTCAGGATCAGGTCCGGGACCAGCCGTGTGCGCAGTTTGGCGTCAGGATCAACGCCGGTCCACCTGGTCCCCTGCTGATGAAGGTGGCCGGTACGGGCGGCGAGCAGCAGCGCGGTGTCCGCACTCGTCAGCTCCCGGACGCCCTTGACCCGCACCCCGACGTTGCAGGCGCGGCTGGCGTCGATCTGTTCGGCCACCAACAACCCGGACCTGTTGAGTTCCTCTCGCATCCGGTCGTGGAATGCGGCTTCGATCTCTTCCGCGCACGACAGTTCCTGGTAGGACAGGCGCAGCGCTCCGGCACAGTCCCCCGGAGCAAGGACATAGCCGGAGCGGGCCGTGACGGCCTTGCCGGCGACCCAGTCCGGAGCCCGGTAGGGCTCGATTCCGGCGTCGCTCAGCGGGGGGCGAACATCCGTCTCCCTGGGCTGGCAGAACACGAGCACGGGCGCGAACTCCTCACTGCTGTGGACCGGTTGGGGAGCAGGCTATGGCCCGCCAACTCTGTATCGAGGTCGGCCGGTGGGGTTGTTCACCCGATCGTGGCGAGACGAGTGCGGTATCGGACCGCTGGGTCACCCCCGGCGGAGCGGACGTCGGAGCCGGCTGCTTCGTCCCGGTGATCCGTACCCGGACCGGCTGCTCAAGGCGCAGCGCGCGCTGATGGCCGTGCAGGCCGAGTGGCGGGCCTACCTGGCGACGCTGCCGGCCTGGGGCGGCGACCTTGCGGCCGCGCGTCAGGGCCTGGGTGAGGAGCAGCTGGCGGAGTCGCTGCTCGCGTGCCGCCGGTACGCACTGGGGGTCCACACTGGTAGCAGTCGTTGTTCGACTGGTCTGTATAGCTCCTTCAACGCTGGGGGCCCATGACGTTCCGTAGCTGAATGAAGAGCTCGCAGCCGGAGCACCTGCCGCCTCGGGACGTAGGGCCGACACTGCTGGGCCTGGCAGTCTTCGCGGCAAGGGTCAGTGCTGCTCCAAGCGCCGCCTATGCATCGGGCCCACCCATTCGAGCACGCTGCTGTTGTTGAAGTAGCGGCGGAAGGACACCTCGTTCTGGTCCTGGAGGTCGCTCAGCAACTGCTCGACGACCAGCGCGAGTGTCTCCGTGCGTGTGGCGAGGTCAACGATGAACTGCCGGCCGGTCGGCTGGTGGTTGACCAGCTCGGCGATGATCGCCTTCACGGCTCGTCCTGGACCGCGTGATGCCCGACTGGCGTGCCCTATCTATGAGCTTATCGAAAGTCGGGGGCGCGGCGGCCCTCTTTCTCTTCCACGGCGGTGATCCGTGCCCTGACCGCGTCGTTTGCGCCAAGGTCGCCTTCGGCCAGATGGGTAGAGTGCCGGGGTCGGGCGGATACCAGTTGGTCAGCCGTCAGGTCTGGCGCTAGCTCAAGGTGGGTGCCGTTCAGGTCTGCCCCGTCCAGGTGGGCGCCGAACAGATAGGCCCACAAGTAGGCGTCGGTCAGGTTTGCGCCCTCAAGGTGGGCACCGTACATGACCGCCCCGTCAAGGCGGGCGTCGGTCAGGTTCGCCCCCTCCAGGTGGGCGCTGCGCATGGTCGCATCCTCCAGGTGGGCGTCGGTCAGGTCCGTGCCCTCCAGGTGAGCAGCATCCATGGTTGCCCACTCCAGGTGGGCGTCGGTCAGGTTTGCCCCCTTCAGGTGCGCCTTGATCAGCGTTGCCTTCTCAAGGTGAGCCTTGGACAGGTGCGCCCCCTCAAGACAGGCTCCGTCTAGGTTTGCTCCGCGTAGGTCCGTCCAAGCCAGGTTGATGCGGAAAGGCTCGTCGCGGCCCTCTGGCCGACGGCCGAGCACGGTCAATGCCGCCTGGACCGGTTCGGCCGGATGATGCGGATCCCAGAGATCCCGCTTCGTAAGGCTTCCGCGCTGCGCAGTCGTGTCCGGTGTTCCGACGCGCAGGCGCCGGCGAGCGAGTCGCAAGCGGTGCTGGGTTGAGGGGGGCTGAAGGGGGGCCGGCGCATGTTCGCGAACGAACGCGGCGAGGACCTCGACCACGGTGATGTGGTCCTTCTCCGAGTCACGCATGATGCGTTCCAGCGCGTAGATGCCACCGAGTTGTTCGACCGGATTGGCAGAGGCGATCTGACCGACAGCCTTGGTGTACCGGTCGGTGTACTGCCCCTCCCGGGTCAGCTCCGCTTGCTCGCCGTCCCTCTCTCGGGTGTGCTGCAGGGTGCGGTGGGTGTACAGGATGCCGACTGCGGCCAGGCCGCCGGCTCCGATCGCCAGGAGGGCGGTGCGAACCCCGGTTACGGTAGTTGCCACGGGCTGCTTCAAGTTGTCGTTGAGGTAGTGGTCGTCGATCCACCAGGGCACTTCCCACATGGCGACGCCCGCCAGGGCGATTCCAGCGAGTACTACCAGGACGTACCACACTGTCACCCAGGCCTGTTTGCCCCGCCGCTTCGACTCCTTCATGCCATCCAGCAGAGCGCGTTGCTGTTCGCCCAGCCGTGCGGCTCGGTGCAACGCACAGCAAGACCACCCGCACGGGGGCGGGGCCGAACCTCGCACGCCGATTATGGACCGACGAACCGGTCAGGTGCCAAGGTGAACCCAAAGCCGCCACGCGATGATCTTGGTGGGATTGGGATTCCCGGCTTGAGCCGGCGTCCGGAGCCGGTCGTTCAGGAGCCGCCTGCTGATGCGGCACACCGACCGGGAACAGCGGGGGTCACACCGTGGTGGTGCACACGAAGCCGAGGTCGGTCAGTCCTTCGGCCTGGCACAGCCGGTCCGAGGCGCCGCCGGCGGTGGTCTGCAGCAGCTGGTAGTCGGCACCGTTGGCGTGGCCCCAGTGCATGGCCGCGCGCCACAGCCGGCGGCCGAGCCCGAGGCCGCGGTACTCGGGCAGGACGCCGAAGTACTGCGGCAGCAGCCGGGCCCGGCCGATCGGGTCGGGCATGGTCTCCATGGGGCCGATGGCGCCCACCACCCGGTCGTCGCGGATGGCGGTCAGGACGGGGCCGACGCTGTCGATCCGGGAGTGCAGGAAGGCGAAGCCCTCGCCGGCCAGCTTCTCGGCGAAGGCGGCGAAGGTGGCGCGTACGGGTTCGGGCAGGGTGTCCAGGTGCTCGATCCCGCCGACCGGCAGGGCCGGCCGGTCGAAGGTGCGGAGCTGGACGCGGGTGGAGGCGGCGACCGGGTCCGGGGCGGCCTGGAACGAGATCACCCGGGCCGAGGCGGCGTCGTGGACGGCGGCGAGCTTGGCCGCGGTCTCCATGGCCTCGGGGCGGTGCTCGGGGGCGCCGTACAGGTGGACGCGTAGGACGCCGCGGCCGGTGAGGGTGGGCAGCAGGGTGCGGCGGGCGTCCTGGCGGACGTCGCCGACGAGGAGGCGTTCGTCCTTGCGGTCGGACCAGCGGCGGTCCTTGTCGTGGGCGAGGAGTCCGCCGGTGGCGGCGACCTGGGCGATAGCGTCGAGCAGGTCGCCGCTGATGGCGTCGGGGTGCAGGGGCCCGAGTGTCGGCAGGTAGGGCACGGACATCACGGGGTGCAGCAGGTCCCAGGACAGCTCCATACCCGCACCCTACTCGCCCGGCGGGCAGGGCTCAGGGCCCGGCGCGAAGTGCGCCGGGCCCTGAGCGGAAGTGACCGGGTTCGCTCAGTGGGGGTTGTCGTCGCCCGCGTTGCACGAGCACTTCACGCTGTCCATCACGTCGTCCAGGTCGGCGACCGGGATGACCGAGGTGACGGGCGCACTGGGGGCCAGGATCGGCCGGGTCAGGCAGGGCAGCTGGGCTGGGCCGTCGTCCGGGAGGGGACGGCTGGTGCTGAGTTCGACAGCGACAGCGGTCATTTCACCCTGCTTTCTGGAAGCCGTGCTGACAGTAGGAACCGAGTGGTGCCTTCGCCTCCTGGTAGTGCTTGGCCAGCGGCCGGCACACGGTGCACGTGCCGGACAGCTGGCAGCCGGAGCAGCCACCGGTGCGAAGCATGAGGCGGTCGGCGATGGCGCCGAGCCGGGCGAGGCCGCCGATCCCCTCGGTGGGGAGGCTGATTTGGTCGTCGCGGCCGATCTTGCAAATGGACACCAGCCCGTGCGGGTCGGTGTGGAAGAAGGTGTGGCCGGCGTTGCAGCCGCCGAACGGCTTGCGCATCCGCAGGTGCTCCTTGGACTGGGCCGTCAGCACCTCGCCGCCGCCGTAGATGGTGGGGGTCATGTTGGTGAAGACGTTGTACTCCAGCCCCCAGCCCTCGCACAGCGCGATCATGGCCTGCTCTTCGTGGGCGTTGTCCTCGGTGACGATCACGCTCATCCGCAGTGGCAGCCTGACGCGGCGGGCGGCGTTCATGCCCTGGACGAACAGGTCCCAGGCGCCCTGGCGCTGCGTCAGCTCGTCGTAGCTGGCCTTGGTGGCACCGTACATCGACACGGTGACCCGGTAGGGCGGGCACTCGGCGAACAGGTCGAGCAGGTTCTGCCGCCACGGCAGGGAGGCGTTGGTGGAGACGGTGATCATCATGCCGAGCGCGTACGCGGCCCGGTAGGAGGCGATGAAGTCCTTGTCCACGGTCGGCTCGCCGCCGGTGATCTGCAGCCACAGCACCCCGGCCTCGGCCATGACCTTGAGGCAGGCGAGCTTGTCCGCCAGCGGCATGCCGGAGTTGACCTTGAGGCCGAGGTAGCTTCTCTGCACTTCACTCTCGGGAGTGAACGCAGCCATGTGAGTCGTCCAAGGGCCACCGAGATCTACGGGACAGGGTCAGCCTTGGCGGACTGGCTGGCGACAGCCCGGCGGACCGCGGGACGTCGGTAGGATCAGCGCTCTGATGGGGAATGTGACGCGAACACAGCGACAGGGAAGCGAGGGGCAGCAGTACGCGCTGACCTCGGACGAAGACGACGCCGACTTCTGGGGCTTCGCCCACGAAGCCGAGGGGCTCTTCACTCCGCTGCCAGAAGACGAGGGAGTGCGCCGAGTGCACCTCGTGGGCTGTCACCCGCAGGGTGGCCTGTTGAAGAGCGCCAGCCACATCGGCAGCCGGAGGGCCTCGGCAGGGAACGCCTGGCTCGACCTCATCGACGCCGACGGTGTCACCATGGGGTCCTACTTCGTAGGAGAGGTCACCGTTGTCGACACCAGGCCGTCCGCCCGCGGAGCGGGCTTCGTTGACCTCACGGTGACGCTCTGGTGCGACAACGCCCTGGCTGGCGCGGACGCAGTATGGGACCTGATCCGCAAGGGGCGGCTGAGCCGCGCCGGCTTGTGGCATGAACTCGGTCCCGAGGACAGACGAGCGTGGCTGTCGGTGGCCCTTTGGTCCCGGGAGTACCAACGTCGGGGGAAGCCCGATCGTCCTTCCGGGCAGGAGTTCACACTGGACGGTCGGCACATCGTCGACAGGGACAGCTTCTACTGCGCGCTCGGCGAAGCCATCAATGGGCCCGGCGGATACTTCGGCTGGAACCTTGACGCCGTGATCGACTACTTGCGGGGCGGCTGGGGTGCTGCCACTCCGTTCACCCTTCTCTGGGATTACTCGGCTGAGGCCAGAACGCAGTTGACGGAGCGGCTGTCCACCGCGGATGGCGACGTCACCTTGCTTGACGTGATCCTCGAGATCTTCGACGAGGGGGACGTAAGCGTCGTCCTCCGATAGCAGCTGGGCGTCAAGTTCGCTACCTCCATTACCGATGATCCGAGGGCGGTTGCCCGCTTCGCTGCTGAAGCCCGTAAACTCGCGCGTCTGCATCACCGCGGCATCGTCACCGTCCACGACGCCGGAACACTTGCCGACAACGGCCACGTTGTGCCGTACCTGGTGATGGAACTGCTGAACGGCTCGACCTGGCTGCAGCGTACCTCCGTGGAAGCGGCTGTCCGGACGGGAGCGAGCCTCGCAGGGGCGCTCGCGCACATGCACGAGATGGAAATCGTTCACGGAGACATCAAGCCGGCGAACATCATGATCTGCGTGGATGGTCAGGCAGTACTGATGGACCTCGGTATAGCTCGGGAATTCTCCACTCTCACCACAGTCACCGCCACCGGTTCACCGGGGACTCTCGTCTATATGGCCCCCGAACAACTTGCCGGTGCTCCTGCTTCTGCCGCCTCCGATGTCTACGCCCTCGGCCTGGTCCTCACCGAGAAGATCACCGGCAAGCGCGGTCCTGCTGCGCAGCTTCCCGCTACCGACCAGGCCGCACTCGCGCCCCGCCTCCACGCGCTGCTGGTCCGCATGACCGCCCTGGAGCCTGGCGGACGCCCCAACATGGCCGAATGCCAGGAACTACTAGGCCAGTCCGACGTGTCCCAGCCCCCTGCACCCGAACCCCCGCAACCTGAGCCAGTTCCGGAAGTTCCAGGCCGCCGTCCCTGGTGGGCCCGGTTGTTCAGCCCGCAACACCGCAGACCTCGCAACCCCGCGCCCCAGACCGCAGCGTCAGCAGGCGAGCGCACCTCGACTTCCACGTCCGCCGCACAGAAAGAAGTCCTCGCCGCCATCGCCGGGATCATCAACGAGATTGCCGGCATTCCGGTCAAGGATGTCCAGCCGGACCAAACCTTCAGCGGCGACTTGGACGTCGACTCGTTGTCCATGGTCGAGGCCGTCGTCGTTGCCGAAGAGCGCTTCGGCATCAGGATTCCGGACTCCGACGCCCGGGACCTGAGGACAGTCCGCGACGCAACCACCTACATCGTCAAAGCCTTGCGCTCCCGGTGACAGGTCAGTGATCTGACTGACCGAATGGTGCCAAGCGTCGATCCTCAGCTGCCCCAAGGTCACCAGCTCCAGGCCGGAGACGGCGGTAGAGCCGCGCGGGGTGAGGACGCGGGTGGCGTAGGTGCCCAGCAGACGGGCCAGTTTCGGGGCAGCGAGGCCGCCCGGGATCTGCCAGCCACCGGAGGCGAGCGCTCCCCAGGCGGGAACGCACAGCTGCACGCACTGGCGCTTGCCGTCCTCCGGCGTGCGGTAGACCCTGGCCCACTGCCCGAGGCCGCGCTGGGTGAGAAGCCAGCCGGCCTTCTCCAGCGCCTTGACGGCCCTGTCGGTCTTCGGCAGCCGGCCGAGGCGCGAGACGAAGTCCTTCTTCTCGTCCCGGCCGAGCGGCGGCAGGCGAAGCTCCGCGAGAGTCGTGTCGGCAAGGACGACCAAGGCGTCGCCGTCCTTGCCGTGCCGATGCAACCGCGCCGAGCCGAGCTTCACCTCCAGCGCCCACTCGACCACGTCCGCGAGCGTGCGCCCGGCAGGCGCGGTCGGCTCCTGAGTGCCGTCGGCGAGGTAGGCCACCAGACCCCGGCCGGACGAGGCGGCGTCCACCGCCGCAAGCGGCCCGGACGGGAACTGGGCGGCGGCCGCGGCCTCCCAGTCGGACGGCCCCTCCGCTACGGCGGGCTTCTTCGCCGGAGCCTTCCGGGCCCGCGACGGCGCCGCCGGACGCGACGACCTGGTACGGCGCGGCGCAACCGCTGAACCGGTCGCGGGGGCGGTCTGGCGGGGAGCAGCGACCGGAGCCACCGGTTCGACGGGCGCTGCCACACCGGGCTCCTCCGTGACCGGGACGGCGGCTGCTGCCAGCCCCGCCGGAGCGTGGGTGCACCAGCCGCCCACGTGGACCGGGCGGCCCTGCGAGCGGTACGGCGTCGCACGGCCACATCGCACACACGGCGCGGGCGCGGCCATCAGCAGCGAGCCGTCCGGGTTCTGGTCCAGCATCACCGGCTGCGCCACCGGCGCCGGCTGCCCGGCCACCGGAGCGGCCGTGAAGGCCTCCGGCACCGCGGCCCGGACGGCGGGCTCCGGATCGGGCGCAGCGTCGGTGCGCACGAGGCCGGCGGCCTGGGCGCGGCGCAGCAGCCACTCGGGGGGCTCCACGGTGCCGTGCTGGAGCGCCAGCGTCGCGAGGAACCGGATGTAGATCTCGCGCTTGGGCGGCCGGGGCTGCGCCGTCCCGGCCTCCCAGCGCACGATCGTTTCCCGCTGGGTCTCCGGCGCCGCGGCCAGCTCCTCCTGGGTGTATTCGCCCAGCTTGCGCAGCCGCTCCCGCTCGGCCGGGACCGGCAGGTCGTCCACCGAGCGCGGCCGCGCGAGCAGCGCGTCGGTCGACGCGAACAGGTCGTCAGCCACACTCCACCTCCTACACAAACACTTGTTCGAAAGTGACATTTCGGAGTAGGCCAGAAGCGTCCGCCTCTCGATCACCAGTCGTTAGACTCCGGGGTTCGGATGCTGCCGGTGGACGGGAAGGCCAAGTCATGGACGACGGCTCTTGGGCAGGCTGGCCAGAACGGTGGGCCGGCACGGACTGCGACGTGCGGACGGCCGTGGGCGCGATCGCGCCGGAGGTCAAGGACGAGTTCAGGTACGACGAGGTCCCCTGGCGGCGATTCCGACACTTCTACGGCCCGGGCGAGGAGATCCCCGGCCTGCTCGCAACGCTCGCGTCCGGGGATGCCGAAGCCGCTGACGGGGCCCTGCGGCAGCTTTGGACGAATCTTCACCACCAGGGCGGCACGATCGCGGTGGGAGCACTGGCGGTGCCGTTCCTGCTCCGGACCGCGACGACCGGGCATCCCGGGCTCCGCGCGCAAACGCTTCACCTGGTCGCCGAGATCGGCCGGTGCCAGCACATCGGGGACGGATCGCGCGAAGGCCTGCTCCAAGTCGCCGAGGAGCCGCTGATGGTCGAGGGCAGCACGATGTGCCCGGTGGACTGGACGATCCAGGCCGCCCGTCTGGCGGTCACGGACGACCTGCCCCTCCTGCTCCCGCTTCTCGACGGCCCCGCCCCCGAGGCCCGTTCCATGAGCGCCTACGTCCTGGCGGCGGCGACCGACGAGATCCCACGCGTCTCCTCGGCCCTGCGGTTCAGGCTGGCGAACGAAGACGACGCGATGGTCCGGGTGAGCCTGATCCTGGCGATCGCCCAGCTCGCCCGCGAACACCAAGACGACCGCGCTCCCGGGTGGGCCCGGGACCTCTGGTCGGACCCGGGACGACCGCCCGAGGTCCGCATCGGCGCCGGCCTGGCCTGGCTGTGCCTGGTCACCGACCCTGCCCCTGACGAGCTCCGCACCCTCCTCACCGACCCCGCCATTCGCCGGTACGACGACCTGCTCCAGCCGGTGCCGTGGCTCACCTGGTGCGACGCTCCCGGTTTCGCCCTGCGCAGCTGCATCGACGAAATGCTCACGTCGAACACCCCCACAGCGGTGCCCGACGACCCCTGGGGTGGAGGGCTGTCAAGCTGAGGCATGCAGGGGCCAGCCAGGGGGAGTTCACGAGTCGGTTCTGCCAGTGGCGTTCAGGTCTGGCCGGAGATCGATTCCCACCCTGGGGTTGATCGTTTCCCAGATACACTCCGTGAGTGCCTCTGACACGTTCGGACATGGTCGATGTGAGATTGGCGCTCGACCTCGTGGGCTCGGAGCTGCAGGTGTTCCCCGTGGGCAGGGCAACGGTCGCGGTCGGAACCGTGGCAACTGTGATCATCGCGGAGGCCGTGGACGATCCGCTGGCCGGCGGCGTGTGGAATGACCAGGAACTGCGCTTGCGGGGTTCCGTGCCTGCGCTCGCCGCCTCCAGGCTGACCGGGCGGCAGCCTTTCGCGGGGACCGAGCCGGATCGGGATCTGCCGGTGTACCTCTTCGTCCGGGTGGCCGAGCTCTGTGCCTATGTCGGCCCCGTCCGCCATTCGCGCAGCAGTTGGGTCGATGGCGAGCTCTACAGCTGCCACCTGCGAATCGACCCGCCGTTGAGCTGCGAGTTGCTCGGCACGGTCCGTCCGTCGGCCACATCACCCAGCCTGCCGAGCCTTGATTGGCTCGACCATTCGGTCTCGGAGCCGGGTAAGGCCCTGGAACTCTTCATCACAGGCTGGTACCCAGAGTCAGGCGAGCCGCCGGCAGTCGCAGAGATACCCCGCTCCATTCCCCCGGCCCTGGCCGACTTCTATCGCCTTGCGGAGAGGCGCCCGGCCATCCTGGGTGGCCAGAACCGGATCGAGCCGGTCGACACCGTGCGTCCCGACAGCAGTGCCGGCTACCTGGTCTTCGCCGTTGAGAACCAGGGCGGGTGGGAGTGGTCGATTCCGTGGGATGTCGACGCCTCGAACACCGACCCGGCGGTGTGGATCAACGAGACGGACAGGCCGGTCCCGGAGCAAGAACCACTGAGCAGATTCCTCTTGCAGTTCTCGCTCTACGAGGCAGCGATGACCGCCTCCTACAAGGCCTTCCCCCGAAACTTCCCCAAGCGGTTGCTGCCCAGCTTGGAGAGCCGCCTACAGCGCGTGCCGCTGCGAACGTTCATGTCCCCCATCGCTCCAACCGAGTTCCTCGTCGGGCCGGGCGTCGTTGCCCTCATCACGCCAACCTGGCAGAACGAGGACGAGGTCGACGTCTGGATCGGCGCCCTCCACCGCAACGCACTGCAGCCACTGCGCGAACTCGGCGTCGAGTGGCAGCGCTTCGACGGGTAGGCCTCGTGGCGTTCGCCGAGCAGTGGGCCGCCCCTGACTGCCGGGGGCGTCCCGCGCTGCCACGGCTGCGCCAAACAGGCTGTCCGTGATCCAAAAGAGCGGCTCCACTCCGAGTGGAGCTCCGTCAGGCGGGCAGCCGCGGACGCGCAACTGGCCGAGCACGGGGTGGAGTGGGCGTAGCGCGGCACGAGTGGGGCTACTGGGCCTCTGATGGGCGTGGCCGGCTCGTGCTTCGCGGCCGTCACGCCCTTCGGGGCCAGGCGTCAGTGGGTCTTCAGCCACCAGTCGGCGACGGCGACCAGGACTGGGGCGGGGGTGGCAGCCAGGGAGAGCAGGGCGGTACGCCCGATCTCGTGGAGGATCGAGGTTCCAGCAGGGGCGGGTACGGCGTCCGTTGCCGTGTCGGCCTCGGCGTCGGCCTCGGCGTAGGCGTAGGCGTAGGCGTAGGCGTCGGCGGGCTCGGACTTGCGGGTGATGTCGTCGTTCATGGCGGGTGTCCTTGTCGGTGGTCGGTGGTGTTGGGATGCCGGGCCCGGCGTCGGTCTCGAATGTGGCATCTGGGCGTCCGGGGTGTCCCAAGTTGCGGGCGGAGAGGGCATGGTGAGCACTACGCTGCTGGTCAGCGGTGGTGGGTCACGGGTGCCCGGCGGCCCGGTTGCGGGCGGGACGGGCACGCGCGGGCGAGAGGCGGGGCGGCGGGCGATGCCGGAGAACGAGTTGGAGCTGGGTCCGAGGCGGCGAGCGCTGCACGGTGTGCTGCTGGAGCTGAAGGAGCGGGCCGAGCAGGAGCGCAAGGCTCAGCAGGCCCTGTGCGGGCAGCTGGAGTTGGAGAAGGCAGTACGGCGCACCGGGCGGGCCGGGACGGAGAGGTTCGCCGGGAAGCGGATCAGTTCATGGGTGCCGCCGGCCGGTCGTGCAGGCGAGGCGCAGATTCCGCAGGACGCCGAGGTTCTGCTGGCGGTGGTAGCAGTGTGGTCTGCCTGGGCCGGGGACCCCTCGCTGGCGGCTGATGGCCGGGTGGAGGAGCGGTGGCTGCGCGCGGAGCGTCCCCGGTGGGAGCGGCTGCTGGACGGGGCCCGGGCAGAACGTGAGGCTGCCCGCATGGCCGCTGGCGGCGATGCCGCCGCGCAGGGCCAGGTGCGTGCCGCTGAGTGGGCCGCAGCCCTGGAGGCGTACCGGCGACGGGTGCGGGAGGTGCATTGGCGGCTGAACCTCGACGTCCTGGGCGCTTCCGGCAGCGCCGGTGAGCAGCCGAAGATCGAGGTGCGTCAGGTGTTCATGCCGCAGTCGTGCCGCCCGCACGTGGCCCACGTGCCGGGTGAGGTGCGTCGGCTGCTGGCAGCGGGCGAGTTGGCGGACACCGACCTGCCACCGGGGATGGAGGCCAAGACTGTCCGAGCTCTGCAGGAGAGCTACCGGGCGCAGCCGACCCGGCCGGTGCTGGAGGTATTGGCGGGCGAGGCGGGTCGGCGGGTAGTGGTGTTGGGTGATCCCGGTGCGGGGAAGTCGACGCTGGCGAAGTACACGGCGCTGGCGCTGGCCGGTGCGTTGGAGGATTTGCCGGCCGAACTCGCCGGGCTTGACGGGTTGGTGCCGGTGGTGGTGGAGCTGCGGCAGTACGCGCAGGCGCAGTGGCGTGATCGGACGATCGAGGACTTCCTGGAGCATGTGGACCGGCAGGACCGGATGTGTCTGACCCGGCCCGTGCTGGAGGGTCTGCTCGCGCAGGGGCGTGTCCTGGTGTTCTTCGACGGTCTGGATGAGGTGTTCGACCCGGCTGTGCGTGCGCAGACCGCTCGGCGGATCACCGCTTTCGCTGCCGATCACGCGGGCGTTCGGGTGGTGGTGACGTCGCGGGAGTACGGCTACCGGGCGGGTGAGTTCACCGCGGCGGGGTTCACGCAGGTGATGCTCCAGGACCTGGAGCACGGGCAGGTCGAGCAGTTCATCCGTCGCTGGTACACCGCAGCACATCCGGAGAACCCTCATCTGGCATCCCAGCTCACCCAGCGTCTGCTGGGTGCGGTGCGGGGAGTGCGGGCGGTGGCGGAGCTGGCCGGCAACCCGCTGCTGTTGACCGTCCTGGCCTCCATGGGACTCGGGAAGACCATCCCCCGCGAGCGGCGCGAGGTCTACGCCCACGCGGTGGAGGTGCTGATCGAGCAGTGGGACAAGGACGCCAAGTTCCTCACCCCCCACTCACCTGTCACCGGGGAGGCCGCCCAGGCACTGGAGTGGCTCAACGTCGACAAGCGCCTCAAGGTGCTCCAGCGCATCGCCCGCCGTATGCAGGAAGGCGCGGGCCGGCCCGCCGGCACGTTCATCCAGCACGACGAGCTGACGGGCATCATCAGCACCTACCTGACCGAGCAGAACATCTCCCGCCCTGCCGCCGACATCGCCGCCCATCACGTCGTCGACCGGCTGCGTACCCGCAACTTCCTCCTCGCCCACTACGGCGGGGGCATCTACGGGTTCGTCCACCGAACCTTCCTGGAGTACCTCGCCGCCACCGAACTCCTGGACCGTTCCCATGAGGAGGAATGGACCCACGACGAGATGGTCGGGGTCTTGGCCGAGCGTGCCGGCGATCCCGCGTGGCACGAAGTGCTGCTCCTCATAGCCGGCAACCTTCATCAGCGTGGCGTGGCGGCCTTCATCGCGCACCTCCTTCGCCAACACCGACGTGAGGAGAGTCCCCGGGGTTGGTTGGTGCCGATGCTGGTGCTGGTGCTGGCTATCCGTGTCCTGGCCGAGGTCAAGGAAATCGGCGCCTCTCCGGCCCCGGGAACCAGGGACCGGCACCTTTCCGTGGCCGCGCAAAGCGATGCCGTCATCAACACCCTCACCACCACGCTGCGCCAGTCGACGTTTGTCTCCATCGAGGAAGCCCTGCCGGCCTTCGGGACTTTCGATCGTTTCTGGAGTGGCCGGGAGCGCTACCTGCGCTGGTACTACGCGACCCAATTAGGGGATCGCGCGTTTCGGGGTGGCTACATCGCTGCGGCGTTGGGCCGAGACCTGGAGGAGACAGCGCGCCAGGCACGCATCCCCTGGGATCCATTCCTTCGCAGCGCCGCCTTGGAAATACTCGGGGCGCGGTTCCCGGACCACCAGGACACCCGACTAGCCGTCTTGGCCGCCGCCACTGACACGACCGACACGACCGACGCCACGCTCGTCCGCGGCACCGCGCTGCGGGTACTGGGAAAGCGGTGGCCGGAGGACCAGGCCACCCGGCAAACCGTCCTAACCGCCGCCACCGACACCAGCGACACCGCCCCGAACATCCGCAGCACCGCACTGCGAGTACTCGCGGAGCGGTGGCCCGACCACCAGGACACCCACCGAACCGTCCTGACCGCCACCACCGACACCGCCTCAAACGTCCGCAGCACCGCACTACAGGTACTCGCGGAGTCGTCCTGCTCGTCGTTCTGGTCGTCGTCGGCCGGCGGTGTCGTCGCCTCAGACGTCGAGCCGCTCGCGCATGCGGCGGTCAACGCGCTCGCGTTCGGTGAGGTCGGGCCAGCGGGCCTTGTCCCGGATCTCCTGGGCGCTGACGACGATGCGGTGGCTGTAGGAGGGCAGCCGTAGGGACAGCTCCTTGAAGGCGGCGACCGAGTCACCGTTCTCCGTCTCCTCCAGGTGTCGGCACCGACGTGGACGGCGGAAGTCCCTACCTCCCCATCGCTCCCTCGGTCACGCACCTGATCGAGTCCCACGCCCTGACGGACGCCGTCTCCGTCTGGAGGCCCTGGCCTATCGCCGGTGCCGCTGTGGCCGCTGGGGTTCTCGATGGACTCGTCGAGGTGCCGGAAGCCTCCTGGGAAACCTCACGATGGCGGCTTTCGGACTCCGTCGCAGTCTTCGACAGTGAATGCTGGGACCGGGAGAGCCCAGGTCGGCGCGTGCGCATTTGGTCCCGTGACGACTTCGGCTATCGCCAGGTCCGGGGAGCCATCGAGCGCGCGTGACGGCCGGGCAGCCGACGCGACGGTGGCGAGCCGCGACACACGCCGCTGTACCGGATAGCGCGACGCTGACAGGAAGGACACGGGTCCGGATTGCTCTGTGGACGATGTCGATGACACCGAGAAACAGGTACGGATAACACATCGTCCCGCTCGCCGAAGTCCACGACTCCGGCGGCTACGCCTGGACCCCCGAACGCCGCGAGGCCTACGCCAACGACCAGCGATCACCTTTGACCCTCGTCGCTGTCACCGCCAAGTCCAACCGCGCCAAGGGCGACAAGGACCCCGCCCACTGGCTCCCCCCACTCGCCGGCCCCGTCCACTGCCGCTACGCCTCCGAATGGGTGTCCACCAAACCCGTTGGAACCTGGCCGCCGACCAGAGGGAGCAAGACGCCCTGGCCCGCATCGCCCAGGACTGCATCGACACCGAAGTCGCCTACGAGAGCGCACCGTAGTCGTGCCCGAGCCGGTGGCCCTCCATGCCCTGTGGAGGGTTCGGCCGGCCAGAGGTGGGGCGGGCCGGCCGGTGATCCCCGCGGCTTCAGAACGGGGGCTCGTCGTACCAGGAACCGTTCCAAGGCACGGGCGGCCGGGACTCCCCGCGCCGGATGCGGCCCGCCGCGCGGCGGCGGCCGGGCCTCAGCCGGGCAGGTCCGCCCGGTCCACTGCGGGGGAGTCGGTCGGCGCTCCCTGGGCAGGGGCGCCCGGACGGCCGTCGGCCCAGGTCAGGGTGGAGACGAGGGAACGGAAGGCCGTCCGGTAGGTCCGCGGGCTTGTGCCCGTGTGGTGCTGGAAGTGGTGGCGCAGGTTGGCGGGTGTGCCGAGCCCCGTGCGGGCGGCGATGCGTTCGACCGGCTCGTCGCCCCGTTCCAGCAGGCGCTGCGCCAGCTGGATGCGCGCGCGGAGCAGGTACTGAAGCGGCGGCAGCCCGGTCTCGGTCCGGAAGCGCCTGGTCAGGCCCCGAACGGTGAGTCCGGCGTGGTCGGCGAGGTCGTTCAGCGTCAGCGGGCTGTCCAGGTGCGCCTCCAGCCACCGGAGCGTGGGTCCGAGGCGGGAGCCTGCCGGGCCGGGCTGGTGGGCGGCCCGGGTGGGCCCGGCCGGTTCGCCGCGTTCGTGGAGCTCCAGGAAGACCTGCCGTTCCGTCTCGACGGCAACCGGATCGCCGTGGTCCAGCGTGATCAGCCACAGGCACAGGTCGACACCGCCGAGCACCCCCGCCGCGCTGTGGAACGGGGCCGCCTCCGTGACCGAGCCCTCCGGATCGACCGTGATCCGGGGGTGGCGCCCGGCCAGTTCTGCGGCATACCGGCGGCCGGTCGCGGCCCGGCGACCGTCCAGCAGCCCGGTGGCGGCGAGGGTGAACGTCCCCGTCCCGATCGCGCCGATCCGGCTGCCCCGGGCCGCCGCGGCCCGCAGTGCCTCGGCAACTCCGGGCGGCGGGTCCGCGCGGAAGCCGTCGTGACCGGGGAGCAGTACCGTGTCCGCGTCCTCCAGCCCCTCCAACCCCCAGCGCGTGTCGAGCCGGAACGGCGCCGGCCCGCCCGTCGTACGGAAGCCGGGCCCCGCGCAGTACCGCACCTCGTACCCGACGTGCGGGTGATGGCGTGCGGCGCTGCCGAAGGCGACTCCCGGCGCGGTGAGCTGGTGGCCCGGTACGCCGTCGAGGGCGAGAACAGCGATGACTGACATGTCCAGAATTTAGCCCAGGGTGACATCGGGGCCGCTGTTGCGGGCGCGGGCCGGTGCGGAGGATGGGCGGTACGCGGCACCCGAGGTGAGGGGACGCCCGGCTGCGGTGCCCGTACCGCCGGTGCACCCGTCTCACGGTCGCACATCCGCATCTGCCAAGGCGTGCTTGCGCCCACCCCGAAGGAAGGACCTTCCATGCCCATCAGTTCCCTGGCGCGCCGAGCGGCGCGCGTCGCCACCGTCGCCCTGGCCGCGACGGTGTGCGCCACCGCCATGACCGGCAGCGCCGGAGCCATCGTCAACGGGACGGACGCCACGGCGCGCTACCCGTACATGGCCTCGATCCCGTTGTCGGCTCCGACGCAGGGCCTGGCCGACGGTGTCTGCGGCGCGACCCTGATCCACCCGCAGTGGGTACTGACGGCGGGCCACTGCCTCGACCCCGAGATCGGCGTGGTCCTGGACGGCACCGTCCGGATCGGCTCGGACCGGCGCAAGTCCGGCGGCACCGTACGCACCATCCAGAAGACGATCACCCACCCCGGCTACGGCATCGGCACCGGCGGCGGCGGGGCCAACCAGGACGATCTCGCACTGATCCGGCTGGACCGCCCGGTGAGCGAGGAGCCCATCCGGATCGCCGACCGGGCGGCCCGGCCCGGTACGCCGACCCGCCTGCTCGGCTTCGGCAGCGTCGCCAACGTTGACAACCCGCAGCAGGCCGAGTTCGCGAGCCGGCTCCAGCAGTTGGAGACCCGCCGGGGAGCCGTCGACGAGTGCGCCCCCGGCCGGGCGGGGTGGCTGCGCCTCTGCACGGTCAGCCAGGTGCCGGGCGCCATGGCGTGCTTCGGGGACTCCGGCGGCCCGCAGCTCCAGAAGGGCCGGGGCGGCCGCTGGGAGCTCGTCGGGACCACCTCGGGCGACGGGGACACGGACCCGACCTGCTCGACGGGCCCGGGCCTCTACACCAGCGTCCCGGCGTACACGGATTGGATCTGGAAGACGATCCACCAGTACGGCTGATGCCCGCCGGCGGTGCCCCGGCGCCACCGGGGCACCGCTCGCCTGTCCGGTTTCGGGTATCTTCCGGGTATGTCGGTCATCGCCGTCCTCGTGCCCGACGGGCTGCCCGGACACCACCTCACCACCCCGGGGCTGGTGTTCGGTACCGCGGCGCGAGAGCACCCTGGCGTGGCCTACGACGTGCGGCTCTGCGCCGCTCCCGGCCCGCTGGGCATCGGCCTGCCGGCGCCGCTGGCCATCGCCGTGCCGCACGGCCTCGAAGGCCTCGCCGACGCCGACATCGTGCTGGTGCCCGGCCGCGACGGTGTTCCACTGGAGCCTCCGCCCGTGGTCCTGGACGCACTGAGAGCCGCCGCGGCCCGGGGCAGCCGGATCGGCGCGATCGGCGCCGGGGTGTTCACCGTCGCCGCCACCGGCCTGCTCGACGGCCGGCGCGCCACCACCGGCTGGCGCCACACCGAGGAGCTGGCCCGGCGGTACCCCCGGATCGAGGTCGACCCGGTCGGTGCGGCCGTCGCCGACGGCCCCTTCCTGACCTCCGCCGGGATCTTCGGCGGGATGGACGTGTGCCTGCACCTGCTGGCCGAGGACCACGGCGAGCGGACGGCCGGCGAGACCTCCCGGGAACTCCTCACGCCCCTGCTGCGGCACGCCGACCGCGTCCAGGAGTGCATCGACCGCGAGCTGGCCGACAGCGCGGGCCTCGAACCGACCCTGCGCTGGCTGAAGGCCCGTCTCCACCTCCCGCTGACCCCCGCGGACCTCGCCGAGCACGCCGGGATCAGTGTCAGCAGCCTCAACCGCCGCTTCCGCGCCCAGGCCGGCGTCAGCCCACCGCAGTACCTGCTGCGCCTGCGGCTGGATCGGGCCCGCGAACTGCTCACGCAGACCGACGAACCGGTGGAACGGGTGGCGGCGCTGGCCGGATTCGCCTCGGCCGCCAGCCTTCGGCAGCACTTCGCCCGGCTGACCGGCACCACACCGCGCTCCTACCGCGCGCGACACCGGGCGGTCTCCGGGGTGCCCGGCCCCGGGTCTACGCGGTAGCCAGCACCCGGGCGAGCGCCGCCCGGCCGGCGGCCCCCCGCGCCTCGACCGCTGCCGCCCAACTCAGTGCGGTGGCTGGGAGCGCTGTGCGTACAAGGCAGTCGCCGTACTGACGGCCCGCCAGGTCAGCTCCGTTCTCGTGTGCAGCTCGCCGGGAGAGCCAGTCAGGCGTAGGGACGTCAAGTCGCCGTCGATGGCCTGGACCTCGCGGTTCAGCTGAGCGAGGGAACCCTTGAGGTCGCCGTGGGCGAGGGCGCTACAGGCCCTCCGGACCCATTCCAGGTAGCTGCTGGTGTCGACGCTTGCGCCGGCGCTGTTGCGGATGCGCCCTGGTAGATGGCGGCCGGCTTCACGGACGACTTCCGCGTAGCCGGGAAACCGCAGCGCCTTCTTCAGCTCCCTGGGGTCGTTGTGAGGGCCGCCTGCTGCCAGGAGCCGGTCAACGAGGTCCTGGTACAGGTCCTGCTCGCTTCTTGGCTCGGGCAGTGCGGCGCCGGTGGCCGTCGGGCGCAGGGTGTTGGCGTCGGCCGCCAGTTGGCGGAGGTTGTGGTGGTTGCGGTTGTCGTCGTTCTGCAGGGCCAGGCGTCGACGTATCCGCTCGTAACGCGAGGTGGGAGCCAGCAGCCACACCGCGCGGGCGCTGTTCTCCAGGGCCCCGCGCAGGAGCGTGGAGGAGCCGTAGGAGTGCAGGAGCAGGGTCATCCGCTCGGTGTCCTCGTACTGGGTCAGGGAAGACCGCAGGCAGTGGAGGTGGTCCACCGCTGCCTGGATGGCGTGCTGGGCGCTGTGGGAGACCTGGTAGGGGTCGGTCCTGGCGTCGTCACCGGCGAGGGAGCTGCCCGGGGGCACTCTCCAGTGCATCTCCCGCAGCGGCTCGTACTGGGACAGGAAGTTGTCGAGGGTCTGCACGGTGGCGCGCAGGTGCGCGGTGACGTCGTCGTCCATGCTCAGACCCTACGAAGACGGACGAGTGCGGGTGGGGGAATTTCGGCGGCCCGGCTCCCGGCAATGGCTGGCCAGGACACGGGCCTTCGCCGTGGTGAGAAACGGATTGTCGGAGGGTCAGCACTCCAGCTGGTGCCGCAGGTTCTCGGCGATCCTGGTGTAGAGCGTTGCGTCTACGCCTCCTCACCGACACTGTCCACGCCTTTCGCTGGTGCGGCGGTGCTTGGGCTTGTTGGCCTTGCGTCGTCCCATGGCCGGTCAACGACCGCCCGGCCCTCACCGGGCGTCGGCCAACCGGAGGACACCTCGGAGTGATCCGGCCTCGACGCAGCGGACGGGCGGCCGGGCTGTGTACGGGCCCGGCCGCCCGGGGGCTTCACCGTGCGGCGCCCGGCCCGTGGGGGTGTTCGTGCCGGGCGGTGCGGAGCAGGCGCAGCCGCGCGCCCTGGTAGGGGCGCTCAGCGGGTTCAACGAGCGGGCGCCCGGTTGGGCAACGGCAGGTCAGCCGGCCGTGGTGGCGCGGGCGGCGATGGCCTGGCGCAGCCGGTCGGCGAGGGCTGCGTGCTCGGCGGGGGTGTAGGCAAGGACGCCGTTGCCGAAGGCCAGGGCCTCGAACTGCTGCTGCTCGTAGGGGACGCCGTGCGGGAGGCGGGCGATGTGCCAGTGGAGGTGGCTGTTGCCGGCCTGGGAGCCGAGGGAGAACAGGTAGGTGCGTTCGCCGCCGAGGACGTCCTCGGCGGCCAGGGCGACCAGGCGCACGGTGCGCATGATGGCGAGGTAGTCCTGCTCGGTGAGGTCGGTGACGACGTGCTCGAGGTGCTGCTTGGGGACGACCAGGAGCTTGCCGGGCAGGACCGGCCACTTGTCGAGGAAGGCCAGGTGCTGCTCGGTCTCGTGGACGATCTCGTGCGCGTAAGCCGGGTCGCCTTCGACCAGGCGGCAGATGAAGCAGGGCCCGTGCTGGACCTGCTCGCTGTAGGTGGTCGTGTCCATCGGCTGGCGTTCCATACGCTTCCTCTTCCCGCGTGGGCCCGCCGGGGCGGGCGGTAGTCGGTGGCGGGTCCGGCGCCGCGAGGCGGGCTCTCGGCGCCGGACCAGGCGGTCAGATCGGCTGGGCGGGGTCGTCCAGCCAGGCGTGCCAGCCGCGGGGTGACGGTGAGTCCGAGGCGCTCGATGCCGGGCTCGCCTGCCTCGTGCCACCAGGCGAGGGTGCTCTCGAAGTCCGGCCACAGGCGGCGGCCGCCGTACTGGCGGACCAGGTGCTCGTCCTCGCCGTCCCGGAAAGTCGTCGCCGACCAGGCCGGGGTGGTGAGGGAGTAGAGCCACAGGGTGCGGGCGCCATCGTCGTGCCGCTGGATCGCGTGGACGACATCGCGCAGGCGCAGGCCGGCGGCGAGCGGGAACGGGTCGAACTTGCCGTGCGCGGGCAGCGTCGCGGTGGTCGCGGTCTCGGCAAGGGCGCCGCCGTCGGCGGGGTTCTGCGGCCACCGCAGGCGTTGGGAGCGCATCTTCATGAACTCCACCGGCTGGAGAAACGGCCCGGACGCGGTGCCGTCGCCGGCCACGGTGAGGCGGACCAGGGCGTCGGCGTTGGAGTAGTGGGTGCCGAACGGGGCCAGGATCAGCCCGCCGGGACGCAGCTGCTCGATCCATGCCCGCGGGATCTCCCGCAGCCCGTAGGTAGCGGTGATCCGGTCGTACGGGGGCCGGGCGGGTGGCCGAGCGCGCCGTCCCCGCAGGCGACGGTCGGTCGGTAGCCGGCCCGCCCGAGCGCGGCGCGGGCCTGCGCCGAGACTTGCGGGTCAAACTCGACCGTGGTCACGTTCGCGTCGCCGAGCCGGTGACTCAGCAGCGCGGCGTTCCAGCCGGTGCCGGTGCCCTGCTCCAGCACCCGCATCCCCGGCTCGACCTGGAGGTCGTCCAGCATCGAGGCGACCAACGACGGCATCGAGGCGGAGCTGGTGGGCACCGTGCCGGGCTCGGCGCCCTGGTGCTCGCCGTCGTCCCACTGGGTGACGATCGGGATGTCCGCGGCGGCCACCGCCAGCCAGCCCTGCTCGTCCTCAGTCCGCGCCAGGGGCCGACTCTTCCCGGTGGCCATGTCGTGCGCCCAGATCAAGGCCGGCAGGAACAGCTCGTGCGGGACGGCGTCGAAGGCCGGCACCCACGCGTCGGCGACGGGGAAGGACCGCCCCGGCGCGGGGCGCTCCTCCTGCTCGGGTGCGAGCGTCACTTGCGGTGTCCCCCGTCTCCGGGCGGGGTGCTGCCGTCAGGGGACGGCGGATCGGACGGCGGCGTCCACGGGGTGCCCGGGTGCCCGTCGCCCCCGCCCCCCGTCGCCGCCCGAGCCTCCGCCACCGTGGCCTCCGTCGATGTCCATACCGACCTCCTTGCCGTCGCTGTGATGGTGCCCTCCCGGTGCCCGGGAGGAGTAGAGGTGCGCCCCGGCGCACCGGGGCACTGGTGGGCCTACGCGGGGTTGGGAGAGCGGGTGCGCAGATCCGCGTGGACGGTCTTGCCGCGCGGCTCCAGGGTCACGCCCCAGTGCCCGCCGGTGAGATGGTGGACCAGGGCCATGCCGCGGCCCGACACGGCGGCGAGGCCCGCGTCGATCAGGCAGGGTTAGGCGCGGGAGCCGTCGCGAACGCTGATCCGCACGCACCGGCCGGTGATCCGCTCGACGGCGACCGTCATCTTCCGCCGGCACCCCGTCCTCGCCGCGTTGCCCGCCAACTCGCTGACAACCAATTGACCCGGGAACGGCGAGGGGCCCGCAGGGGTGTGCAGGTGCTCTCCGGCGGCGGTGCCGCCCGGGACGGAGGATACGGGCCGGGCCGGTAGAGGTTGGGGCGGTCAGAAGGGCGGGTTGTCGGGGTCCCCGTCACCGAAAAGGGTCTGGAAGTTGCCCAAGGTGAGAACCTCCTGCTACGCAGACGGCTGGCCCAGTTCGAGACCGACTGAGCGTTGAGTATTCGTACCCCGCGAAGTCGGAGTCTCGCTCACCCGGACCTCACGGTGGCCGACCTCGTTCCGAGACCAGATCCGCACACGACGACTCGGATTCTCCCGGTCCCAGCTTTCGCTGTCGAATACGGCGACCGAGTCCGAAAGCCGCCATCGTGAGGTTTCCCAGGAAGCCTCCGGCACCTCGACGAGTCCGCCGAGAGCCTCGGCGGCCGAAACTGCAGCAGAACCGGCGACAGGCCAGGGCCTCCAGACGGAGACGGCGTCCGTCAGGGCATGGGACTCGATCAGGTGCGTGACCGAGGGAGCGACGGGGAGGTAAGGACTGCCGCCGTCCACGTCAGTGCCGACACCTCCATCGGTGTGAAGCAAGTCCCGGCACGGCTTCGACACGCGTTCTCCGAGCCACTCGAAGTACCACCCGCCTCGCACGGGATCCTGCCAGGCCCCTGTCTTCACGCCGAAGTGGTCGAATTCCCAGCTACGGGCCGTCTCGTACCGCGCCCCGTCCAGGGTCCAGCTGTGTCGCACCTGGTAGCGCAGGCCGCCGAATCGCTGCTCGAAGCCCTCGCATCGGATGATGAGTTCCATGGGGGCTGGGACGAGACGGCCCGTGCGGTCCCGCACTCGCCACATCTCGATCGGAACTTCGAACCTGACCGGCCTCTCACGGCGGCCCGTACGGCGAAGGAGATCCTGTGCCCGCTCCGACAGTTCGGAGGGATCGTCCAGGATGTGCATCCTGTACTTCATTTCCAGAGGTGGCGAACAGCAACAGGATCGGCACCTTATCGCGAAGCTCTCGGCCTGAACCAGGAGGCCGCTCCACAGCTGTCATCAGCATGCCGCCGACGGCGTGAACTGCTCAGATTGATATTCAACGTGTCGCAGGTGCGGATACCAGGTGGTCGATACCAGCTGGTCTCGACCAATTTTTCGGGTCCTCATCAAACGGCGGGGTGTGTCGGTGCTGCTCGGGGGTGGAAAGGCAGATTCTCGGCAGGTGGCCGGCTGAGGCGCGCCGCTGGTGGTGCGGGATTCGCTGCGCGCCCGCCTGTTCCCGTGGTCAGCGTCGTCTGAGGCCGTTGAGGAGATAGTCGATGCGGGCGGCGGTGTCGTCCGGGTCGAGTGGGCCGGTTCCGAGCAGGAGGCGGTAGTAGACGGGTCCGAAGAGGAGTTCGACCATGGTTCGGGTCGGGACGTCGGTGCGCAGTTCGCCGGCTGTGACGGCCTGGTCGAGGCGGTCCTGCCAGGCCTTGTTGCGGGGTTCGAGGAAGTCGGTGCGGAGGTCTTCGGCGAGTCGGGGGTCGCTCTGGGCGTCGGCGACCAGGCCGCGCCAGATGATTCCGAGGTCGGCGCCGAGGGCCCGGATGACTCCTTGTGCGGCGGCGGTGATGTCGGCGGTGATGTCGCCGGTGTCCGGGACGCCGGAGAAGGGCCCGGTGCGGTCGTTGAGGGCTTCGAGGACGACGGCGGCCTTGCTGGGCCACCAGCGGTAGATGGTCTGTTTCCCGACCCCGGCGGTGTGGGCGATGCCCTCGATGGTGACCCGGGCGTAGCCGTCGCTCACGGCGATTTCGAGGGCGGCGTCGAGGATGGCGCGGTGGGCGCGCTGGTTGCGGAGGTCCGGATTCGGGGCTGGCGGCATGGTCCGGATTATTCCACGAGACGTCACGTACCGTCTTGACGTGATCGTCTTGTCCGGGGAACATGGTTCCCGCGAGGCGAGACGAGACGGTACGTCACGAGACGAGACGGTGCGGGTTGCCGTACGAGGGAAGGCCGTTTCCGTCACGGGGGAACGCCTCGCGCCGGAAACGCCGGGGGACTGACCAACCGGCCCACGCACAGGGGGACCAATGAAGACCATCGCGTCCGACAGCGGCCGCGCCGGCTCGGTGCGCAGGAAGCTCGGCAGACGGGCGGGCAGCACGGCCGTCGCCGTGGCACTCGCCGGAACCGGCCTCATCACCAGCACCAGCCAGGCGCACGCGTCGGGGACATGGATCAATGGCTGGAGCACAGTCTCGACACCGTTCCGCTGCACCGTCGGCAGCGACGAGGCGACTTTCTTCTGCCTGTACTACAACAGTGGTGCCGAGGGTGCCATTTGGTTGTCCTCGTCCGGGAAGGTGTACTCCCTCGGGGGCGAATACTTCCACAACGACGGCTACGGCTCGAACGGTGCCGGAGCGGCCGTCTGGCACGATGCCGCGAGCGTCGAGGCCGTCGAGGGCGGCTGCGCCGTCGGGGTCTACTCCGGAGCGTGGCTCACCGGCGATGCGAACTACGTCCCTGCCGGCCGTGGCGGCAACCTCACGTCCACCGTGAAGAACAAGGAAGAGAGCATCGGCGCCGTCTGCTGACCCCCGCCGGTTTGCCTGAATGGGTGCTGCCGCCGGGCCGCCTGCCCGGCGGCAGCGCTCCGTACCGACCTCATCGACCGATAGGGCACCATGAAGCGCCGCCCGGCCGTACGACCGCGCCACTGCCGGAGCGGCGCTGCTCTCCTCCTGCTGGCCGCGGCCGGCTGCACCTCCACCACTACCGGCGCGCTCGCTCCCCCGCAGCCGGTTGCCACCCCGACCGTCGCCGCCGGAACGGCGGAACTGCACCTGCCGGTCGAGGCCTACATGCTCTCGCCCACGCAGTCGGTACAGTTCAACTGGGTCCAGCAGGCCGCGACCGGCGCCTGCATGAAGCGGTACGGGCAGGACTACCCGGTGCCGGCCCGACCGGACCGGACGCCGGCCGGAGCGTTCGAGACCATGAAGCGCCGATACGGCATCAGCGACGCCGAAGAGACACACCGGTGGGGCTATCACCTCCCGGAGACCGCCGACCCGCGCAAAACCACGCCGATCGGCAAACTCCCGCTCGACGCACAGACCGTCCTGACAGGCGTCGACCCCCGGACCCGGAACCGGGTGTCGAGCTTCGCCGGAAAGCCGCTGCCCGAACACGGCTGCCTCACGGAGCTCGACCGGATCCTCCCGGCCGCAGCCGCCGGACCGCTCGGCCCCGGCAACGGCGAACAGGGGATCGTCGCCACACTCAAGGCCAAGTCCTTCGAGGACTCCCAGGCCGATCCCCGGGTGACCGCAGCCATCGCCGCCTGGTCGTCCTGCATGAAGGGCCGGGGCCACGACGTGGCCACTCCCCTGCGCGCCTCCGAGGGCCTTGCGATGGCTGCGGACCAGCCACCGAGCGAGGCCGAGATCGTTCGGGGCGACGCCGACATCGCCTGCAAGCACGAGACCAATCTGATCGGTATCTGGTTCGCGGTGGAGTCGGATCTGCAGAACTCCGCGATCAATCGGGACAGCGAGACCATGCGGAAGGTCAAAGCCACCCTGGACGACGAAGCAGCCCGACTCAAGCAGCTGTTCGACCGGGACTGGGGCGTCGATTCCTGACCCGCCCCTGCGGCGGATCGCCGCAGGAGCGTCGAGCCGAGCCAGGTGCTGGGCCGCCACCGGTGGGCCATCAAGCGGACCATGGCTTGACCTACCGGCTACCGTCGCACCTTCTTCCTCGGGGCACTGGTGTCGGGGGTGGGCCCCCGGCGTGTGCCGTGGAGCCGGGCGGGGGTGATGCGCCGGCGCTGTGTTCGGTGAGGCTCGTGTGCCCGCACTGCGACCAGACCGTCCGGCTCACCTGACCGGGGGCGCGCGCCGGACCGCATCCGGGGCGCCCTCAGGGCTCAGGTGGTCGGGGCCGTACGCCCAGGACCCGGCCGACAGAGCCAGGGGGAAAGGTCTGCCGGCCAGGCCCATGCACTGCCCGCCCGCCCGCGCTTCTGGTAGCCCCGATCCACCGAGCCCGCCCGTCAGGCCCCCTCCGCCCGGCCACTCCCCCAAGCAGACCGGCGGCAAGAAGAGCACCTCCACCAAGACCACCGGCACCGGCACCAGCACCAGCACCGGCACCGGCACCGGCACCGGCACCGGCACCGGCAAGACGACCGCGGTCAAGACCACTTCCACGACCACGTCGAAGCGCACCGCTGCCGCGGGCAAACGCACCAGCGCGACCGGCAAGCGCCGGCTGGCCCAGCTCACCAAGGCCGAGCTCTACCAGCGCGCCACCGACCTCGACATCCCCCACCGCTCCACCATGACCCGCGACCAGCTCCAACACGCCCTCGAACAGGCCGCACGATCCCACCGCACCGCCTCGTAGCGAACCGAGCCACCGCCGTCGGCAACGCCGACCGGGCCACTCGCGGGAAACAGCGATGTTTGCATGCCGAGGACGATCCGGCCGGGGCCGGGGGTCAGCGGCTGCCCGGGTTCTTCACGCAGGCGTCCCGGCCGCCGTCGGTCAGCTCCGCCCACCTCTCGTACTCCTGGCGGACATACGGCCGCGCGGATGTCTCCCACGTGGACGAGCCGGGCCCGGCCGGACCCAGGACGAACCGGCCGTCGGTCAGGTCGAAGGCGAGCAGCTCGTACGCGGTACGCGCGGCCTCGGTGACGTCTTGCTCGTCGTCGCTCTGCAGCGCCAGGCGGTCGGCCAGCGCCGCCCGGCGCAGCCGGAACTCCCGTTCCAGGGAGGCGCGTGGGTACTCGCCGTCGTGTCTGAGGGCGGTCTGCAGGCGGGTCACCGCGGTGTTCTCGGCCGCCGGTCCCAGGGCTGCGGCGTACGCGCTCTCCGGCAAGGGGGCGTCGAGGCCCTCGTCCGTGCGGGGATGGTGACCGGTCACTGTGGGTGGCCCCTCGGATGGTGGGTGATGAAGTCCGTTGCGGGCCGCTCCTCTTGGGCACTTCGAAGGGTCCGCCGCTGTTTTGCCGGGGCGCCAGACTACCTTCTGTGTTCGCTTGGTGACGGCATGTCTACTGGCCGGTAGGGTGTGGGAGGGTGACCGGCCGCACCCGGCCCGGCAGCGTCCAGCCGGAAGCACGCGCTCCGCTCGGCCGGATCCTCCCGGGCCGGCAGCGGAGCGGTGCCCGCCGGGAACGGCCTGGACTGTGCGTGTCGGATCGGGGGATGCCTCTGCTCGTGGGTCACTTGCCCCAGGAAACGGCACGACCGAAGACCTCGTTGATCTGCGCCGCGACGTCTTGACGGATCGTGGCGAGCGAGACCGCGCCCATCACGGCGAAGGTCCAGCGCAGGCGCGTGGCCATCCCGGGACTGTCCGCCACGAACGGGAGCATCGGCGACCGCGGCTGCGGCAAACACCGCCGCCGGTGGGCTCAGGGGGTTCTGCACGACGGTGTCGCCGCTGCTGCACCAGGATGTCGTCGCACTGCAGCAGGGTGACGCGCTGTGCTGCACCAGGATGTCGCCGCCGTGCTGCACGACGGTGTCACTGGCACGCCGCCGCCCAACGCCATCTCTTCAACCGCCTGCCCAGACAGCTCCGCAACTGCCTCCAGCACCACGAACGGTTCGACGAGAACACCGCCATTCCCGCAGCCGCCCCGCTGACAGAGGCAGCTACCGCATGACCCGAAGGCGTCCTGGCGAACCTGGCCCGGGCCGCTCAGTCCCGCACCGAGAGCGGACCACGCAGCTCGACGCGCAGGCGGATCGAGACGTCGATCGGAAGCCCCAGCCGGGAGTATCGAAGGTCCTCGGCCCGGCCCGCGATCAGGTCGAGATCGCAAAGCTGGCGGCGGAGTTCCACGAGCAGATCCGGGACAAGCGCCTTCTCCGGGTCCGGAAGGTCCGCCCCGTCGTGGAGGTGTGCGAGGAGCTGCTCGGGCGAATGCGACTCGGCACGCCGACGAACGATCTCCACCGCGCGACGGCTGGCCCAGACGGCGAACTCCGCGACTCCGTGCAGGTAGGTGTCCGCTGCGAGCAGCACCGTCGCGGCGGCGTCCTCGACGGCGTCGTCGGGGCCATCCTGGCCGTCGTTGTGACAGTACTCGCTGAGCATGTAGTCGGCCATCGCCCGGTTGACGGCCTTGAAGGCCGTGGTGTCGCCCAACGCGCCCTCCCAGACGGAGTTCAGCAGCGGACGCAGGCTCAGGATGAAGGGCGCCTGCTCGTTCTCGGGCATCGCCTCGTGCGCACCCAGCAGCCGCTCAGCAACGCCGGCCGCGAACACTGTGCGCTCGCTGGAAGATGCGGCCGCCAGTCGCCGGGCCACCATACCGAATGGGACTCGCTGCCCTCCGAGGAGTACCACGTCAACGGCCAGCCCACGGCCTGACGGGGTGCGACTCGGCTCCGTTCACGCAGGCACGGTCGGAGCCAGTTTCGGAGAGCGCCATCATCGCCAACGCTCAGCGGAGTACCGGCTCCAGGTGGCCCCGATGTCGGTCGCGGCCTGCTCGGTGGTGAAGTCGGTCGCGAAGTCGTCCAGGATGAGGACATCGGGTCGGATCAGCTCGCGCATCCGCTTGTCCCAGGTGCGGTCCGCGTGGCCGCCGGCAAGCTACCTGCTGAAGGCGGAGGGCTTCGGTCTGCCAGTGCGCACGGGCCTCGCCCGCGGCGGCAACCGGTGCTGCAAGAGCTCACCAACATTCCCCACGCGCACGGACGACCAGCACTCTCCAGACCAGCCGACAAGTGGTCTCGGTACCCACCTATGCAGCCACCTCGGTCTCCAGACTGCGAGGCAGTGCTCGGCGCGCCCGTTGCCGGTGTTGCAGAAATTGAGACAGCGTCAGTTCCTCCGGACCGACCTCGGGCAAATCACGGGACCGAGCGGGCAACCCTGCTGCGCTGCCACCGCGTGAAACCAGCAGATCTACGTCACTCCCAAACCCAACCAGAGGACCTTGTGATGAAACGTCAGATAAGTCGCGGCCTTGTACGCGGGGTGGGTGGAGCAGCCCTGGCGCTGCTGACCACCGTCGCGACCGCCATTCCCGCACACGCCCTCACCCGGACGGGCTGCGGGGCGAGGACCGACCTCTTCAAGGTGTTCAGCATCCAGGCTCCGGGCGGATCCATCTGCTTCGCGAACGCCGGTGAACAGAATGTCGCCATCTACGGAGTCTCCTACGTCGCTTCCGGCAACAACGTCGTGAGGGTCCGGTACAAGCCCGGAATCAACGACCCGGCGATCGAGTTCGGCATCGGCAAGTGGAGTACCTACCCCCTGCGCTCCGGAAGTGACACGTGGAAGGAGCCCTTCGTGGCGTACAAGATCGAGTGGATCAAGATCGAGTAACTGATCGTTTCAGAATGAGTTGAGCCGCAAGCCTTGCGTTCGGTTTGGCCGGCCGGGTCGGCGGGGTGTGTGCGGGGCGGTTCAGCCGGCGACAGACCGGCGCCGCAGCGGGCCACCGAACGCGGCGGGGCGGCGGCCAGGCTGGCGCCGCCCCAGAAATGCCACCGGAAACACCAGGGCCTCCTTGGAGCGGGCCGAGGAAACGGGCCAGGCCTGGGCTTCGAGCAGGCCATGGCGAGCGGCTCGGCGTCCTGCGTGCCCAGGCGGCCCGTCCAGCGCCGCGGCCTGGCAGCCGACGGCCCCAGCGGTGGGGTGGCGTCGCCGAAGCAGGCAGCCGGAGCAGCCGACGGCTGATCCAGCGGCTGACCCGGACCTCCGAGAGCGATAATCCCCCGCACCAAACGACCTGCGCGCGTTACTCTGCCGCTCGTGCCCAACGTCGCAAGCCCCGCGAACACCATGGTCGAGCGTCTCTTGTGCTGTACCTGTGGCCAGAGCACCGCCAACTCCGACGACTATGTACTCCTTGGGATCAGCGCCCCGGGCGTCCCTACCGAGCAGTGGCTTGGCGCCCACGCGGAACACCTGAATGGCGTCCTCGCCCGTGGCTTCTCGGTCGAGGTGCACAAGATGTGACCCGGGCGCGTGACAGCTCCGGACTGCTCACGCGAGGCCGATGCACGCCGAACCGACGCGGCGACCGCTACCGGCGCAGCTCCGACCGGACGCCGCTGTGGGAGAAGTACCTGGGCCCGGATCCTCATCGCAGCTGAATTCCGTCCTACCTCGCCACGCCCAGCCCCGTTCCCCTCCTGAAACCCGGGCCCTGAATGCAGGTCGTCTCGATGGCCCTGGTGACGCCTGCGGCGGTGCGGGCACGCCATGCGCCGGCTCGGCGTCCCCGGCCCCGGTGCTGTGACTGGGCGCTTTAGTTGGCCAGTGAGCGGTGGGGGTTGGCCAGTTGAGCGACGACTGGCCAGGCCGATAGATGAGCCGTGACACGTCAGTCGGAACTCGGTCACGACTGTTGGAACCGGAGCGCCGGTCGGATGCCGATGGGGCGGGGCCGGCGGTGGCCGTCCGGGCACTACGCTGCACGCGTGATCGAGCATTCGAACGTAAGTCTCGCCGACCTTCTCGACCGTCGTGCGGACGGGCACGAGCCCGCGCCGGAGGCGGTGCTCACCGCGCTGTTCGAGGGCGGGGCGTTCGTTCCCGTCACCGACACCGGATCGGTGATGTTCCTCCCCGACGACAAGCAGTCGCCCACGCTGCTCGGGTTCACCAACGCGGCGCTCGGCACGCAACTGCTGCCGGCGGCCGCCGGGATGGTGCACTGCGACGCGGCGCGACTGAGGGACATCCTGGAGAAGACCGGCGTCGCCGTGCTCGGGGTCCGCTCCGGAAACGGACAGGCGATCTTTCCCGAGCAGGTGCTGCGGGACTGGGCGACCTACGGGTCCGGGGCGGAGATGAAGCTCGACTGGTCCACCGACCCGGTGGCGGTCGCCCTGCGAGACGCACTGGCTCGACGGGTCCGCGAGTTCCCCGCCGTCCGCTCGGCGTGGGTGGCGCACGTCCGGTGGCCGACCAGCGGCGAGGAACAACTGATGCTGCACGTGGCCGTGGACGAGGACCTGCCATCGGCCTCCGCCAACCGCCTGATGCAGATCCTGCTCCGCGAGGAGGTGGAGCTCGGCCCGAAGCACTCGAAGGTCGGGATGCTCGCCCTGAACACCACCACCCACGCCGAAACCATCGCCGAGCTCGACCACCAGGGCCTGGACACCGTGCGCCACGACCCCGAGTCGGGCCAGGTCCAGGTGATCTCCCGCGAGTACGACGACCCGTCTACGGCCCCGACGAAGGACGCCGCTCCCCAGCCCCGGCCAAAGCGCCGCTGGTTCGGCCGCTCCTGACAGGGCGCCGCCAGACGCTCCGCTGCGGATCTCGCCGGTTCCAACGTGAATGGCAGGCCACCACGGGTTGCAAGAAGCATGACCAGGTGGTTCCAGCAAGCGTGTCCCGCAAGCTCAGAATCGCCAGGTCAGCGCACGGCCCTGGTTCCAATTCTCGTGTCCCGGCTCAATAGAGACGGGGGGTGGGGACGCGGATACCAATCCAGTCCCGAGCTGGATGCCGGGGACCTTCCCACCCACCCCTCATGGCCGCGAGTCCCTCACGATCTCCGTCCGGCCCAACGAGCCGCACCGTATCCGGTATCACTGACAACGGCGCGCTGGTGGTCCAACGACCACGGGACCACCAGCCACTCAGGTGGCCGACTCAACGGCTCACTGGCTAGCTGAAGCGCTCAGTCACAGGTGCCTGTGACGACCCGTGGCCGGCCCTGGGACTACAGCTCGATGTCCATCCAGGCGATGTCGTTGAGTTCGACGTCGAGGCCGGTGGCGCGGCGGCCGCCGTCCTTGAAGTAGTGCTCGCCGAGGGCCTGGGCGAGGATCGCCTCCTGCTGGGCCCGGGGGGCGCCGGCGTCGCGGGCCGCGTACAGGCGCTGGGCGACCGTGCCGGGCATCTTCTGGGTGATCATGCGTTCGCGCGGGTCGTCGGCGAGCGGGAGCCGGGCCGGCCGCGCGGCGGGCCGCTCGTCGCGGCGGGTGGGCCGGTCGTCGGGGTCCTGGTCGTGTTGCACCACGGGAGCGGGGCCGGCGCGGACATCGATGGCAGTCACGGTGCCGGGGCCTAGCTGGTCGAGGGCGGTGAGGATGTATCGGGTCTGGTAGCGCAGCTGGGCGGCCCAGGGCGGGGAGTCGGCGGCGACGCGTAGGCGGCGGGTGGTGGGGTCGTAGCCGGCGAGGTGCCAGTGGGCGGCGGCGGGGCCGACGATGGTGGGCCAGTGGTCGCGCAAGCCTCCGCCGGCGGTGCCGAGGGTCCAGCCGTGGGCGGCGACCAGGGCGAGGAACACGTCGGCGATCGGTTCGGGTTCGCGCGGGCCGCGCCGCTGCGCGACCGTGGTCTGCCGGGCAGTGCGGTGGACGGGGCATTGCCGCTGGTGCGCGCCGCCCGCCACCCGCAACCAGCGTGGCCACGGCCCCGTCCGCTAGCGTGCCCGAGAGGTGAGGCGCCATCGGTTCGAGGGGCTACTCGGGTGTCTGCGCCGGTTGTGCACGCCAATCGAGTGCGTGGAGTAGTTATGCAGATACATTCGGTCACAAGTGGATCGTCCAGACCGCTCGATGCCGTCCTGGTGTCGGGGCGGGTCCCGTGGCCGAAGAGGATGTGTGCCCCCATGCCATTCGTTTCCAGCCGATCTCGCCTGCGCCGGGCCGTTACGGCGATCTGCGGGACCTCGGCGCTGCTGGCCCCGGCCGCCCTGGCCGGCACCGGTGCGGCTGCCGCCGGGGAGCCTTTGCCCGGGAGCGCCGTGGGCGCGGGCGCGGTGGTCACGATGACCACCGCGGTGGTCGGCTCGCCCGGCAATCCCGCGGTTGGTGTCGTGCCGTTCACGGACGCCGTCTACCAGTCGTGTGCCGACGCCCCCGCCACCTTGGGTGACTGCCTGATGGTCGGCGGCGTCGGCTACCCCTACCAGATCGGGCAGTTCGAGGTCACGGTTGAACAGTGGGTGGCGTTCCTGAACACGGCCGATCCGAACGGACGCGACCCCCACGGCCTCTACGACGAGACCGAGAGCTCGACGCTGTGGCCGAAGTACGGGCAGATCAACTTCTCCTCCGGTGCCGGCGCCGGCCGGCACTACTCGGTGGCCTACCCGCAGTGGGCGGACAAGCCCTACGGATTCGCGGACTTCCTGAGAGCCGCGCGCTTCGTCAACTCGCTCTTCAACGGTCGGCTGCTCTCGACAACCACCAGCACCAGCGGAGACTTCCACTACGTCAGTTACCGGGTCGAACTGTCGCCGCGGACCGAGGACGGCATGTACGACCTCGCTCGCCCGGACGCAGCCAGAACCCGCGACTCCGGTTTCGTGCTGCCGAGCCAGGACGAGTGGATCAAGGCCGCCTACTACGACCCGCGTGGTGGTGGCACCTACTCGTACTGGAAGTACCCGACCAACCCGGGAGTGTTCGGCGACGGCGAAGCGACTGCTCCGCACCCCACGGTCCTCGATCCCGCCACCGGCGACGTCACCAACGCCGCGACCCAGCCACTGGCCTCCTACCACGCCACCGGCATGCCCGCACCGAGCTGGTGCCCGGCCCAGGTCCGGCCGCAGGAGTGCTCCACCGTCAACCCGATCGGGCTCGACCCCCGCGCCTACGCCGAGGTCTACCAGGGCAGCCTCAGTACGGTCGGCCAGGCCAGGACGACGTCACCGTGGGGCACCCTGGACCAGGGCGGCAACGCGGTCGAATGGACCGACACGATCACGGCGCCCCCGTCCGGACAGAACTCCAAGCGCGTCTGGCGGCGGCTGCATGGCGGAATCTCCAACGCCTCGGCGTACCAGATGTGGCCGTCGGCAGTCGGACTGCAGCCCCAGGACAACGTGTTCTTCAACCACACCTACCCATGGCTGGGCATCCGGATCGGAGTCATCGGCGACCTGAGGCCATGCCCGCCTCGGTGAAGGCCATCGGCGCGCCCGGGGCGCTGTGCGACGTCCGCGCTGTCAGCGCCCCCGGCACCGCGCGGTCGCGCGGCGAAGTCACGGCCAGCGGAGTCGAGCTGATCAGGGGTCGATGGCGGCGAGGGACCCCGCGAGTGGGTTGTCCCGGCACCGGTCAGCGCCACCGGCTAGCAGCCGGGCGGCGATCGGCCCCGCGCGGCCCGTTCACCTGGCTGGCGGCGGCGTACGGGCCGCGGCAGGCGGGAAGGAAGACACCTGGCTCGAAGTCGTGCTCCGCGGCCAGACGCTCCATGATCCGCGCGATCCTGTGCTTCTGTGTTTCGGCGGCCCGTCCAGGTCCCCGCGCAGCATCGCGTCGATGAAGCCCTTCACCGGCTCCAGCACACTCCTCCCCGCACCCGCGGGGGTCAACCGGCCAAGGTCAGCGCCTCCGAGCTGACCGACGTTGTCACTGACCGGCGGCAACCGCAACGACGTCACCCAACTCCTGCCCCTGCTGGCCATGGTCGAGCAATTGTCAATACCTGTGGATCTGCTAGCTGGTCTGGCGCGGAGGTGACGGGTCGGTGTCGGTGGGTGGCGTCAGCGTTGTGGCGAGTCGGTCGACGCCGAATCCGCTGATCAGGAGGCGTTCTTTCTGGTTTCCGGTGAGGCACTGGGTCCAGTCGACAAACCCCCCGTCCGCGATCTCCAGTTGCCGGCCGTGGATGGTGGCGTAGATCTTGAAGCACAGGTCGGTGTAGTAGCCGCGTCCGGTCACCCGGTTGGGATCGTCGATGATGTCAACGCCCGGTGTTCCGGCCAGCTCTGTGCGCGTGCGCGCCAGGATCGGAGCGGCGGCCTCGTCGAGGCAGGTGATGTGGATCTCGGTCTGACTTACTCCGGCACGTGCCATCGCCCGGACGGCGAAATGTAGGTGCTCGACCAAGTGCTGTTGCTCGAAGGTCCGGCTGCCGGTGTCCCGGCCGGCAGTCACCAGGGCGAATAGTTGGAAGTGGGCGAGCATACCGGGCGCGCCGAAGTGCTGGGCACGCACGATTCGTTGGCTGGCGGCTAGCCGGACTGGCACGGCCGAGCGGGGATCGGCGGCCAGGGCCTGGGATCTCCGCTGGGCTGCCTCCAGGGCCAGTGCGTTGGTCGGGTCGGCTGCGACCTCGCTGCCACGGATGGTGGCGACGACCTTGCGCGGGTCGACGGTTGCGACAGCTGTATGCGCCGCCAGGGGTACGAGCGGGGCCAAGGTGAGCATCTGGAAGTCATCGGGCAGCGCCGAGAGCAGGGAGTCTTCGGCTCGTCGCAATTGCGCGAACTCTGTCGGGGCTGGGATCACGAACCGGTCGGTCCGATAGCGCCGCATCACTTCGGCCGGGGTGAGCCGATCGGCGCGGCGCCGGAAGACTTCCAGCAGCAGCGTGGTCAGATCCGTCCCGGTCAACCCCTTGGCCAGCAGATCCAACAGTTCCGGTCCGCCTGCCTTAGCCAGAATCCGGCGCAGCGCCGGACTGGCTGAGTACTCATCGCTCGTCATGGCGGACCATTATCGCCCGGCTGACATCGGAGAGACCGTTGACTTCCGCGCATCGTGGCAATCATGCCGCCGCCCGGTCACGCTCGATCAGGGCTCCGCGTTCGAAGCGGGCTCCAGCGCGGACAAGTGGCACGAGGTGGGCGCCATTGACGGCCCGCCAGCGGGCCTGGGCCGACTCGACGAGCTTGAACACCATCGCGAGCCCGGCGGCGCGAGAGCCGGCGCCCTTGGTGACCTTGGTGCGGAGCCGGACGGTGGCAGAGGTCGACTCGATCGGGTCGGTGGTCCGCAGATGGATCCAGTGCTCCGCCGGGTAGTCGTAGAACTCCAGCAGCACGTCCTGGTCGTCGGTGATCTTCTTGTCGGCCTTGGGGAACTTCGCTCCGTAGAGCTTGGCGAAGGCCTTGATGGCCTGCTCGGTGTGTTCGCGGTCCTCGGCGTTGTAGAGGTCCCGCAGGGCCTTCTTCGCCGCCGGCCGGGCCGACTTCGGCAGGACGTTTAGGACGTTGGCGGTTTTGTGAACCCAGCACTTCTGCTCGCGGGTGCCGGCGAAGACCTCGCGCAGGGCCTTCCAAACCCGAGTGCGCCGTCGCCGACCGCGAGCACGGGCGCGCGCATGCCCCGTCTCGCGCAGTCCCGCAGCAGCGAGGCCCAGGACTCCGAGGACTCCCGGTAGCCGTCGACCATCGCGACCAGTTCCTTGGTGCCGTCCGCGCGCACTCCGATGACCACCAGGACTGCGGCCTTGGCCTCGTCCGGACGTATGCGCAGGTGGATGCCATCGACCCGGACGTAGACGTAGACGTAGTCGGTACCGGACAGGTCACGCTCCTGGAACGCCTGATGATCGGCCTGCCACTGGGTGGTCAGCCGGGTCACCGTCGCTGGGGACAGCCCGGCTGAGGAGCCGAGAAACCGTTCCATCGCCGGGACGAAGTCGCCCGAGGACAGGCCGTGCAGGTAGAGCAGGGGTAGCACCTCGGCGATCTTCGGGGACTTGCGGTTCAGGCCGAACTCCCGCTTCCGGTCCGGACCGCCGAGGTGATCAGCGCCCGGAGCCGTTCGAGCTCGTCCTCCCGTCCGCACCCGCCCGTCGACGTCGGGCTCCGTCCGCGCCGGGTGTCCGGGCGTGTAGCGCGCCGCTGCGTCCTGCCCGGTCACTTGTGACAAAGCGCCCGGGACGGGCAACAATCCAGCACATGGATGACGCCTTCACACTCCTTCGGCGAGCCACCGACCTCCTGCCCGAGGACGCCGTGGCGGACAACGGCCGGACGGCCGAAGACGTTCGCGGGGAGATCGAGCTCCAGGAATGGGAGATGGCGCTCGACATGCTCATCGAGATCGCGGATGTCCATCCGGTATCCATCACCTTCTGGGAGATGCTCTCCGAGGCCGCTCGGCAGATGGTGCTCGACCGGAGCCGCCGTTGGTGCGAGTGGCGGGGCTGGGAAGTCCGGCACGGCACGATCCGTGCGACCCTGGCCCTGCTGGGCTCGGACGAGGGCGGACGCCGGAGCGCCTTCTCGGGAGACGGCCGGCTCAGGCCCATGTGGGACATCGGTCACCGCGACGCAGCCGGGCGGCAGGATCTGAACATCGCGCGGCTCTGGGTGGAGTTCGCACCGCAGCTCGGCCCGGGAGAGACCGCCGATGTCCGACTGGCTCCCCTGCGACCCGAGCAGTGGCAGCATCTGAAGCCCGGCGATGTGATCACCATGCACGAGGCCGGACCAGCCGCCGGCATTGCCGAAATCATCGAGGTCCTACCGCCAGGCGTCTGAGGCCACCTCGGAGTCGGTGCCCGACCCCGACACATACGGCGTCGCGGTGTGCCGGGGCGGCGCGGTTCGCGGGGACCGGCTCGGGCCGGCAGAGTCGGACACCCGGGCGCATCGTGTCCGGCGGCCACTCCCGGCCGGTCCGAATCGACAGGACGCACCCGGCAGGGACGGGCCGGAGCGGGGACGGGCCGGAGCGGGAACGCCTCGATCCGGCAGGCGTGATCGACACGTGCGGGTGGGCCGCGCCCGGTGTGCGGGACGCGGCCCACCGCAGCGGGTCAGCTGTAGATGACGGCCCACTGCTGGCTGTGGTCTCCCGTGCGGCAGCCCTCGATCGTCACCTGGCTTCCGGCGTGGGCGGTCAGGCAGCCCTGGTCGCCGTCGGCGGAGTGGATGTACGCCCCGGCGTCGCCGGCCGCGTAGAACCAGCGCGACCTGGTCGCGGTGTTGTCGTACGGGTCGTACCAGGGGTTCTTCTCGGACAGCTCGCCGGTGTTGTTGAAGCTGCGGCGCAGGTTCTGGTAGGTCTTGGTGGTGCAGAAGAAGTCGGTGCACGTCTGCGTCTCGTAGGACGAGAAGACGACGGTGTTGGTGGAGGTCATGGTGACGTACCACCACTGGTTGCTCTGCCCGGTCTGCGCGTAGGTGTACACCGGGGCGCCCTGGCTGGTGTCGTGCGCGTAGTCGTCCAGGTACTGGCCGGTGCCCATGTTCAGGACGTGCACCCAGCCCCGGGGCACGGCTGCCTGTGCGGGGGCCTCCACGGCGAACACGCCGGCGAGGACCGACAAGGACAGCCCGGCAGCGGTGAGGATCCTTCTGATGTTCTTCACGACGGGATTTCCCTTCTGGTGTGTCAGCTGTAGCTGATGACCCACTGCTGGGTGTGGTCGCCGGTGCGGCAGCCCTCGACCGTCACCTGGTTTCCGGCGTGGGCGGTCAGGCAGTCGCCGTTCCAGGCGTTGGAGTGGATGTACGTCCCGGCGTCACCGTTCGCGTACCACCAGCGCTCCTCACCGGGCAGGGTGCCGAAGCCGATGCCTGCGCCCCAGCGCTGCTGGGGGCCGAGGACGCCGCCGTTGCCGCTGTCGCGGGTGAGGTTGCGGTACCACCAGGCGCCGAGGCCGCCGGACTGCTGGGTCTCGTAGGAGGAGAAGGTGACCGTGTTGCCGTCGTTGTTGGCCACCCACCACCACTGGTTGGACTGCCCGGTCTGCGCGTAGGTGTACACCGGGGCGCCCTGGCTGGTGTTGTGCGCGTAGTCGTCCAGGTACTGGCCGGTGCCCAGGTTCAGGACGTGCGCCCAGCCCTGCTGCACCACGGCGTCGGCGGGCGTGGCCATGGTGACGGTGGCGGCCAGTGCGGCGCCGGCCATCAAGGTGCCGGCGAGTTTCTTCTTCTTCACTGTCTTCCTCTCGTTCTCGTCCTGCGGGCGACGCCCTCGCGTCGCCGACCAGGTGAGGAAAAAGTACGAAGAACCGGTAGACAGATGATGGACGGCCGCGCGGGGTCGCCGTTACAGGTCCACCCACCCCGTGTGCCGCCCGGCCCGGCCAGTCGGTGAGGCCGAACAGGGTCGGGCGGCAGGCGACGGACCGCCTGAGCCCACATCCGAGTACCCGTGCTCAGGTCTGCGTCACCGCACGTCACTGGCGTCGTGATCAGGACCGCGGGGAGACCGGCCGGCACGGGGACGCCATAGATGCAGGCCGGTGACCGCGCCACGGCTCGCAGGTGGCCGGTCGTTCCCGGCACGGTGCTCCCCATCCTCGTGACCGGCACGGTCACGGTCGGGACACGGCTCTTCAACCACGGTCGCGTCCGCCGCCGGCGCGCGGTCGGCCGTCTCCATGGCCACACTCTCCCACCGGTCGATGAAGCGATCTCCCGTGACCGGGCAAACGTTGTCTGATGCGCTGCTGGGGCGCCGAGTTGGTCCTCGGTGTCCTTCTTCTCCAGCGGAGAGCGGATCCCCCGCGCACGGAGAAGGGGGCCGGCTCGGGCCGGGAACCGGGAGTGCGCGGGCGTCGTCCGATCTGGCGACGCGTCAGTGGTGGTGTGTCGTCGGAGGAGTTCACGGGGGTCCGATGGAGCCGGTCAAGAGTCTTGAGCCCGCGAGAGTGGTGCTCGTCGCCGCGGGTGCGCTGTACCTGGTGATCGCGCTCGCCGGGGTGTCCGCCGCGCCGCCCGGGGGGAAGGCGTTCTCCGCCGTGCTCCTGGTGATCAGTGCGGTGTGGTGCGTCCGGATGGCCCGGGCCGGGCTGGTCATCGACCGCAACGGCATCACCGCACGGTCGCTGGGGCGGGCTCGCCGCACCCCCTGGCAGGACGTCGAGGAGGTGGCGGTCCGCGAGGGGCGGGGGAGCGACGGGGTCGACTTCTGGTCGATCGTGCTGCGGCTGCGCGACGGTGAGGAGTTGCTGCTGCACTCGACGACCGGCCGGGACCGGAAGGCCGTGGAGGAGGTCGGGCACCGGCTCCTGGCACTGCGGGCCGACGGGCTCGGGGATGGGAACGCGAAGAGGAGCGAGAACGCGAACGGCGCCCGGCTGGGCGTCATCCCGGGGGATCCGGACCGCATGTCCGGTCAGCCGCTGCACGAGCCGGTCGTCGGGCCCGACGGCGTGCCGGTGGTGTTGCGGCTGCGGGGGCCCGACGGGGTGCGCCAGGACTGGACGGCCGGCGCCGTCCAGCCCGGCGGCCTCATCGTCGGCCTCGTGGCCGCCGTGCTGATCGGTGCGGGGCGGCTGGTGTCGGCCGTCGTGCGCCGGGTGCGGAGGAAGCCGGGCTACCGGCTGACCGTCGAGGTCGGCGGCCCGGAGCCGCGCACGCTCACCCTGCCGTTCGTCTCCCGCGAGCAGGCCGTGCGGCACGCCCGTGACCTGGAAGCCGCGATCGGCGAGCACGGAGCGGCGCCGCTGCTTCGCTGACCCCGTGGGCGTCGGCACGACGGCGGGGGCCTGGATCCGAGCGCGGGCGTGCGGGGCACGGGCGCGGCGGTAAGGGCGCGTGGTCTCCGGAGCAATGCCGCGGTGACGACGTCGCTGACCTCTCCGACCGCCGGCCGGGCTCCTCGTCGGTCGGCGACCAGCATGTGCGCAGGTCCGGTGACGGTCGCTCCGGATCGCCACCGGGAGAGCGGCGAGTCCCACTGAACCGCGTACAACTCCTGGGGATCGTCCGGTACTTGATTCTGTTGCCGCAGGTGGAGCGGTGAAGTGGTCGGCTGGTCGATCACTGGCGCGTTCCGTGACTCACTCGCTGACTTCACCACCGAGTTGCCGGGTGATGTCGCCCGCAGCCGGTCCGTGTCCGGTGTCTTCTCCGCTCCGCCCGACCCGGACGGGCTCGCGGACTTCCCGAGCAGCCTTGCCGCGCTCGCACGCCGTTCCGTCGCCCGTGGTCAGAGCCTGTACTGCCGGATCTGCCCGTCGTGCAGCAGCCCGCGGGTGCCGCCGGGTGGCACGGCGGGAAGGCCAGGGACGGCCGTCACCTCGCCCTCGGCCACGAGCGCCGGACCGACAGGTCAGAGGCGGGTGATCCGCCGGCTGATGCGCGCGGCACCCGGGAGCCCACTCCCCCGCCCCGGCGGCCGGCCCGCCTCCCGGCCGGCGACCGGCCCGGGGGTGCGGCGGCGCGCCCCCGGCGCGGGCCGCAGCGGCGCACAACTCCCTTGTGCGCCCGTGTGTTTCCGATCGCCGTCCGGCCGGACGGGCGGTCTGCCTGCGGGAACGTCCCCGCCGTCGCCGGCCCCGCCGCACCGGCGGTTCGGACGGCACCGCACGCGGGAACCCGGGCCTGCACGGCCGCGTCGATCGCAGCGGCCGCGATCCGGGCGACGGCCGCCGGACGGGACGAGGCGTGGGGGTTGGCGATGGACGACGAAGCGGTACGGGAAGCCGGCGACTGGCAGTTGCCGGACTACACCCACCTGCGGGAACTCGGCGCGGGAGCCTACGGCCGCGTGGTGCTCGCCCGCCACGACCCCACCGGCACGCACGTCGCCATCAAGTACCTGCTCGACACCGCCGCCGGCCCCGCCCTGCGCACCGAGGCGCAGACGCTGGCGCGGCTCGACTCCCCGTACGTCACCCGGCTCTACGAGTACGTCGAGGGCGGGCCGCACGCGGCCCTGGTGATGGAGCTGGTCGACGGCGTGTCACTGCGCACGCTTCTCAAGCAGGAGGCGGCGACCTCGCCCGAGGCGGCGCTGGTCGTCCTCAAGGGTTCCCTCCTGGGACTGGCCGCCGCCCACGCGGCCGGGCTGGTGCACCGGGACTACAAGCCCGCCAACGTCCTGGTCGCCACCGACGGCACCTCCAAGCTGGTCGACTTCGGCATCGCCGTCCCCCGCGGGTCCGGCCGCGACATCTCCGGCACCCCCGCCTACCTGGCGCCCGAGCAGTGGGACGGCGCCCCGGCCTCGCCCGCCGCCGACGTCTACGCGGCCACCGTCACGTTCTTCGAGTGCCTCACCGGTGAGCGACCCTTCACCGGGCGGACGATCGGCGCGCTCGCCGTGCAGCACCGGGAGTCCCGGATCCCCGACGAGCTGGTGCCCGGCCACGTCCGCCCGCTGGTCCTGGCCGGGCTCGCCAAACGGCCGCAGGACCGGCCGGCCGGCGCGGCCGAGTTCGTCCGGCTGCTCGACCGGGCCGCGACGGCCGGGTACGGCGAGCAGTGGGAGCAACGCGGCCACGAGGACCTCGCCGCCCTGGTCGCCCTGCTGGCCCTGCTCCTGCCGCGGGGCCCCGGCGGCCCCTCGCCGGCCGGGACGACGGCGCTGGCGCACACCCAGCTCGCCGGAGCCGTCGTCGCCCCCGCCGTCCCCGCGCCTCCCACCGCACCCGCCGCACCCGCGGATCCCGGCGTCCTCGGGACCGTACGGCGACCGCTCCCGCGAAGACGGGCCCGGCTGACGGCGGGCGTGGTGGCGGGCGGCCTGGCGCTGGCCGTGATCGGCGGGGTCGCGCTGGCCGGCGTCACCGACCGGGGCGAGCGGACGCTGACGGGCAGTCCGATGCCCCGGATCACCACCACCCTGGACCCGGCCCGGGCGACCGCCCCACCGCCGCCCGACCCGACGCCCTCCCCCACCGGGCGGCCCTCGCCGTCGCCCGCGCTCTCGCCGCCGATCTCTCCTACGTCCCCGCCCTCCGGCCCGCCCACCACCGACCCGGCGCCCGGCCCCACCTCCACGACGGACCCCGGCCCCGGCCCCGGCCCCGTCCCCAGCGGGCGGCCCGCCCCCACCCCGTCGCGTACGCCCACCGATCGCGTGACCTCCGTGCCCCCACCGCCGCCGCCACCGCCCCACACCGCCCCGACCAGCCCTCCTGCGAGCCGCTCCACCCCGCCCACCACGCCCCCCACCAGCACACCGCCCACCACCCCGCCGCCGGTCCGGGTGGCGTCGGTGAACGTCGACTCGATCGCCTGCGACGGCGGCTACGGCATCCAGGCCACCGTCACCGTGGTCACCTCCGGCCCGCCCGGCGCCACGCTCGTCCTCAGCTGGATGCACAACTCGGCCCCCCAGTTCCCGAGCGAGACCGTCGCCACCGACACCGTGAAACTCGGCACCGGCCGCACCACCCTGACCGTCCACCACCAGTTCGGCACCGGCGACAGCCGCCTCCAGTGGGGCGTCCGGGTGTCCACCACACCCGCAGCCGGGAGCACCCCGACGGCCTACCGGGAGCTGTACTCCCCCTCCTGCCACGAGCCCGGCTGATCCGCACCCCACCGCCCCAGGAGGTCCACCCGTGCCCCCGTCAGGATCCACACCCGACCAGGACCCGACCGAACGCCTCGCCCCGGGCGCGCCCGGCCGCACCGCGCCGTCCGACCGCGGCGGACCCGCCCCGGACGACCACGAGAGCGCCACCTTCCTCGACCCCGCCGCCTGGGACTCCACCCCCGCCCCCACCTCGCCGACCCCCGCACCTCCCGCACCGGCGCCGGAGCTGCGCCGCTTCGGCCCCGGCGTACCACCGCAGGCCGCCGCGGTGTGGCGCGGCGAAGCGCCGGCCGGCGACCCGGTACCGCCGGCCCGCCGACGCCGGGCCTTCGGCTGGCTGGTCTGGGCCGCCGTCCTGCTCGTCCTGCTGGCCGTGCTGCTCACCCGTTGCCGCGCCGATCCACCGCTCGGCCTCACCGGCGTCTCCGTCACCGCCGCCCCGGCGGCCGGACCGACCTGCGGTGGAACGGCCGTCCTCACCGCCACGGTCACCACGAACGGCAACCCCGGCACCATCCACTACCGCTGGCTGCGCAGCGACGGAACGTCCTCCGGCGAACTCGTGCAGCCGGTGCAGTCCGGCGAACGCCGGGTGGACCTGGTCCTGCGCTGGACCTTCGACGGCCCGGGCACCCTGCGCGCGACCGCCACCGTCGAGATCCTGACCCCGCAGCAGCTCAGCGGATCGGCCACCTTCGACTACGCCTGCACCGGCTGAACAGCCGCCGCCGGGCGGCACGGTCACCGTCAGCGGGCATCCGGGTCGCCGGGTATCCGGGTCGCCGGGGATCCGGGTCGCCGGGGATCCGGGTCGCCGGGTCGCCGGGTCGCGAAGGCCCTGCCCGCTGCCAGGTGACCGAGTTCCGCCGAGCACCCGTGCCCGGCCGGGCACGGGTGCAGGCGGCCGGTCGGTCGTGTCGTCAGGACGCTGTGGTCCGGTCCCGTGCGCTGTGTACGAGGGCTCGCAGGTCCTTGCGGTCTGTGGGCAGGCCGGCCGAACGCAGCCAGGCGTCCCGGTTGGCGATCGGCCCCCAGCACCGGTCCTGGTCCACCAGGGATGCCAGGAACGCACTCTGCGCGTGTGTCAGCGGGGTCGCGGGTGTGTGGGGCTCGGGGAAGGCGAGGGCGAGCAGCGGGCCCCAGTCCCGGTCGACGGTGTGCTGGCTGCACAGCGGGACGAGGGCGAGGGCGGCGGGCAGGATCTGCTCGAAGTCCTCGGCGCGGTCGAGCAGTGCCCGCAGGACGGTGAAGCGGAAGTGGCCGTCGGTCTGCGGCAGCGGCTCGTCGAACCAGCTGTCCACCGCGACGGGGTCGGTGAGCGCCGTCAGCAGGACGCCGGCCGCCGAGGGGTCTGCGGTGCCGAGCGCGGCGCAGGTGCGCACGGCCGGGTCGTCGTCGGTGAGCAGCGGTGCGGTGTCCCGTCCCCAGTGGGCCAGGGTGAGGAGTGCGCCCGCGCGTTCGCGGCGTCGTCCCCGGTTGCGGGCGATGTGTTCCAGGCGGTCCGCGGCGGCGGGTATGCGGTCGGCGAGGTCGTCGGCTGTGAGGAGGTGTGTGACGGCGCCGAGCGCGGCCTCGCGGACCGTCTCGTCCTGGTCGTCGAGGAAGCGCAGGGCGGCATCGAGGATCTGTGGCCGGACGGCCCGGCAGGCGTGCACGGCCTCCGACTCCTCCGCCTCGTCCGTGTCTTGTGGGTCGGCGAGGTCCTCGTCGTCCCAGGCCGCGGACTCGGCGAACTGACCGAGCCAGTCCAGCAACGCCGCCCTCAGCGGCCGCCGGCGGTCGTCCCAGGGGAAGAAGCTCTCGTGGACGGCCAGCGTGCGCGGATCGGGGAGGATCCCGGCGATGAACAGGGCCGCGGGCGCGGTCGCGGAGTAGAGCGAGCCCTGATGGAGAACCGACATCTCCAGCCGGCCCAACGACTCCGCCTGGACCTCGGGATCCTCCTGCAGCAGCCCGAGCAGGTCGTCCGCCGTGGTGACGGCCGGGCCGTAGGCGTGGGCGAGCGCCGCCCAGTCGGTGCTGCGAACCACGGCGGTCGGGTCCGGGCCCGCCGTGGCGGAGATCTCGTGTGAGGACATGACCCGTATCCTGCACCCGGCCCCCGACAACCCACGCCAGCCGAAACCGCCCCACCCCGCGGCCTTTCGGACGTGGAGGGCGGGCGACGGTCACTTGACCGGCCGGGCAGCGTCCGGCGCGCGGACTGTGGGCTCTGGCGTGCGCGCAGCGGTCCCGGTGCCCGGGCCGGGGCACGGCGGGCACCGGGAGACCGTTGCGGGGTTCACTGCGGCTCGTTCAGCACACCATGTCCTGGCCGCTGTCGACGACCGAGCCGTTCGAGAGGTTCCACTCCGGCGTGTGTCCCTCCCGGGAACAGCCGCTGAACTCGGCGATCCCGTAGTACAGGCGGTCGTTGGGGGGTAGGAGTGGATCGACAGCTTGCTCGCGCCGGGGTGGAACGAGTCCCACCAGGCCGTCCCGTCCCACACCACCGTCGGAGATGCCGGTCCCTACCGGGAGGAGCCGCCGGAGGAGTTCCGTACCTCGATGAGGCCGTTGGCCCTGGTCCAGTTGGTGGTGGTGATGTGGGCTTCGGTGTAGGAGCCCGAGGTGCACGAGTCCCACGCGAGGTAGGAGGAACCCGGGCAGGCGCTGGAGTGTGGCGCCCGGGACGGCTGCTCCTGGGCCCGGGGGGAGCGGGCCCAGGAGCGGCGGTCTACCGGGACGCGTCGGGGTACGCGGCGGTCGCGCGGATCTCGACGAGGAGTCCCGGGCTGGCGAGGCCGCTGACCCCGATGATCGTCCAGGTCGGGTAGGGGGCTTCGACGAGGCGCTGTTTGGTCTCGATGAAGCCGGGGAGGTGCCGGTGGATGTCGACGTGGTAGCTGGTGACGTCGACGAGGGCGGACGTGTCGAGGCCCTCCAGCCGAAGGATCTCCTCGATCTTCCGGAGGGCGATCTCGGTCTGCTCTTCGATGGTGTCCGGGATGGTTCCGTCGGCGCGGCGACCGATCGTTCCGGCGATGAACAGGAGGCCGTGAGCGCGGACCGCGGCGGAGTAGCCGAAACTCGCGAAGGCGCTGGTGGTTTGCCCGAAGACGGCGTTGTCCTCGGGGACCTCGACGGTGTGGACGGTCATTGCGGTGCTTCCTCTTCCTTGTTGACGGGGGTAGCGGGTTTCCGTGGAGTCAGTCGCGCCAGCGGGACGAACGGCCGGTGTGCTCCAGCCGGGTCCGGCCGAAGGTCTCGCGTTCGCGGAGGAGTTCGCCGGGGGTCGTGTACCGGGGTGCGTTCTTCGGGTCCTTCGCGGCCTGCGCGACGATCGCGTCGGTGAGGGCGCGGATCATGTCCAGCCGTGGGTAGGCGGCGTGCACGGTGTCGGCCTGCTCGTCGGTGACGGCGTCGAGATGGTCGGCGCCCGGTGAGCGGCCGAAGTCGAGGGCGACGCCCTCGCGGACGAGCAGGCACAGCGTGCCGCGGCGTTCCGCGATGCCCGGGGAGGTGTGCAGGGCGATGGCCTGCCAGACCTGGTCGGCGTCGGCGGCGGGTACCCCGCGGTCGGTCAGGAACGCGGCGGCCCGGTCGGCGCCTTCGACCTCGAACCGCTGGCTGTGCGGGCCGTCCGATGCCACGCCGAGGTCGTGCATCGCGCACGCGGCGAACAACAGGTCGTCCTGGTAGTCGTGGCCGGCGGCCAGGCCGAGGCGGTCGGCCACCAGCCGGGCGAACAGGTAACTGCGGATGCTGTGGTTGAAGACGGACGGCGTTTCCACCGGCCGGATGAGGTTCACGACGGCGTCGGCAAGCGGTGTGCCGGGCAGCGTGATCAGGTCGGCGATCGTCTCGTGGGTGGGTCCGGTCATGTCTTCAGCCTGGCCGCGACCCCCCTGACCTGGTGAGAGGCAAAATTTCCATACTTCGCTAGAATCTTGCCATGGCAGTGCATCGAGTCGCGGTCCTGGCGCTGGACGGGGTCACCCCGCTCGACCTGGCGATCCCGGCGCAGATCTTCACCACCCGGCCGGAGACCCCCTACGAGATGACCCTGTGCGCGCCGGCTGCGCAGGTGGCCACCAGCGCGGGTTTCGCCCTGCTCGCCGACGGGGGTCTGGAGCAGGTGCGCGCCGCCGACACCGTGGTCGTGCCGGGGTTCGAACCGCTCCTCCCGTTGCCGGACGCCGTGCTCGACGTACTGGCCGAGGCCCGCGGCCGGGGCAGGCGCGTGGTGTCGATCTGCACGGGCGCCTTCGCGCTGGCCGCGGCGGGCGTGCTGGACGGGCTGCACGCCACGACCCACTGGAAGCACATCGACGAGTTCGAGCGGGGCTTCCCGGCCGTCACGGTCGACCGCGACGTGCTCTACGTCGACGAGGGCGAGGTGCTCACGTCGGCCGGGGTGTGCTGCGGCATCGACCTGTGCCTGCACATCGTGCGCCGCGACCTCGGGGCGGAGGTGGCCAACCAGATCGCCCGCGGTCTGGTCGCCGCCCCGCACCGGGACGGTGGGCAGGCCCAGTACGTGCCGGCTCCCGTCGCGGTGGCCGGTGAGGCGTCGCTCTCCGGTACCCGGGGCTGGGCCCTGCAACGGCTCGGCGAGCCGCTCACACTGCGCGTGCTCGCCCGGCACGCGGGCCTCTCGCAGCGCACCTTCATGCGCCGGTTCACCGAGGAGACGGGCACGACCCCGTTGCAGTGGCTGCTCAACGCCCGGCTCGGCCGGGCGCGGGAAATGCTGGAGACCACGGACCGCTCGGTGGACCAGGTGGCGCGGGACTGCGGGCTGGGCACGGCAGCCAACCTGCGGCTGCACTTCCGGCGCTCCCTGGACACCACCCCCACCGCCTACCGCCGCACCTTCACACGCTCGACGTCGCACGGTCCGGCCGGTTCACCCGCGGTCCCGTGCTCGGACTGAGGACGGCCACCGCGACGCCGAAGGGCTTCGGAGGCGGGTCACTGCCGTCCGGGCCACCGAGCGGGCAAGGAGAAACCTCGGACCCGAGCGGTCAGGAGAACAAGCCCGGCCCGGGGTCGCGTCGCCCGTGTTCACGGAACGTCCGCCGCCAGGCGGTCGGACCCCCGCTGAGCGGTCGGACCCCCGCTGATGGGGGCGATCTCCAAAGCCGGGGGATCCCCCACCGTCGGCGCACCGATCCGGCTCCCACCGCACAGCAGTGGTCCATCCTGCTGGACGGAGGCAACACACCGCCCGACCTCGCCGCCGCGCATCCGACGGGCACCGGTGTCGGTTTCGAGGATGCCCCGGCCGGCCGGGTGGCTCGGCCGGGGTCCTGGCGGAGTGTCACACGTGGTGCAGACCCACGAGGTCTCGGCTTCCCGGCCGGCGCCGAGCCGGTCGGACCGCACGCCGCCACCGACCCGGACGGTGACCCGCGGCAGCGCCGGGACCGCGGCCCGGCCGGACCCGACGCGCGCTCGACCCCGGCGCCGACCGGGTCCTGACCGGCACCGCCGGCCCTCCCCGAACACCGCCCCCGTGGTCACCGGCCACCGTCGACGCCGAACTGCGCACCGTCCCGGAGGAGTTCGAGCAGCGCGCCGAGCCGCGACGGGAGCCTTCGACGGCCCGGACGAGGACGTCCTGGCAGAGACCGCCACCGAGGCGCGGTCCTTCGAAGCCGCCCCGGCCGACGCGGTCGACGACCTGGTACGACGCCGTCGTCGGCCATGACAGCCGCGGCTTCGACGGCGGCAAACCGATCCATGGCCGCGAACGACATGCCGTGGTCGACACCCTCGGCCTGCGGGTAGTCACCACCTCCCGCTCAACGGGGAAGCTCAGCGGTCGCCGCCACCCGCAGCGAACACGACCTGCTCGGGGACCGCGACGTCCCCGCCGACGCGTACTGGGGCGTCCGCACCCTGCGCGCGATGGAGAACTTTCCCATCACGGGCACGCCCGTCTCCGCGTATCCGCACCTGATCGACGCCCCGGCCGCCGTGAAGGAGGCCGCCGCCGCGATCGGCACGGGCTCAACTCCCCGCCGGCTACGCCGAATCCGCCCGGGCCACCTCGCCGACATCACCGGGCTGCCCCTGGTCACCGCCGCCGACCTGGTCGAAGCCACCCAGGACTGCGGCGCGTTCGTCCAGATGTCCGGCGTACTCAAGCGCATCGCCGTCAAGCTCTCCAAGACCTGCCATGACCTACGCCTGCTGTCCTCCGGGCCGCGCGCGGGCCTCGGCGAGATCAACCTGCCGCCGGTGCAGGCCGGTTCGAGCATCATGCCCGGCAAGGTCAACCCGGTGATCCCCGAAGCCGTCAACCAGGTCGCCCCCGAGGTGATCGGCAACGACGTCACCATGGCCGCCGAGGCCGGGCAGCTCCAGCTCAACGCCTTCGCGCCGATCATCCTGCACTCGCTGACCACGATCGCCGCCGAGCACCCCACCGTCCGCAAGGCCTGGGCCGACACGGCTACAAGAACGCCGTCGTCGAACACGGCGCCACCCTGGGCATCGACGTCGAGATCGTCCGCCGCGACCCCATCACCAGGGGATTCGCATCCCGCCCCGTCGCTGGGTCGTCGAGCGCACCAACCGGCTGGGCTCATGCACGACCGACGCCTCTCCCGCGACTACGAAGCCCTCCCGGCCCGCTCCGAGGCCGTGATCCACGTCGCGATGATCGACCTCATGACCCGCCGCCTCACCGGCGGAGCCACCCCCACCTGGCGCGGAACCCGAACCCCGGAGTAGGGACGAAACACTCAGTCACATCCCGGCGAGCAGCTTCCGCACGCGGGCGGCGGTGTTGGCGTCGCGGGCCGCCGCGAGAGGCAGGTCGCTGCCGCCCTCGATCCGGGGAGCATGGTGTGGTCGCCGCCCTTGGCGGTGTCGGCCTTCGCCCGAGCCACGAGCGCGGTCAGGTCGCACTCACCGGGGAGCATCTCGTCGGTGGAGAAGTAGAAGAACTTCGACAGCCGGTGCACCAGGGCGTCGTACTGGTCGTCGTCCGGCTCGCCGTCCAGAAGCGGGGCGAACTTCTCCAGCTCCGCCGCGATCTTGCCGAGGTCCTGCCTGGGGAGACTTGGCCGTGAGGTCCTTGACGAGGGCGGCCACGACGTCCTGGGACGTGGTGTGCTCGGCAAGCGCGGCCCGGCCGTCCTCGTGGTCGACTCCGGCCTCGTTGCAGGCGATCTCCAGGATCTCGGCGAAGTCGCCCAGGGCTCGGAGCTCCAGGTCGCCGCCGTAGGTGTGCCACGCCTCCACCCGGGCGCCCGGAGGCAGGACCGGGCCCAGCTCGTCGCCGATGGCCTCGACGTCCTTGTCGTCGAGCGCGAAGACACCGGACGCCACGTCGGGGGCCGGCGCGTCCGGTCGGGTCAGTCGTGGAGAACGGCCCCGAGTCCGACCGGCTACCGGTCGACACCGGGAAGTCGCGGAGCCGATATGCGCTCAGGTGTTCACGCCAGAAAATACATTGGACACGACCTATCTGGCCTGTTCGACGACCGAGCAGAACACCCGAGGAGTGATCATGACGGAAGACCCGAGCGCGCTGCCGCCCGGTGTGACCATGACCCTGGCCGCGATCGCGGCGACCGGGGCGGCCCCGCGTCCGTCCGGGGAGACCCTGGCGGTGCAGAAGCAGCGCATCTCCGACGGCATCGTCCAGCAGCTCTCCGACAAGACCCTGGCGACGCAGGGCAATTGGGAGCTGGCCTGGCTCGGGCTGAGCCCGGACAACGCCAACATGGCGTACATCGCGAAGGGTCCGTCGAGCCAGTTCGCCGTGGTCGTCCGCGGGACGGTCGGCAACGCGATCGACACGGTCGAGGACCTCGACGTCGGCACGGTGGTCCCGTTCACGGTCGGCGGGCCGTCGCCGGTCTCCGTCTCGAAGGGGGCCATGACGGCGTTCACCCAGGTCGTCGCCATGACCGACGAGTCCTCGGCGGCCGGTTCCGGCCTCGTGGAGGCGCTCACCTCCCTGCTCAAGCCCGCCCAGGGGGCGACGGTCTACGTGGTCGGTCACAGCCTGGGCGGCTGCATCGCGACCATGCTCGCGCTGTACCTGCAGGCCCAGACCTGGAACGACTCGCCGCAGTTCGCCGTGAGCACCTTCGCCGCCCCCACCGCCGGTCTGAAGGACTTCGCCGACCGCTTCAACTCCGTGAAGTGGGCCCTGTACCAGGGCTACGTCAACAAGTACGACCTCGTGCCGCTGGCCTGGGCCGGTCTCGACACCGCCAAGCAGTGGTACCCGTCCCCCGGTCCGGTCGCGCCCCCGGCCGTCAAGGACCTCCTCACGGTGATCAAGGGCCTCAGCGGGACCAACGAGTACGTCCAGCCGACCACCGCCTTCTCCCCGCTGAACGCGGACTACAAGGCCTACGACCCCAAGGTGCTCAAGAGCACGACCCAGGACTTCCTGGCCCAGGTCGCCTTCCAGCACTCCAACTCGACCTACCTGAAGCTGCTGAACTCCCCCGTACCGGCTCCCGCGCCGGTGGTCGACAGCATCAGCCCCCGTGTCGGTGCCCCGGGCACCCTGATCACCATCACGGGCAGCGGCTTCGACTCGGAGAGCATGGTCGACTTCGGTACCGTCCCGTGCGTGCCGCCCAACCTCGTCAATGACACCCAGATCACCGCGATCGCGCCCGACGGGGTCGGCGTCGTCGATGTCCGGGTCACCAACGACCTGGGCACCTCCCCGGCCGTGCCGTTCGGGCAGTTCGCCTACGGCGGCTCGGAGCCCGTGGTGGTCACCGGCATCGTCCCGGACAGCGGGAAGCTCGGAAACACCGTCACCGTCAACGGCGTGGGTTTCGGCACCACGCCCACCGTGTACTTCGGCAGCCGCACCGCAACCGTCACGGGGGTCTCGCCGACCCAGATCAAGGCGACGGTGCCCTTGCCGGATCCCCTCCAGCCCAAGACCATCGACGTCCGGGTACGGGTGAACGGCTACCTGTCTCCCACCGTCCCGGTCGACGAGTTCACCCACACCGGCTGACCCGGAAATCGGTCCGCGGTCCGGTGCCGGGCGGCGTGGACCGTCGAGCAGCGGCCGACAACCCCGACCCGGAACCGGACCTCGGACCAATGCCTCAAGCCCGCCGCTCCGGGCACCGTTCCACCGGCTCACAGTGGTCGCCCCGCGGGCCGACCACCGGCCGAGGCCGAGGATCCTCAGGTTGACGGGGGTCGTGAAGCCTGCGAACAAGAGGATCAAGGCGATCACGGCCGGCCGTCGTCCGCTCGGAAGTACCGGCCCGGCCGACATGAGCGCCTTCTACTCCAAGCTCTTCGGCACCGCGGCCGCCAAGCGCCGGCCCGGCTATGCGAACTTCGCCATCGCCACCCCGCCGCTCAAGCTCGTCCTCATCGAGGGCGAGCCGGGCGAGGACACCCGCCTCGACCACCTCGGCGTCGAAATCGAGAGCAGCGAGCAGGTCACCGCCACCGCCACCCGCCTCAAGGACACCGGCCTGGCCACCTTCGAGGAGAACGACACCTCCTGCTGCTACGCGCTCCAGGACAAGGTCTGGGTCGCCGGCCCCGGCAAGGAGCCCTGGGAGGTCCATGTCGTCAAGGCCGACGCCGACACCCTCGACAAGGCCGCCACCGCGCCGGACGCTTGCTGCGGCACCACCGCCTGCTGCACCCCGTGATGCCGCTCATCGCCCTGTCCGCGACGAGTAACCGCTCGAAGAAAGGAAGCGGATACCGAGGCCGGACCCTCACGCTCGACCAGCAGCGTCACCTGTTTCCGCCGGTGGACCTGCAATGACGGGGCCCACCCTCACGAAGCCCTGCTCGGCATGCTCGCCCTGCTGCACGGCGCCTCCAGCTCCGAGCTCCGCATGCTGCAGGTCTCCGACATCGACCCAGCCACGCGAACAGTCCGGCTCGGCAAGCGACCGCACCCGGTCCCACTCGACCCCGCTTCCTGGGCCGTGCTGCAACGATGCCTCGCCCACCGGACGGCCTGGTCGACGCAGAACCCCCACGTCATGGTCACCAAGGGAGCGAAGGGCGGCCGAAGCCCGGCATCAACTGCCCACCTGACCCACGTCCTTGACGACTGCGGCTACCCGCCACGGATGGTCCGCGGCACCCGCCTGGTCGACCTCGTCGACACCATGGACCCCAAGCCGGTCGCCGCCGCCTTCGGCATGGACCCGCAGGCCACCCTCATCTACCTTGCTGATCACATCGATCCGACTCGTCTGCCCGACCAGCACCAGCAGAGGAACTGACATGCGACACCTTGCCCCCGCCTTGGCCCTCGGCGCCCTCCGACGCGGGAGGCAGATCGAGCAGTTCCTGGGCGCCATCGAAAGCGACTCCGGCCCCGGCCTGCGCTGGATCGCCCTCAGCCCCGGCTCTACGGGCATCACCGTCTACCTGAGCGAAGTCGAGGACGTCGGCACCGACACCTTTCTCGACATCACCGAGTTCCCACCCCTGGATCCCGAGGACGAGACGTGGGGCCGGGAGATCGCTGTTCTGCCCACCCCTGAGGACGCACTCCAGCTGGCAGAGCGCGATCTCGCCGCTGACCCCGAGCGCTGGGTCAACCAGGGCATCGTCTGCGACGAGTACCAAGACTTCCGGACCGTACGCAGGTCGAACCCGTGAGGTTTCGGCGGCGCCTCGCACGGGTTCGCCGGGACATGTGCACTTTGCCGAACGATTCGTTGGAGGCGATGGCGACGCTGTTCTTCACCTCGCGCTCGGTCAGAACCCGGAACAGCGGTTCAGCCCGTTCTGCTTGTCTGTCGAACGGGCGCGGAAAGCACCCGGTTGGCGCGTCCGCGCGGCCGGCTTCCCACGCTCGAAGTGGCTGTCCGACTTCGACTACACGGCCAACCCCAACGTCACACCCGCGCACTGCTCGTCGCGGAAGCTGTCATCTCGTCCTGCAGAGGACTGAATGCGTGGGACTGCTCCGTGGACAGGGCAGACAACGGGAGACCCGGCCGGACGCCGACGGGCGGGCGGGCGGGCGGCCCAGCGTCGGTGTCGGACGTCGGAGGCTCGGTCGAGCCCGCGTGTCGTCGTGGTGACGGCCCTCGCGAGTCCGTCAGCTGCCGAGTGGTCCACGAGGGTGACGCGGGCTGCTTGCGTGGCGGTGGCACTGCCCTGTGCGGCACCGTCGTTGCGGTCAGGCGAGGCGATTGACCAGGGCAGTGAAGAGCGCAGGAGCGCGGCTGGCCAGTGGGACGATTCGCGGGGCCAGTAGCGGGCTGGCGCGGATGCGTACCAGCGCGCCGGTGAGCAGGTGGTGATTGAAGGTGGCCCGCCGCCACGCCTGCTCGTACTCCTGCGGTCGGCCGGCGTGTACGCAGCGCACCAGGTGGGCGGCACCGGCGAGGGAGAGCGAGATGCCCTCTCCGGTGAGTGCGTCGATGTAGCCGGCGGCGTCGCCGACCAGGAGGACGCGCCCGGCCACCCTGGCCCCGACCCGCCGGCGCATCGGTCCGGCGCCCCGGACGGCCGAGGCGGCCTGGGAGGCGAGGTGGTGAAGGAGTGCGGGGAACGCGGGCAGCAGCGCGTCGAACGGCATCCGCTCGCCGGTCAGGATGGCGACGCCGATCAGGTCCGGGCCCAGCGGGGTGACGTAGGCCTCGCCGAGTGCGGACCAGTGGACTTCCACGCAGTCGGTCCAGGGCGCCACCGCGAAGTGCCGCCGCAACCCGTGGCGCGGTGGTCGCGGGTCGGTGCGTTCCAGGCCCAGCTGCCGCCTGATGGTCGAGTGCAGGCCGTCTGCGGCAACCAGGTAGCGGGCGGTGAGACCGGCGGCGGTGACGCTGTCGCCGTCCTGGTGGACGGCGGTGACCTTCCTCTGCAGCGTCGGCACGCCGAGCTCGGCCGCCCGGCGGGACAGCGCCGCGTGCAGGACGGTCCGCCGTACGCCCATCCCTGCTCCGTGTCGGAACCTGCCCTCGGCTCGGTAGCGGTCGTCGAGGTAGCGGATGCCGTGGATCGGGTGGCCGGTCAAGGCCACGTCCAGCGCGGCCAGGGCGCGGACGGCCCCGGGCATCAGTCCCTCGCCGCACGCCTTGTCGATCGGGGCCGGCCGTGGTTCGACGACCAGCACGTCGAGCCCGGCCAGGGCGGCGTGGATCGCGGTGGCGAGGCCGGCGGGCCCGCCGCCGGCAACCAACAGGTCGATCACGCCGGCACCTCGGTGCAGTCGGCCAGGGCGGCGTTCTCGCAGCGCAGCCGGGTGGCGAGCAGGGGCAGGTTGAGCAGGGTGAAGGCGGTCGCGGTGAGCCAGGCGCTGTGGACGAGGGGCAGAGCGGCCCCTTCGGCGACGACGGCGAGGTAGTTGGGGTGGCTGAGCAGTCGGTAGGGGCCGGTGGTCACCAGGGGCAGTCCGGGTACCACGATGACCCGGGTGTTCCAGCGCGGCCCCAGCGTGCCGATGCACCACCAGCGCAGTGCCTGGGCGCCGACTGCCAGGGTGAGCATCGGCCAGCCGAGGGCGGGCAGGAACGGGCGGTCGGCGAGCTGGGCCTCGGCCACGCAGCCGGCCAGCAGCCCGGTGTGGAGCAGGACCATCACGGGGTAGTGGCTGCGGCCGAACTCGACGCCGCCAAGCGCACGGCTCCAAGCGGCATTGCGTCGCGCGACGGCGAGTTCGGCGAGGCGTTCGGCGGCTACCAGGAGGATCAGCAGGGTGTAAGGGAGCACATGGACCTACCAGCGGAGCAGGACGAGTTCGGAGCAGAAGCCCGGCCCCATGGCGAGGAGCAGACCGGGCGTACCGGGCGGCGGCGGGCACAGTTCGAGGGTGTCCCGCAGGATGTGCAGTACCGAGGCGGAGGAGAGGTTGCCGACCCGGGACAGCGAACGCCGCGTCAGCTCCAGCGCCCGCGCGTCCAGCCCGAGTGCTTCGCCCAGGGCGTCAAGCACCTTGGGCCCGCCCGGATGGGCGACCCAGCCGGTGACGTCCGGCGGCTTCAGGTCGTGCTCGGCGAGGAAGGCCCTGACGTCCTCGCCGACGTGCAGGCGGACCAGCTCGGGCAGTTCGGCGCCGAGCACGATCTTGAATCCGGTGTCGCCGATGTCCCAGCCGAGCACGCGTTCGGTGCCGGGGTACAGCAGGCTGCGGGTGGCCACCACCTCCGGACCCGCCCACTCCTGGTGGCGCGGGTGCTGCCGGCCGACGGCCACCAGCACGCCGGCGCCGTCGCCGAACAGCGCACCGGCCACCAGGTTCTGCACCGAGGTGTCGGTGCGCTGCAGGGTAAGCGAGCACAGCTCGACCGAGAGCAGGACCGCGACCTGCCCGGGATGTCCCTCAAGGTAGTCGTGCAGCCGGGCGAGGCCCGCCGCGCCCGCGACACAACCGAGTCCGAAGATCGGCACGCGCTTCACGTCCGGCCGCAGGCCCACGCGCCCGGCCAGCCGGGCCTCCAGCGAGGGTGTGGCGATGCCCGTCACGGAGGTGGAGATCACCAGGTCGACCTCGTCGGGTGCCAGGCCGGCCGCCGCCAGGGCGCCGGTCAGCGCCTGCTCGGCGAGCTCCAGCCCGGCTTCGACGAACAGGTCGTTGGCCTGCCCGAAGCCGTCCAGCTCCAGGTAGCGCTCCAGCGGCAGGACCAGGTAACGGGTGCCGACGGTGGAGGTGGCGTGCAGCCGTTCCAACACTGCGCGGTCCCCATCGGGCGGCAGGCACATCGCCGCGAGGGCCTCGGTGATCTCGCCCTGCTCGTACCGGTGCGGCGGGAGTACCCCGTAGACGGCGGCGACTCTGCTCATCCGGCCAGACTACGGCTATCTGACTATTCATCACGAAATGGAATGTATTCGGCGGTTTGCCCGATCTAGCATGGGACCGTGCACACCGCCGGAGCCCAGCACACGCCTGCGGCCGGGCAGTCCCGTCCCGGCGCGGGCGGCCCGGTCCGTGGGTTGCTGGCCGCCTCCCACGCCCTCCCCTCGATCGCCGTCACCGCCGTGATCACCGCCCTGGCGGCCGCCTCCGGGCGGAGCCCGGCGGGCACCGCGCTGGCGGCCTCGGCGGTGCTCGCCGGGCAGCTGTCGGTGGGCTGGTGCAACGACCGCGTCGATCTGCGCCGGGACCTTGCCACCGGTCGGGGTGACAAGCCACTGGTGGCCGGCACGGTGCGCCCGCGGACCGCGGCCGTCGCCTCCGGGTGCGCGCTCGCGCTGTGCGTTCCGCTGTCCCTGGCCAACGGGCTCGCGGCCGGCACGGCTCACCTGGCCGGGGTCGCTGCGGCATGGTCGTACAACCTCGGCGTCAAGCGCACGGTGCTCTCGTGGCTGCCCTACGCCGCGGCCTTCGGGCTGCTGCCCGCCTTCGTCACCCTCGCCCTGCCCGGACACCCCTGGCCGGCCGGATGGGTGATGGTCGCCGGCGCACTGCTGGGCACGGGCGCCCACGTCACCAACGTCCTGCCCGACATCGACGACGATCTGGCGACCGATGTCCGCGGCCTGCCCCAGCGTCTCGGCCCGCGACCGGCGAGGGTCCTGGCCGCCGTGCTGCTGCTCGCCGGGGCGTTCGTCCTCGTCCTCGGGCCGTCAGGGCGGTTCGGCGCCGCGGGCTTGACCTCACTTGCCCTCACCGGCGCGCTGGCACTGGCCGTCGCGCGACCGCCACGGTCCGACCCGCGCAGCCGACTGCCTTTCCTGGCCACCCTCGCCCTGACCACCCTCGACGTCGGCCTGCTCCTGGTCCGCGGTGCCGCACTCACCTGATCGGAGCATGGGCCGCCCGAAGTCGGCGGCCAGGCAGGCGGTGTCGTGCTCCGCCGGTACGACGACCACGGGACGGCGGGGGCGGACGACCACGGTACTGGTCGACCCGAGGGCGAGGCGCCCCCAGGCCCCCGACGCCCGGGAGCCGACCACGAGCCTGCGGTCCGTTCGAATTCCGAGCGCCGGGCAGGCATGTTCAAGCGGGGCCTGCAAGGGGTCAGCCACGTGAGCCGAGCCCTCGAACTGCACAGGTTCAGGAGCGGGTCTCAGTAGCTGCCGCCGCCGGTGGAGCTGGCCGACGGTGAAGCCGAAGCGGAGGCCGCGCTGGTGATCGCGTCACCGCTCGGACTGACCACGTACCACGAAGCGCCGAAGGCGTTGACGCCCTGGCCGTTGGTTTCCCCGGGCTTCGTGTCCTTGAAGAAGTGGTACAGCGGGTGGCCGTTGTAGGTCACCTGGGTCGAGTTGTCCGAACGGGTGGTCGTTCCGACGAGGGACGCGGTCACTCCGTTGCTGCTGGGTGCTCCGGTCGTGGTCTGCGGCGGCCAATTCTGCGTACAGGTGCCGTTGCAGGTCGAGGTCGTCCCCGTGTCGGCCTTGAACAGGTACAACGTCCTACCGGAACCGTCGACCAGGATCTGGCCGAACGGCGAACTCGCCGTTTTCACCGTGGCGACGCTTCCGCTGGGAGCGGCGGAGCCGGTGGCGGTCGTGGGCGTGCTGGTGCCCGCAGTCGGGGTCGAGGAAGCCGTGGTGCCGGAACTGCTGCAGCCGGAGGCGGTGGCCACCATGGCAACCACGCCGACGGTAAGGACGATGAAACGATTCATGACATACCTCTTGGCCCTGGGGACGCGGCGACGCCGGTCGAGCGGCTCACCGACGGTGACTTTCCGAACCACGTTAGGCACCGAAGCCCGACCTGCTTCCGCCAGCGATCCGGCCCCACGCCCACCTTCACTCGTGCGGGTGACCAAGGGTCGCGGGGGTCCGACCGTCAGCCGGGACGTCCGTGGGCATCAGCCGACCGGCAGGCCTGGAGCGCCACAGCGACGAACCCGCACCCGCACCCGACCACGGCTACCCGGCACGGAGGGCTCGCACCATGTGCGGCGCACGCGGCGGAGAACCGCGTGCGTCCTGGGTCAGAGTTTGAACATCGTGGCGTAGGGCTGGGTGATGCGTTCCCGCCGCGATCCGAAGTCGACGAGTACCGCGATGTCGCTGTCTCCTTCGACGCCGACGGCCCGGCCGAGGCCGTAGGTGTCGTGGGTGACGCGGTCGCCGACTGCGAAGCGCTTGCGCGGTGCTTCAGCCGGGGGCTTGAAGGGACTGGTGGGCAGGGCGCGGCGGACTGCTGCAGGTTTCGTCATTTCCTGCAGTATGCGCCCAAAAACCCGGGAGCGGGTCTTCTCGGTGCACTCGCCTCCGGAGCTGCGACAGGAATTCTGCGCAAACCGTCCAGTGCGCCCCGGATGGGGCCGGTGGGCGTGGTGCGTCGCTTTCGCGGGTCTGTCGTGGTGGGGGCGGGTGCTCAGCTACCGCGCGACTCACCCTTCCGGGGGAGCGCGGGTCGGTCGGCTCCCAGGAGGCGGTATTCATGCCCAACCAGTCATCTCTGCAAGGGTGTTGACGGTCCTCTCGCCCCGCACCCGGCGGCCCTGGGGGAAGGGGTCCGGAAGGGCCGGGGTGGAATTTCCGCCCGCTGCGGGCCTGGGCCTGCTAGAGTCGTTCTAGTTGCAGTAGTGGTTCCCATGAACTTTGTGTGCGCCTGCTGATGTTTCGCAGGCGCCTTTTTGTTTCCCGGCTCTTCCCCGGGTGGGTGCTCATCGCGGCGACTCGAAGCGCGCGCTGTGCTCGCTTCGGACAGCCCCTTGAAGGAGATTTCTTTATGGCTAATGGCACTGTGAAGTGGTTCAACGCGGAAAAGGGCTTCGGCTTCATCGAGCAGGACGGTGGCGGCGCTGACGTCTTCGCCCACTACTCGAACATCAACGCCAACGGCTTCCGTGAGCTGCTCGAGGGCCAGAAGGTGGAGTTCGACGTCACGCAGGGCCAGAAGGGCCCGCAGGCCGAGAACATCCGTCCGCTGTAGTTCCTGCCACGGCACCCGCCTGGTAGCGAGGGGCCCGCACCGCGTACATGATGCCCGGTGCGGGCCCCTCCGCATTGCGCCACGACGCGCTTCCCGGCCGCTTCCGGCCCCTGGCTCCGCCACCGGCGGCCATCCCCACGCGAGACGCACGGCGCCGCGTCCGGATCGCCGCCCTGCCGTGACAGCTCACGGTTCGAGGTTCTTCGCTCCCGCCCTCCGCGGTGAGCGGCGACCGTCGGTGACGTGCCGCACGGTTCCACCGTCCACGCCCGTTCCTCACACTTTCGGCCCGTTCCCTTGCGGCCTCCTGCCGGCGCACCGCGCTGCGGAGCATCCTCGCGACGTGCCGCCCCAGGAAGGTTTCACATGAACCGCTCCAGTCGCTCCCCGTACCGGAACGCCGACTCCCGCTCCTCGGAATCCTCCCGCTCCAGCGGCACCTACGGATCCCGCTCCGGCGGCAGCTCGTTCTACGGCGACCGCCCTGCCCGCGGTCGTAGCAGCCGCCAGGGTTCCACTCCGCAAGGCGAGTTCGCGATGCCGGTGAGCACCACCCCGGCCCTCCCGGCCGTCGAAGCGTTCGACGAACTGGACCTGCCCAAGGCACTGCTCTCCACCCTGACCCGGCACGGCGTCACCGCACCGTTCCCGATCCAGGCCGCGACGCTGCCGAACTCGCTGGCCGGACGGGACCTCCTCGGACGGGGCCGCACCGGGTCCGGCAAGACCCTCGCGTTCGGCCTCCCCGTGCTGGCCCGCACCGCCGGCCGGCGCGCCGAACCGCGCCGCCCGCTGGCCCTCGTCCTGGTCCCCACCCGCGAGCTCGCGCAGCAGGTCACCGACGCCCTCACCCCGTTCGCCCACGCGGTGCGACTGCGGATGGCGGCCGTGGTGGGCGGGACGTCGATCCGACGCCAGGCCCAGGCGCTGAACCGCGGGGCGGAGGTCGTGGTGGCCACCCCCGGCCGGCTCAAGGACCTGATCCAACGCGGCGACTGCCAGCTGGACGGCGTCGGCATCACCGTCCTCGACGAGGCCGACCAGATGGCCGACATGGGATTCCTGCCGCAGGTCACGGAACTCCTCGACCAGGTCGCCGAAGGCGGCCAGACGATGCTGTTCTCCGCCACCCTGGACCGCAACGTCGACCGCCTGGTGCGGCGCTTCCTCAAGGACCCGGTCACCCACTCGGTGGACCCGTCCGCAGGAGCGGTCAGCACCATGGAGCACCACGTGCTGCACGTGCAGAACCACGACAAGAACGCCACGATCGCCCACATCGCCTCCCGCGACGGCGGAGTGATCATGTTCACCGACACCAAGCACGGCGCGGACCGCCTGGTGGAGGACCTGCTCGCGAACGGAGTGAAGGCCGCGGCCCTGCACGGCGGCAAGTCCCAGCCCCAGCGCACCCGCACCCTGGAGCAGTTCCGCAGCGGAGAGGTGACCGCGCTGATCGCGACCAACGTCGCCGCCCGGGGCATCCACGTCGACGGGCTCGACCTGGTCGTCAATCTCGACCCGCCGACAGACCACAAGGACTACCTGCACCGCGGCGGACGCACCGCCCGGGCCGGCGAGTCCGGCACCGTCGTCACGCTGGTGCTGCCCAACCAGCGCCGCGCGATGGCCCGCCTGATGAACACGGCCGCCATCACCCCCGTCACCACCCGCGTCAGCGCCGGCGACGAGGACCTGACCCGCATCACCGGCGCCCGCATCCCCACCGGCGTGCCCGTCGTCATCGCCGACCCCGCCGTCGAACGCCCCCGCCGCAGCCCGTCCACGAGCCGCAACCGCCGCAACCGCCCCGCCCACGCGGCCGGTGACACCCGCGCGACTGTCGCGGGCCGCGACAACCAGGGCTCCTCCGGCCGCCGCCGGGCACCGAGGCGCGTCGCCCTCGCCGCCTAGTCGTACTCGGTCGACACGTCGGTGACAGGAGCCGGTGGCCGTTGATCACGGGAGGACCTCCGGGCGTAGTGGAGTTTGCCGACTTCACTCACCTCGGAGGTCCTGGTGGCCCACGCTGATGCCCGGCTGACGTTTCACCGGATGCCTGCTGGTGCGACGTGTCCTCGACCGCCGGCCGGTCTCGCACAAGGGAACGGGCCCCGATCCCGCCGGACGGAGTCCCGCAGCGCTCCGAGGTCGGCGCGCGGCTGCGGGCCCTGACGGGTTTCGACTTCACTCTGGCAGGTGGTGTGGTCGCCAACGAGCGGTTCTTCGGGTCGATGGCCCGCGGGCACTTCCACGCGGTGCGGTTCGTCCGCCACCCGGCGGTGCCGCTGTACACGCCCGAACCCGATGTCGTCCACGACGTCCTCGGCCACGGCATCCACCTCGCCCACCCGCAGTTCGCCGACCTCTACCGGCGATCGGGCAGGCGGCGGTGCGAATCGAGAACCCGGACGTGCTGCAGATGATCAGCGACGCGTACTGGTTCACCCTGGAGTACGGAGTCCTGGAGGAGAAAGGCAGGCCCAGGGCCTACGGCGCGGCCCTGCTCTCCACCCTCGGCCTGCGGGTAGTCACCGCCTCCCGCTCAACGGGGAAGCTCAGCGGTCACCATCCGGCGGTGAGGTCGGTGGGCCGGGCGAAGCCGGTGTTGCCGTCGCCGGGCCACCGCTTCAGGACACCGGTGGAGTCGTCGCGGGCGAGGAGGTCGGCCTTGCCGCCCTTGGTGGTGCGGCCGGCGACGGTCTGGGTGTAGGTCCAGCCGTCGGTCAGCTTGACGGGGGTGTTGAAGGAGCCGCCGGGGTTGTGGGTCCACATCCACAGGATGCCGTCGGCGCTTCGGGCGACGAGGTCGGCCTGGCCGTCGCCGTTGAAGTCGGCGGAGGTGGTCTGGGTGAAGTTCCAGCCCGAGGTGAGTCTGGAAGGGGAGCCGAAGGTGCCGTCGCCGTGGCCGGGCCAGATGTAGAGGTTGTTGTCCGCGCCCTTGGCCACCAGGTCGGTCTTGCCGTCCCCGTCGAAGTCGGCGGAGGTGGTCTGGGTGAAGTTCCAGCCCGAGGTGACCTGGACGGGGTGGGCGAAGGTCCCGTCGCCGTTGCCCTTCCAGAGGTGGAGGACGTTGTCCGGGCCCTTGGCGAGGATGTCCGCCAAGCCGTCGCCGGTGAAGTCGGCGAGGGTCGTCTCCGAGAAGTCCCGCCAACCGCCGGTGACGACGGCAGGGCCGCTGAAGGTTCCGTCGCCACTGCCGTACCAGGCCTTCAGGCTGCCGGTGGAGTCCTCGCGGGCGATGAGGTCGGCGACACCGTCGCCGTTGATGTCGCCGATCGCGGTCTGGGACATCGCGGTGGCGACACCAGGGGTGCCCCGGGCGAGGGTGTCGGCGAGGAGCTTGGTGCCGGTGTCGTTGAAGTGCAGGTTGTCGTTCCGGTCGTAGAGGCCGTCCCGGAGGCGGCTGGGCATCAGCGGATCGCGTGCCGCCAGGTCGAAATCCGCACAGCCGTCGACGTCGTGGGAGGAGCGGAGGTAGCCGTTGACGGCCTGCCGGACGTTCTCCCCGGCGTCGCTGTAGTGGGTACTGCCGCCGAACGGCGGGATGGTCGCGACGAGCACACGCATCCCGTAGGCGTGCGCCCGGGCCGCGACCTGCCGGACTCCGCTGATCAGATCGGTGGCGGAGGCGTTGTGCAGACCGATGTCGTTGATGCCCTCGTACAGCACCAGGGTCCGGGCGTCGGGCTGGGCGAAGACGTCGCGGTCGAGGCGGTTGAGCGCGCTCACCCCGGCCCCGCCGGCGGTGTCGGTGAGCAGCGAGTTCGCGGAGAGACCGACATTGGCCACGCCCGTGTTCGGTGAGCCGGCGCGAACGTCGGCGGCGTAGTAGTCGGGCCATCGATGGTTGGCGTCCACGGCGGTGTGACCACCGTCGGTTTGGGAGTCGCCGAGCGCGACGACGGTGCCGCCGCCGTTGTCGTTCGCGACGTCGACACCCGTGAGGAAGGTCCAGAACCGGAACTGCCCGGGGTACCCGGTCGCGTCGGCGTCGGCGCTGTGGTCGCCCGCGCCGGGCTCGGTGGTGTACGAGGTGCTCAGTGCCCAGTCGTGCATCGGCGCGACCCGTACCGGTCCGGGCAGGTAGACGCTGACCAGGAGGTTGTCGCCCTGGCTGATCGGGAAGGCGATCGGGTCGCTGTGGACCTCGCCGCCGGCCGGCACCACGGTCTGCTGGGAGCCGTCGAAGGTCAGCGACACCGGGGTGGCCTTCGGGGTTCCGTGATCGGCCTGGACGGCCAGGGTGACGTGCCCGAAGGTGACCGGAGACGGTGAGAGGGCGTTGGTCAGTTTGATCCGGACCGTGTCCCCCGCGAGGTTCGGGTGGACGGTCATCCGCAGGGTCTGCCCGGTCCAGCCGCCGCTCTGCGGCACGGGACTGGCCACACCCATCGCTGCCGCCCAACTCGCCTCCCAGGTCTTTCCGTCGGGGGCGGACGTGGTGTCGCGCAGGGCAAGGCCGAAGACGTGCAGGGACGGCCTACCGCTGCCGAGTACCCCGCCGACGTTCGGCAGGGTGACCGAGGTGACGGCCTTGCCCCGGACGATCGGGACTGAGACCGCGTAGAGCCGGGCGTCGGCGGTCCGCGGGCCGGAGGCGGTGTTGCGGTGCGGGAGGGTGAGAGCCGCTTCGGCGGCGTCACCCTGGGCCCAGTCGCCCACGGTGAGGCGGTAGCCACTACTCGTTCCGTCGCTGTAGCGCACCGTTCCGCTGCCGGTCACGGGGCCGTTGGCGGCGGTGGCCAGGAAGCTCAGCGCGCTGCCGCTGCCGCTGACCGCGACGGTCTGGCCGGAGGCGAGGACGTTGTCCGGGCGGCCGGGATCCACATCGGCCCGGGAGAAGGTGGCGCCGCTGACGGTGATCCGCGCACTCCGGGACCAGCCCGCCGCGTCGAGGTCGGAGGCGGAGAGGGTGTCGCCGTCGCCGTCGAGGTCACCGGCCGAGGTGTCGGTGTCCGCGGTGACGGCGGTGTTGTCGAACAGGGCGGTGAGCGGGCTGCCCTGGGTCGCGGCCAGTGCGGGGGCCGCTCCCAGCGACATCAGACAGGCGCCCAGGGCGGACAGCACCGCCAGCGCCGCGATCGGGCGTTCGGCGGCGCGAGGTGTTCGGCGGAGGATGTTCATACGGTCCTTCGAGGTGATGTGGCGATCAGTGGTACGGCCGGGGGGGGGGGCGGCGGGACCCTCGGGCGCCGGGCGCGGGCCCGCGCCCTCCCTCTCGAGCCGGATGCACAGCGGGGGCCGTAGGGAGCGCCCGCGCGCGCCACCC